>NZ_JBHXFI010000123.1:0-1120 GCF_042724075.1 Streptomyces sp. NPDC127097 | reverse complement strand
AGTGAGCGTTTGGTTCTTCAATGTCTGTTTCATTGGGTCTAGCTCTCACGCCAGTTGGGTGTGGTCTCGTGTGCGAGGCGGCGGGTCATGAGGTTGATGGCGGCCAGTTGGATCATGGCGGCTGACCGGTGGGGGTGGGTTTCGTAGTCGCGGGTCAGGCGTCGGTGGTGCATGAGCCAGCCGAGTGTTCGTTCGACGACCCAGCGGCGGGGTTGGACGCGGAAGCCGCGGACTGTGGGGTCGCGGTGGACGATTTCGAGGTCGATGCCGAGCTGGGCGGCGTGTTCCACGGCTTTGGTCTTGTAGCCGTTGTCGGCCCAGGCTTTGGTGACAGCGGGGTGTTGCTCCGCGACCTGTGCCAGGAGGTGGGTGCCGGCCGCGGAGTCGTGGACGCTTGCGGCGGTGACGGCGACGGCAAGAAGTAGACCGAGCGTGTCGGTGACGATGTGCCGTTTGCGGCCGATGATCTTCTTGGCTGGATCGACGCCTTGGCTGGGCAGGGGGACGGTGGCGGAGGTTTTGACGCTCTGGCTGTCGATGAGGCAAGCACTGGGTTCGCTCGCGCGGCCTTCGGCTTGGCGGACTTTGCCGCGTAACAGTCCGGTGAGCTGGTCAAAGATGCCGTCGGCCTCCCAGTGGGCGAAGTAGCCGTAGACGGTCTGGTGGGGTGGGAAGTCGTGGGGAAGGTAGCGCCAGGGGATTCCGGTGCGGTCGACATAGAGGATGGCGTTCATCAGGGCACGCAGGTCGTGGGTGGGTTTGCGGATGCCGTTGCGGGCTTGGCGCCAGGCTTCCAGGGTGGGGCGGATGAGTTCCCACCGTGCGTCGGACAGGTCGCTGGGGTAGGGCCTTGGGGACTGCATGGTGCCTGGGTAGGGGACGGCGGTCGGCCTGGGCAGGGCGTGTGCCGGGGTGTCCGGAGCATCAGGGTGCGGGTTTGTCATCTCGCATGAACCGGGTGGTTTCCAAATGAGACGGGAGCCTTCGTAAGGAAACCGGCGCACTACTGGTCTACGGATCGTCGCATAAGCCGTTTTCCGAGCGAATCGCCAAGCCGGCACCCGCGCTTGGCCACTCAGAACCATCCTGAAGCACCTGATATATGAACCAAACGCTCACT
>NZ_JBHXFI010000122.1:0-1552 GCF_042724075.1 Streptomyces sp. NPDC127097 | reverse complement strand
GTGTGTGGACTGCTTCGCTTTACGTCCACACACCAGGCCCCTCCGGCCCGTCCCCTCCCGTTGGGTGGGTGAGAAGAAGGCCGGTGGGGGTGCATGTCGGTGGTCTGTTTGGCCCCCGTTGCCGGACGAGTGCGTCGGGTTGGGGGTTGGGGTGTTCAGGGTCTGCGGCCGTGGAAGGTGCGGCGTAGGTCGGTCACCCAGGCGTGGGGGTTTTCCCAGGGGATGAAGTGGCCACCGTGGTCGTGGGCGTTGACGTTGACGTGGTTGAACCAAGTGGCCTGCGGGCCGGTTTTGAACGCCTGGATGCGGTCGTTGGCGGTGTGGATGCCGGGCGGGTTCTCGTACGTGACGAAGGTGAGGCCGACCGGGGCCTGCACGACCGGGGTGCGGTCGTGGGCGGGGGTCCAGGGGTAGCGGTTGGCGTTGGCGTAGTAACGCATCGACGTGGCGATGGAGTTGTTCGCCCAGTAGATCGTGGCGTGGGTGAGCAGGTCGTCCTTGGTGAAGACGGACTCGATGTCGCCGCCGTTGTCGCTCCAGGCGTTCCAGCGCTCCAGCAGCCAGGCGAGCAGTCCGGCGGGCGAGTCACTCAGCCCGTGGGCCAGGGTGGCGCCGTCGAGCATGTGCACGGCGAGGTGGGACGCCGCGCGGTGGTCCAGCTCGATGATGCGGGCGCGGACGTCGGCGGGCTGGTCGTCGGTGAGGGGCCGATTCCGGGCGAAGTCCCAGGCGCGGGGGCCGCTGAAGAAGTCGAGCGGGAGCCCGGAGCCGATGTGGATGCCGTACAGCTCGTCGGCGTACTTGTGGCCGAGCTGGCTGGAGACGATCCCGCCGATGTCGCAGCCCCCGGCGGCGTACTTCTCGTATCCCAGGGTCTCGGTCATCAGGGTGTGCCAGAGGTCGGCGACCTTCCAGAAGTTGACGTCCGGAAAGCCGGTGAGCGGGCCGGGGAATCCGAAGCCGGGCAGGGACGGCACGATGACGTCGAACGCGTCGGCGGGGTCACCGCCGAACGCGGCCGGGTCGGCGAGCCGGTCGATCACCTTCGACCAGTGCCAGAACGTCCACGGCCACCCGTGGGTGAGGATCAACGGGATCGGTCGGGGGCCGCAGCCGGGCTTGCGCAGGAAGTGCACCGGGACACCGGCGACGCTCACCTGGTAGTGCGCGTAGGCGTTGATGGCGGCCTCGGCGTTGCGCCAGTCGTAGCCGTCCCGCCAGTAGGCGACCAGCTCACGGAGATAGCTGTCCGGGACGCCGTAGGACCAGTCCGCATTCCCCTCGTCCAGCGGCGCACGGGTCAAGGCGAGTCGGGCGCGCAGGTCACCGAGGACCTCGTCGGACACATGAATCGGGACGGGCTCCAGGGGGAAGGCGCGCGGGGTGGTCATGGCGTGGTTCCTTCTGGGTCAGGGGAAGCGGTGTCGTCAGCCTCCGGGACCGAACAGCTAACGGCGGCCGGCCCCCACCCACCTTCACCAACTCCCCCCACGGGAGGGGACGGGCCGGAGGGGCCGGTGTGTGGGACGTAAAGCGAAGCAGTCCCACACAC
>NZ_JBHXFI010000121.1:0-1571 GCF_042724075.1 Streptomyces sp. NPDC127097 | reverse complement strand
CGAGGTTCCGGGACACGCACCGTACTCCCGGTCACCCGACTGCGAGCCGCGCCGTGCCCTCGACCCCTGAGAAGGAAGAAGTGAACATCGAGATCTCCGATCGGCTCGCACAGAGCCGTTGCCGTGTGCGGTCCGGCACCGGCGCCGGGCCTCGGCGCCCGGCGCCGCCGGTCAGTAGCGGTCGCGCCGGGGCAGGCCCTCGCCGAAGAGCGTGTCGAGAACCTCGGAGGCGATACGGAGGCCGTGCCGTTCCTTGGCCGTGAGGCGGTCCTGGTGGCGGCCATCGACCGGCGCCGCGGCGGCCGCTCCGGTCGCGAGGAAGCCGGTGACGAGAAGACCGGTGAGCACGACGGAAATACGACGGAGCATATGGATGTCCCTACGGTGAGTGGTGACTGTGTGCGCTGCCACCTTCCGGGGCGGCGGGCCCGGAGTCATGCGACAGCTCCGGGCGCTGCTGCGAACGGACCAGCGGCACCGCCGTATTGACGTAGCGGAGCTCGCACCGACGGCCGAGCCGGTCCGGCCTTCTCCGGCTCCGCACCGCGGTAAAAACCGGCCGTGGCCGATCGTGAATCAGCACACAATTGCCGCCCTTTTGGCCGCCGCCACAGTGCCCCGCGCCACATTTACGGATCAACGGCCCGCCTCGCGGTGCCCGCACCCGGCTGAATTCGCTGCCAGCGGCGCCCGAACCGGCGCCGGAAAACCCTAATTCCGGTGTGAGCCAGACAACTTATGGACGGGGTTCGAGCGGCCTTTGAGGGCGTTATCGGGTGACCCGAGGCACGCGATGCATGTCACTTACGACCCTGTCTAGGAGATACCCATGCGCCCATTCCGGGCCAACGCCGCCCGAAGCGCTTATCACTTCCGCGATTCGGGTTCATCTCACGAAGATGAGTAGTACAGAGCACCATTGCCTCGATTCGGGACCGGCGTTAACCATGGATTCCGACGCACCGAGAGCGAGTTTGCGGGTCACGCCCCACGGCGGACGCAACAAAGACCTCCGGTTCGTTACGCGCCGCCAAAAAAGGCCGCCTCCCCGTCCCCAGTACCTGGAAGAGGTCACTCTGCATGCCCAGCTTCACCCTGCCCCGCGCTGCCCGTATCACCCGCATCACCCGTACCCACAAGGTCGCCGTGGCCGTCCTGGCCGCCGCGGGTGCCACCTCGGGCCTGGCCCTCACCTCCGCCCCGGACACCGCTCAGGCCGCTTCTGAGCACGCCCCCGCCGCGGTCAAGCCCGTCAGCGCGAAGGGTCAGCCGGCCAAGGCGGACGACGCCAAGACCGGTCGTCCGGTGACCGCCTCGGTCGCGGACCACGTGAAGGTCACCGCCGTGGAGAAGCAGCACAGCGCCCAGCAGGCCGCCAACCGCTCCGCCGAGCGCAAGGACGTCAAGGAGTACCCGAACAACCTTGACGGCTGGATCCGCGAGTCCCTGGACATCATGAAGGCCAAGGGCATCCCCGGCTCCTACGAGGGCCTGCACCGCAACATCATGCGGGAGTCCGCCGGTGACCCCAACGCCGTCAACGACTGGGACATCAACGCCATCAACGGCGT
>NZ_JBHXFI010000120.1:0-1826 GCF_042724075.1 Streptomyces sp. NPDC127097 | reverse complement strand
GGGCCCGGGGCCGGCGGCCGTCCCTCCCCGGGAACGCACCGCCCCAGGACCACGTCTGACCCACTGCCGGCCCGGCCGTCGCAGCGCAGCGGCCACCAGGCGGACCGGCCAGCCGGTTCGAGTATCTTTTCGGGCAGGGGAGAGTGAGGATCCGCATGGACACGGCCGCAGCAACGGCTGGGGGCGCCCCCGGACGGATTCCGGTAGAGGACCGCGGCACCGTGCCGCCGCCCCGGACCGCCGGGCCGGCCGCCGCCGCGACCACGACCACCGACGCACCACCGGCCCGGCCCGGCCGGCTGCGGCACACCGCCGACCGGCTGCGGACCCGGACCGCGCCCCTCCGCACCCCGCGCCTGGACCCGTACTGGACCGCCGGGTTCTTCTTCCTCGCGTTCGCGCTGCTCTCCGTCTACCGGTTCCGCACCATGTCCATCTCCTCCTGGGACCTGGGCATCTTCGAGCAGGCCATACGGGGCTACGCGCACTTCCAGGCGCCGATAGTCGACCTCAAGGGCCCCGGCACGAACATCCTCGGCGACCACTTCAGCCCGGTACTGATCGTGCTCGCCCCCTTCTACCGGGTGTTCCCCTCCCCCGTGACCCTGCTGACCGCGCAGGCCGCGCTGTTCGCCCTGTCCGTGCTGCCGGTCACCCGCGCCGCCGCCCGCCACCTGGGCCGGGTCCCGGGCCTGGCCCTCGGCATCGCCTACGGCCTGTCCTGGGGCGTGCAGAAGGCCGTCGACTTCGACTTCCACGAGATCGCCTTCGCGCTGCCGCTGATCGCGTTCGCGCTCGAAGCGGTGCTGCGCGGGCGGTGGACCGCGGCGGTCTGCTGGGCCGCGCCCCTGGTGCTGGTCAAGGAGGACCTCGGGGTGACCGCGGCCACCATCGGCGCGCTCGCCCTGATACGCACCCGCCGGGCCAGCCCCCTGGCCATCGGCCTGGTCGCCTTCGGCATCACCGCCACCGCCGTCACCCTCGGCCTGCTGATACCCGGCTTCAACGGCTCCGGCTCGTACGACTACTGGACCAAATTCGGCGCCGACGGCGGCGGGGCCACCATCCCCCTCGACGACGCCCTCCGCACCACCCTGTGGGTCCTGCTCCCCACCACCGGACTGCTCGCGCTGCGCTCTCCCCTCCTCCTGGTCGCGCTGCCCACCCTCGGCTGGCGCTTCCTCTCCCACGAGCCGCACTACTGGGGCACCGACTGGCACTACAACGCCGTCCTGATGCCGGTCGTCTTCCTCGCGCTGATCGACGCCCTGCCGCGCATACGGGTCTCGGCCCGCCCCTGGCTGCGCGCGTACGCCCACCATCTGCCGGCCGCCGTCCTGGCCGCCGCCCTCGCCCTGACCGCCAATCTCCCCCTGTCCCGGCTCACCGAGGCCGCCACCTACCGCACCCCGCCGAACGTCACCGCCGACGAGAAGCTGCTGGAGCGGATACCCGACGGCGCGACCGTGGAGTCCGACATCCGGCCGCTGAGCCGGCTCACCCACCGCACCCAGGTCTTCTGGATCGGCGACACGGGGGGGCTGTCGCCCCAGTACGTCGCTGTCCAGCTACGTGGTGACCGCACGCCGCGGCAGGTATTGGCGGAGACGGCCGCCCGCCATCCCCGCTCCACGTATGTGGTGCTCGGCGACACCGCAGATCTACTGGTCTTTCGCCGGACCTCTGCGAAGTAGTTTTCGGCCCACGTTTTCGGGTGGCGCCGCCGTGCCTGTTTTTCGCCTGTCGGCGGGAGGGGGTGTGTAGGGGTGGGGCCCCGGTTTGTGGTGGGTGGCGGGTGCGCGGCCTCCGGGGTGGGTGTTCGGACT
>NZ_JBHXFI010000119.1:0-4117 GCF_042724075.1 Streptomyces sp. NPDC127097 | reverse complement strand
GCCACGGCTCCCCCCCACCCCCGAACCCACCCCCCGCCCCCTCCCCCGAAGGGGGAGAGGGGGAGGGGGCGGGGGAGGCCGGAACCGCGGCCTCCGGTGCCGTTCCGGCCCCCCCCCGGGCGCCGTATTTGCGCAGATCAGACCGTTCGAGTCGGTTCGGCTGGGCTGATCAGGCAGCGGACCGGCGCGGGAAGGGTTGCTGCCGGTGCCCCCTGGGTACGACCGCCTACGACCGATTTGTTCAGCCGGTCGGCGTCGTCACGCGGGAGGGAAACAGCATGATCTGGGAAGCGCTCGGTGCCCTGCTCATCGGCTTTGTCATCGCCCTGGCCGCCACGCGATGGCTGCCCGACCGCTTCCCCTCGCACACCCTCACGCTCGCGACGGGCCCGGTCGCGGCGCTGCTCGGCGCCGTGCTGACCCGCGCGATCCTCGGCCCGGGGTATCCCGTCCAGGTGATGTTCGCGTCGGTCGCCGTGGGGGCGGCGCTGCTGTCGGTCCTGGTGCGCCCGCCGCACCGGCGCCTGCGCCGGCCGGCCCCGGCACTGAAGGGGCACCGGACGGCCTGAACCGCCCGGCGCCCCGATACGGCGTCAGGACTCGGCGTCAGGCCGCGAGCCCCAGCGCCGCCATCCGCTTGGTGTGTGCCTCGGTGATCCGTGAGAACATCCGGCCCACCTCTGCCAGGTCGAAGCCGTCGGCGACCCCGCCCACCAGCATCGTGGAGAGCGCGTCGCGGTCCGCGACCACCCGCTGCGCCTGCGAGAGCGCCTCGCCCATCAGCCGGCGCGCCCACAGGGCCAGCCGCCCGCCGACCCGCGGCTCGGCCTCGATGGCCGCGCGCACCTTCTCCACGGCGAACGTGGCATGACCGGTGTCGTCCAGCACGGCCAGCACCAGGCCACGGGTGTCGGAGTCCAGGCGGGCCGCGACCTCGCGGTAGAAGTCACTGGCGATCGAGTCGCCCACATATGCCTTGACCAGGCCCTCCAGCCAGTCCGACGGCGCGGTCTGGCGGTGGAACTCGTCCAGGGCGGCGGCGAACGGCTCCATGGCCTCGTTCGGCTCCGCCTCGATCTGCGCGAGCCGCTCCCGCAGCCGCTCGAAGTGGTGGAACTCTGCCGAGGCCATCTTGGCCAGTTCGGCCTTGTCGTCCATCGTCGGCGCGAGCTTGGCGTCCTCCGCCAGGCGCTCGAAGGCGGACAGCTCGCCGTAGGCGAGCGCGCCGAGCAGATCGATCACGGCGGCCCGGTACTGGGGGTCGGCGGATGCCTGCGCCCAGTCCTGGGCGGCGATCCCGGTGTGTTCTTGCGCGTCAGCCGCGGCGTTGTCAGGCGTTCCCATGACCGGCACAATAGCCCGCTCGGCGGCTGGGGGAAGGCCCTGGTCAGCCACTAGGGGAAGGCCCTGGTCAGCCACTGCCGTTCCCCCGTACGAACGACGGTCGTAGCCGGCGCTCGGGCACCGGGCCCGGCCGTGATGTATTCCTCACTCATACAAGCCTTCGGATGGGCGCGCCATATCCGGGGTACAGTGGTATTTGGACCTGCCGAGTATCGGTGGGTCGTTCCACGAAGCGGATGCCCGGTCGGTGGCCCGATCGGCTCCAAACCGACCGCCCTCTTTTGCGGCGCGTAGCAGACATACGCACAGCAGGAGGGACACCGCTCGCGGCAGGAGTGCCTGAGCGTTGGCAGTGGTCCCGCCCCACCGGCCGCCTCAGGCCGGCCCGTACGAACCCGTACGAAGGTGCGGTACGACCCCCTTCGCCGCCTCACGCCGCGTCTCACAGAAGAGGCAAGATTCTGTCTACATTTCGAGACCTCGGGATTTTCCCCGAGACGGCCGAGGCGCTGGAAGCCGTCGGCATCATCTCCCCCTTTCCCATCCAGGAGCTGACGCTCCCCGTCGCCCTCTCCGGCAACGACGTCATCGGCCAGGCCAAGACGGGCACGGGTAAGACCCTCGGTTTCGGCCTGCCGCTCCTCGAGCGCGTCACGGTCCCCGCGGACGTCGAGGCGGGCCGGGCGCAGCCCGAGCAGCTCACCGAGGCGCCGCAGGCCCTCGTCGTCGTGCCCACCCGCGAGCTGTGCCAGCAGGTCACCAACGATCTGCTCACCGCCGGCAAGGTGCGCAATGTCCGGGTGCTGGCCATTTACGGCGGCCGTGCCTACGAGCCGCAGGTCGAGGCGCTGAAGAAGGGCGTCGACGTGGTCGTCGGCACGCCCGGCCGGCTGCTCGACCTCGCCGGCCAGCGCAAGCTCAACCTCTCCCAGGTCAAGAGCCTGGTGCTGGACGAGGCCGACGAGATGCTCGACCTGGGCTTCCTGCCCGACGTCGAGAAGATCATCCAGCTGCTGCCGGCCAAGCGGCAGACGATGCTGTTCTCCGCGACCATGCCCGGCCAGGTCATCTCCCTGGCCCGCCGCTACATGTCGCAGCCCACGCACATCCGCGCCACCGCGCCGGACGACGAGGGCCAGACCGTCCGCAACACCACCCAGCACGTCTTCCGGGCCCACTCGATGGACAAGCCGGAGATGGTCGCCCGCATCCTCCAGGCCGAGGGCCGGGGCCTGGCGATGGTGTTCTGCCGTACGAAGCGGACCGCCGCCGATATCGCCGACCAGCTCGCGCGCCGCGGCTTCGCCTCCGGCGCGGTGCACGGCGACCTCGGCCAGGGCGCCCGTGAGCAGGCGCTGCGCGCCTTCCGTAACGGCAAGGTCGATGTCCTGGTCTGCACCGATGTCGCCGCGCGCGGTATCGATGTCGAGGGTGTGACCCATGTCATCAACTACCAGTCGCCCGAGGAGGAGAAGACCTACCTGCACCGCATCGGCCGTACGGGCCGGGCGGGCGCCAAGGGCACCGCGGTCACCCTCGTCGACTGGGACGACATCCCGCGCTGGAAGCTGATCAACAAGGCGCTGGACCTGGCGTTCGACGAGCCGGAGGAGACCTACTCCACCTCGCCGCACCTCTACGCGCAGCTGAACATCCCCGAGGGCACCAAGGGCGTGCTGCCGCGCGCCGAGCGCACCCGGGCCGGGCTGGCCGCGGAAGAGGTCGAGGACCTGGGCGAGACCGGCGGCCGGGGCCGTGGTCCCCGTAAGGGCGCCGTCGTCGAGGAGGAGCGCGCCCCGCGCACCCGTACCCCGCGCCAGCGCCGCCGCACCCGTGGCGGCTCCGCGCCGGCCGACGCGACGACGCAGACGACCGGGACGCCCGCTGTCGCCGAGCGCTCCGAGCATGCCGAGGACACGGACGCCGCCGGACCGCGGCAGCCGCGCCGGCGTCGCCGTACCCGCTCGGGTCAGTCCGGTGCCGGCTCGGCGCCGGTCACCGAGGCCGCGGCCACCGTCGCCGAGGCGGCCGAGCCCGCCGCGGTGGCGACCGAGGCCCCCGCCGAGGTGACCAGGACCGCCCGCAAGGCGACCAAGGCTCCCGTCGTGGCGACCAAGGCCGCCGTGGTGACCGAGACCCCCGCCGCGGTGACCGAGGCTCCGGCCGAGGCCGCCAAGCCGCGCCGCCGCCGTAGCCGGGTCGTCCGCCCGGTGGAGACCGAAAGCTTCCAGACCGTCGAGACCGCCGCCCGGGCGCTCGCGGCGGAGCGCTCGGCGGCCGCCGCGGCCGTGACGGAGCCCGTCGAGGCGCCGGCCAAGCCGCGCCGCCGTAGCCGCAGCACCGCCAAGGCCGCCGTGGAGACGGCGCCGGCGGTGGTGACGGAGACCGTGGCCGCGGACGCCGTGGTGGACGCGCCGGCGAAGCCCAAGCGGACCCGGAAGACCGCTGCTGCCAAGGCCGCCGAGGCCGTGGTGGACACCGCCGAGGGCGCCGTGGAGGCTCCCGCCAAGCCGAAGCGGACGCGGAAGACCGCCGCAGCCAAGGCCGCCGAGGCCGTGGTGGACACCGCCGAGGGCGCCGAGGACGCGCCGGCCAAGCCCAAGCGCACCCGGAAGTCCGCGTCCGCCGCGAAGGCCACGGCGGATGCCCCGGTCGCCGAGGACGCCCCGGCCAAGCCGAAGCGGACGCGGAAGACCGCCGCCGCCAAGCCGGCCGTTGACGCGGCGGAGGCCGCCGAGGCCAAGCCGGTGCGCCGCCGCACCCGCGCCAAGGC
>NZ_JBHXFI010000118.1:0-4279 GCF_042724075.1 Streptomyces sp. NPDC127097 | reverse complement strand
GCCGAGACGAAGCGAGCGCAGCGAGTGAAGTGCACCAGACGCCGCGAGGCCCGCCCTACGGGCGAACGACGGGACTTTGAAGACAGGCCCTAGGGAAGCACGCGCTCCGTTCGCCGCGGCGAGGGCCGGGCCGCTGCCGCTCGCTCGTCGGCGGCCGCCAGCCAGAAGTAGAGCGGCGGCAGGGCGAGTTCGAGGGCCGTCAGGGCGAGCTGGAACCACTGCGGCGTCCCGTGGACGGCCAGCGACAGCAGTCGGCCGAGGCCACCGAGCAGGAAGATGCCGGCCAGCCAGCGCACCGCCGTGGCCGGGATCGTCGAGCGCCGAGCCGTTCGGATCCAGGCGAGGCCATAGCCGAGGAAGACCGCCCCGTAGAAGCGCTCCCGGCTGTCGACGGTGGCACCCGCCGCGCCTTCTCCCGGTACCGAGTCGATGCCGAGGGCGAAGTGGAACACGCCGATCGCCACACAGGCGGCGCCCATCGCCAGCGCCAGCCACTTGAGAAGTCCGGCCATGCCCCGGCCACCCTTTCCCCGTCCGCGGATGCCCGCTAGTAGACGTCTGTCTATTAATGGGAACGTACGGCCGGTAGTAGACAGGTGTCAAGTAACCTCGGGACCATGACCACACGCCGCCGACTCGACCCCGCCGAGCGCCGCAGCCAGCTGCTCGACACCGGAGCACGGCTCTTCGCGGCGAAGCCGTACGACGAGGTGTTCATGGAGGAGGTCGCCGAACGGGCCGGCGTGTCCCGCGCCCTGCTGTACCGCTACTTCCCGAACAAGCGCGACCTGTTCGCCGCGGTCTACCAGCAGGCCGCGGACCGGCTGCTGACCCGTACGGAACTCGATCCGGCCCGCCCCGTGCACGAGCAGCTGCGCGCCGGACTCGACGCCCATATCGACTACTTCGCCGCGAACCGCCACACCGTGCTCGCGGCGAACCGGGTGCTCGCCGGCGACCCGGTGATCCAGACCGTCATCACCGACGAGCTGACCGAGCTGCGCCGCCGGCTGCTCGACTCCACCGGCCTCGGCGCCGGACCCGGCGAGCTGGTGCCGGCCGCCCTGATGAGCTGGCTGGTGTTCGTCCGCACGCTCTGCGTGGAGTGGCTGACGCATCAGACCTTCAGCCGCACCGAGTTGCGCGAGATGTGCGTCGGCGCGCTCCTGGGCGCGCTGCGCCCGGTGACGGATCTCGACCGACTGCTCACCGGCGACGAGGAACACCCCGCGGACCCTCCGCCCACCCCCTGACCTTTCCCGGCCCGAGGGGTTCCGGCATTCCTTACCCCCCAGTACATTGACGCCATGTCTAATACGGCCCCGTTGCGGCCCCAGCCGGCCGCGTCCGAGCACCCCCCGCTGAAGGCCCGCAACGTCGCCTTCGACTGGACGGACACCCCGTTGCACTGGATACCGGGCGATCCGTTCAGCACCCACACGATCAATGTGCTGCATCTGCTGCTGCCGGCCGGCGAACGCTGGTTCGTGCACGTCTACAAGCAGGTGCTGCCGCATATCCGCGACCCCCGGCTGCGGGCGGACGTCATCGGGTTCATCGGCCAGGAGGCGATGCACTCGCAGGCACACGACGAGGTGCTGCCGCACCTCAAGGCGCAGGGGCTGGACCCGGCCCCGTACACCGCGCAGGTCGACTGGCTCTTCGAGAAGCTGCTCGGCGACCGCACCCTGCCGCCCGGCCGCCCCCGGCGGTGGTGGCTGCTGGAGCGGGTCGCACTGATCGCCGCCATCGAGCACTACACCGCCTTCCTGGGCGACTGGGTGCTCAACGCCCGGGCCCTGGACGCGCGAGGCGCCGACCCGACGATGCTGGATCTGCTGCGCTGGCACGGCGCGGAGGAGGTGGAGCACCGCTCGGTGGCCTTCGACCTCTTCGTCCACCTCGACGGCGGCTACCGTCGGCGGGTCCGCACTTGGGCCACGGCCTTCGCCGCGCTGGTCTTCCTGTGGCAGCGCGGCACCCGCTTCTTCCTGGCGCACGACCCGTCGCTGACCGACGGGAGGGCGAGCGTACGGGAGTTCGTCCGCGCCGGGCGGCGGGGCGTGCTGCCGACGACCGGGGCCATGGCCCGCTCCATCCCGCAGTACCTGAGCCGCACCTACCACCCCTCCCACTACGGCAGCACCGAGCAGGCCATGGCCTATCTGGCCGCCTCCCCCGCCGCGACCGCGGCCGACGCCCGTACCACCGGAGGTGCCTGAGATGCCCCGGGTCCGCACCGTCGTGCTGATCGCCGCGGGCGCCCTGGCCGCCCGGCGGGCGCTGCGCCGGCGGATCCAGACCTCCCCCCTGTGGCCGCTGCCCGCGCTGGAACACCCCACCTCCGGGCAGGGCCACCAGGCGCCCGGGACACGGCAGTTGCAGGTGGTGGAGCGTACGGCGGAGGCCGAGGGCGTGGTCCGGCTGCGCCTGGCGGGCGAGGGGCTGCCGAGCTGGGAGCCCGGCGCGCACCTCGACCTGGTGCTGCCCTCGGGGGCCGTACGCCAGTACTCGCTGTGCGGCGACCCCGCGACGCCCGGTTCGTACACCATCGCCGCCCGGCTGATCGAGGACGGCCGCGGCGGCTCGCGCGAGGTGCACGAGCGGCTGCACGAGGGGACGCTCGTCGAGGTCCGCGGCCCCCGCAACCGCTTCCCGCTCCGGGACGGACCCGCCTACGTCTTCCTCGCGGGCGGCATCGGCATCACCCCCCTCCTGCCGATGGTGCGGCAGGCCGAGCGGGCCGGGGTCCCGTGGCGGCTGCTGTACTGCGGACGCTCGCGGGCCTCGATGCCGTTCCTGGCGGAGCTCGACGAGCTGGCGGGCCCCGGCGGCGGCCGGCTGACGGTGGTCGCCGAGGACGAGGACGGGCGCCCCGATCTGGCGGCGGTCCTCGCCGGTGCGCCACCGGGAGCGGCCGTCTACTGCTGTGGCCCCGAGCCCCTGATGGACGCCGTCGCGGCACTGCTGCCCGCCGTGACCGAGGGACTGACCCTGCACACCGAGCGGTTCACCCCCGCCGCCCCCGTCCCGGCCACCGGCAACGCACCGTTCGAGGTCGAGCTGCGCCGCACCGGCCGTACGGTCACCGTGCCCGCGGACACCAGTGCGCTGCGGGCGATCCGCGACCAGGCGCTGCCCGATCTGCCGTACTCCTGCGAGCGGGGATTCTGCGGCACCTGCCAACAACGGGTGCTGTCCGGAGAGGTGGACCACCGCGATGACCTGCTGACGGACGCCGAACGCGCGGACTCCCTGCTGCTCTGCGTCTCCCGGGCGCGCGGTGGAGGTCTTGTGCTCGATCTGTGATGGGACCGGCGATTCCGTGCCGCGCCCCAGGTCGTTAGGGTGGCCGCATGACGACCGGGACGCGGCGGAGAATGGGCGTCGAGGAGCGGCGTGAGCAGCTGATCGCTGTCGCGCTGGACCTCTTCAGCCACCGTTCCCCGGAGGATGTCTCGATCGACGAGGTCGCCGAGGCGGCCGGTATCTCCCGGCCGCTCGTCTACCACTACTTCCCCGGCAAACAGCAGCTGTACGAGGCCGCGCTGCGCCGGGCCGCCGAGGAGCTCACCGCCCGTTTCGTGGAACCGCACGAAGGCCCGCTCGGCGCCCGGCTGTTGCGGGTCATGGAGCGCTTCTTCGACTTCGTGGCCGAGCACGGCCCCGGCTTCTCCGCCCTGATGCGCGGCGGCCCGGCCATCGGCTCCACCCGCACCGGCGCGATGATCGACGGCGTCCGCCAGGCCGCCTACGAGCAGATCCTGGCCCACCTCGGCATCCCCGACCCCGCCCCACGGCTGGAGTTGGTGGTCCGCTCCTGGGTCTCCCTCGCCGAAACCACCGCCCTCCTGTGGCTGGACGGCCGCCGCGTCCCACGCGCCGAGCTGGAACGCCAGCTCGTCCACGATTTCGCTGCGCTGGCGGCGGTGAGTGCGGCGTATGACGGCCAGATGGCCGTCGTCGTCCGCCACATACTGGCCGAGGAGCCGGCGGATGGGATGTTCGCGGATCTTGTCTCGCGCCTGAGTCGCTTTGCTTAGGCTTCCCACGTTTTCGGCTGTCCCGCCTTTCCGCTGCGCTTTGCCTTCGGCCCACGTTTTCGGCTGGCCCGCCTTTCCGCTGCGCTTTGCCTTCGGCCCACGTTTTCGGCTGTCCCGCCGTGGGGGTTGCTCGCCGTTGCGCCTGCGGCGGGCCGGGTGGGTGTCGGGTGCGGTGACGGACCTCCGGGGCAGGGGTGTGGGACTGCTTCGCTTTACGTCCCACACCCCTACCCCTC
>NZ_JBHXFI010000117.1:0-4316 GCF_042724075.1 Streptomyces sp. NPDC127097 | reverse complement strand
GAACGGCATTCTTCGTTACCGCGGGTACCCGATCGAGCAGCTTGCAGAGCGCAGCACGTTCGTCGAGACCGCGTACCTCCTGGGGCAGGCCCGCGCCCCGGTCCAGCGCCCGCTGCCGGATCAGGCCGATCACCGTCAGCACCACGCCGAAGCCGCCGGTGAACAGCAGCTGGATCCGCTGGTTCTCATCGCGCAGCATCAGCAGCAGCACGGCGACGATGCCCGCCAGCGCCACCCAGGTCAGGACCGGGAAGGCCCACATCTTCACCACGAGCTTCTCGGGCGCCTCGCGCTCCAGCGTCCGGCGCATCCGCAGCTGGGCGGTGGCGATGAAGCCCCACACCACCAGGACGGCCGCGCCGACCATGTTCAGCAGCCACTGGAAGAGCGTGTCCGGCCACAGGAAGCTCAGCAGCACCGCGAAGAAGCCGAAGGCGGCGCACAGCAGGACGGCGCGGCGCGGGACGCCCCCGCTGACCTTGCCGAGGAAGGCCGGGCCCTGGCCGCGGGAGATGAGCGAGTACGCCATCCGCGAGGAGCCGTAGAGGTTGGCGTTCACCGCGGAGAGCAGCGCGACCAGGATGACGACGTTCATGACCTGGCCGGCCGCCGGGATCTTGAGGTAGTCCAGGACCGCCACGTACGGGCCGCTCTTGGCGATGGACGGCGCGCTCCAGGGGATGACCGTGACGATGATGGCCATCGAGCCGACGTAGAAGAGGGCGATCCGCCACATCGCGGTGCGCACCGCGCCGGCCACCCCGCGGACCGGGTCCTTGGACTCGGCGGCCGCGATGGTCACCGTCTCCAGACCGCCGTAGGCGAACACCGAGGCCAGCAGACCGACCATCAGGCCGTCGACGCCCTTGGGCAGGAAGCCGCCGTCACCGGTCAGATGCGTGGTGCCGGGCGCGGAGGTGCCGGGCAGCAGGCCGAAGATGGCCAGCACGCCCAGGACCAGGAAGATGCCGATCGCCGCGACCTTCAGGGCGGCGAACCAGAACTCGAACTCACCGAAGTTGCTGACCGCGGCCAGGTTGGTCCCGGTGAAGATCACCATGAAGAGCAGGACCCACATCCAGGGCTCGGAGCCCGGGAACCACTGGACCATGACATCCGCGGCGCCCATCGCCTCGGCGGCCACCGCCACACACAGCAGCGCGGTGAACATCCAGCCGACCGTGAACCCGGCCCAGGAGCCTATGGAGCGCTCGGCGTGCACGGAGAAGGAGCCGGAGGCCGGATTGGCCGCGGCCATCTCGCCGAGCATCCGCATGATCAGCATGACCAGGGCGCCGGAGACGGCGTAGGCCAGCACGATCGAGGGGCCGGCCGCCGCGATGCCCTCGCGCGAGCCGACGAACAGGCCCGCGCCGATCACCCCGCCCAGGGCGATCATCGAGAGGTGGCGCTGCTTGAGTCCGTTGGACAGCGAGCCGCCGTCCGGGCCCGCGCCCTGAACCGCGTCGCTCTGCTCGCGCGCGGGGGCGGCGGACGAGGGTGTCCGATTCATGTCGTACCTGTCCCAGTAGGTGAGAGCGGAGCAAGGCGATACTGCGTTCGCCGGGGCCGCGACCGGTGCGACGGTGCTGCCGGGCCCCCTGGACCCCCGCCGGGGCAGCAGGTCGCGAAGGGCCTGCCGACGGCACGACTCCGGGGTCCTCGGCAAAGCGGGCTCAGTTTGAGTGCCGGTGTCCGCTCAGGGCAACAGTTGTGCAGCGAATGTTCGGTATTCAGACGTGATCGTGACGGTGTGTGTCTGATTCATCGTCGGATACGACACGGTGTGACCGCCGGCGCCGGGGAGTTCAGCGCCGGGCGCGGCGCGCGCGGAGTTCCCGGACGCCCGCGACGAGCAGCACCGCGCCGGTCGCCCCGGCCGACCACAGCAGCTGCGGCCGGGCCGTGTCGTCGGTCAGCATCAGCACCAGCACGCCGCCCATGGCGAGCAGCGCCGCCCAGGTCAGATACGGGAACGCCCACATCCGCAGGGTCAGCTTCCCGGGGTTCTCGCGTTCGATACGCGGACGCAGCCGCAGCTGGGAGACCGCGATCAGCCCCCACACGAACAGCAGCACCGCGCCGACCGCGTTGAGCATGTACAGGAAGACCGAATCCGGCCATTTCAGATTCAGCAGCACGGAGATGAACCCGAAGGCCACCGACGCGAGCACGGCCCGGCGCGGCACCCCTCCGCCGGACACCTTCAGCAGCGCCCGCGGTGCCTCGCCGCGCTCGGCCAGCGAGAACACCATCCGCGAGGAGCCGTAGAGGTTGGCGTTCAGCGCGGAGAGCAGCGCCACGAACACCACGATGTTCATGATCTGGCCGGCGCCCGGCACCCCGATGCCGTCCAGCACCGCGACGTACGGGCTCTTGCCCGGCTGCATCGACGACCAGGGCAGCAGCGTCACGATCACCAGCATCGAGCCGACGTAGAAGAACAGGATCCGCCACACCGCGCTGCGCACCGCCCGGCCCACCGCACGCGCCGGATCGTCCGACTCGGCCGCGGCGATGGTGACGACCTCCAGGCCGCCGAACGCGAACACCACCGCGAGGACACCGGAGACCACCCCGCCCCAGCCGTGCGGCAGCAGACCGCCGTGCCCGGTGAGGTTCGCCAGGCCGACCGGCTCGGTGTCCGGCAGCACACCGAAGACCGCCAGCAGACTCAGCGTCAGGAACAGCACGATCGCGGTGACCTTCAGCGCCGCGAACCAGAACTCGAACTCACCGAAGTTCTTCACCGCGGACAGGTTGGCGACGGTGAAGACGATCATGAAGAGCAGCACCCAGCCCCACTGCGGCACCGCCGGCACCCAGCCGTGGGCGATCTGCGCCGCCCCGGTGGCCTCCACCGCGAGCACCACGACCAGCAGGAACCAGTACAGCCAGCCCACACTGAACCCGGCCCAGCGCCCCAGCGCCCGCTCCGCATGCACCGAGAAGGCACCGGAAGCCGGTATCGCCGCCGACATCTCGCCGAGCATCCGCATGACCAGCGTCGCCAGCGCGCCCGCGATCAGATACGACAGCACGATCCCCGGGCCGGCCACCGCGATCCCGGCGCCGGAGCCCACGAACAGGCCCGCGCCGATCACCCCGCCCAGGCCCAGCATCGTCAGATGGCGCTGCTTGAGCCCCGCGGACAGCGGCTCTTTCGCGCCGGCGCCCGCACCGAGGGCGGGCTCACCGGCTTGGGTCGTTGCGTCGTGCATGGACTCTTACTCTCGCAAGGGCCGAGGCGGCGGGGGCCGCCGGCGCGTTTGGGGGAACTCCACAGGTCACCGCGGGGCGGACCCAGTGTCGCCGCACCCCGCGCGCTACCACAAAACCGGCCGCACAACGCGGCCCCGGCCGTGATGAGCATCACGTGACCTGCAAAGACGCCACGCGCCCCAACAGACCTGGGCAGCGTGGGAGTTGTTCGGAACTCTCCAAGCGGGCCGGTACGGCTTTGTCGCCGCTACACGATGATCGCCGGCCGTCCGCTGGACTAACGTCGTCGCGTCCCGTCCCATATCCGTCCTCATACCCGCGGAGTCCCGATGAGCACTGCCGCTCTCCACCGTCCCGGCGCCGTCCTCGCCGATCTGCTGCCGGCCGCCACCGCCTCCCGCGCCCGCGTCCGCGACGCCGCGCTGGTGCTCGGCGGCGCCGCGCTCACCGGCATCGCGGCCCAGATCGCCGTCCCGGTCCCCGGCTCCCCGGTCCCGGTCACCGGCCAGACCTTCGCCGCCCTGCTGGTCGGCGCCTCCCTCGGGGCGGGCCGCGGGCTGCTGTCGCTGGCGCTGTACGCCCTGGCGGGGATCGCGGGCATGCCGTGGTTCGCCGGCGGTGCCTCGGGCACCGGCGGCGCCACCTTCGGCTACATCGTGGGCATGCTGCTGGCCGCCACCGCCGTGGGCGCGCTGGCCCGCCGCGGCGGCGACCGCGGAGTGCTGCGCACCGCCGCCACCATGGCCGCCGGCATGGCCCTGATCTACGCCGTCGGCGTCCCCTACCTGGCGCTGAGCACCGGGATGTCCCTCGGCAAGGCCGTCGCCGTCGGCATGGTCCCGTTCCTGATCGGCGACGCCCTCAAGGCCGCACTGGCGATGGGCGCGCTGCCCACGGCCTGGAAGCTGGCCGGGCGCTGATTTTGCGGCTAAACCGCCGCCGCTCTCGCGGAGGTGGTTGATCGCCGTTGGGGTTCCTCAATTGATGGTTGAGGTGCCCGGTACGAAGAGGGGGGGGGGGACCCCCAACCCCGGCCGGCCGGCGCCGCTCTTAATATAAAAAAAAAAGACCCCCAAAGCACATAAGCTAGACGG
>NZ_JBHXFI010000116.1:0-4431 GCF_042724075.1 Streptomyces sp. NPDC127097 | reverse complement strand
GGGCAGGGGTGGGGACGTAAAGCGAAGCAGTCCCACACCCCTGCCCCTCCGGCCCGTCACCGCACCCCGACAGCCCCGCGCCGCGGCCCGGCCCGCCGCAGGCGCAACGGCGAGCAACACCCACGGCGGGACAGCCGAAAACGTGGGCCCCCATGCAAGCGCCCCGCATCCTCATCAGGCATCGTGTCCTTGACATCCGTCAGGAGGCTTACGAGGAGAGCGAAGACCCGTGGTGTCGGACCCACAGCGCGGCCAGCGCGGCCAGCGTACGAACGGCAGCGGTGGCGGCAGTGGTGCCTCGGATCAGACCGGTCACGAGGACCGCAAGCCCCAGTCGGACGAGGCCCACAGCGCCTTCACTCCGCCCCTGGGCGTGCCCTATCCGCCGCTTCCCGAGGACGAGCACCCCACCTCCGAGTTCGCGCTGCCCCCGGGGCTGCGCCCGGAGGCGCCGGCCGAGCAGGAGGGCTCGGCCTTCACCCCGCCGAGCAGTACCACCGGCCAGACCCCGCTGCCCGCCCCCGTGGGCGCCACGGCGATGAGCGTCGCCTTCACCCCGCCGCACGGCATCCCCGCCGTCAGCCTCACCAAGGAAGCCCCTTGGCAGGACCGGATGCGGACCATGCTCCGGATGCCGGTCCACGAGCGCCCGGTCCCCGAGCGCCTGGAGCGCGGCGACGAGGACACCGGCCCGGCCGTCCCCCGCGTACTCGACCTGACGCTCCGTATCGGCGAGATCCTGCTCGCCGGCGGTGAGGGCGCCGAGGACGTCGAGGCCGCGATGTTCGGCGTCGCGCACGCGTACGGGCTGGAGCGGGTCGAGCCGACCGTCACCTTCACCCTGCTGTCGATCTCCTACCAGCCGTCGCTGGTCGACGACCCGGTCACCGCCAGCCGGACGGTACGGCGCCGCGGCGTCGACTACACCCGGCTGTCCGCGGTGTTCCGGCTCGTCGACGACATCACCTCCGAGGGCATCACCCTCGAAGAGGCGTACCGCGGCCTCGCCGAGATCCGCCGTAACCGCCACCCGTACCCGAGCTGGGCGCTGACGGTGGCCTCCGGGCTGCTGTCCGGTGCCGCCTCCATGCTGGTCGGCGGCGGGATGCTGGTGTTCCTCGCGGCCGCGATCGGCTCGATGCTCGGCGACCGGCTGGCCTGGCTCGCGTCCGGGCGCGGGCTGCCGGAGTTCTACCAGTTCGTGGTCGCGGCGATGCCGCCCGCTGCGGTGGGCGTCGCCTTCGGTCTGGCGCACGCCAATGTGCAGGCGTCCGCGGTGATCACCGGTGGACTGTTCGCGCTGATCCCGGGGCGGGCGCTGGTCGCCGGCGTCCACGACGGGCTGACCGGCTACTACATCACCGCCGCCGCCCGTCTGCTGGAGGTCGGCTACCTCATCGTCGGTATCGTCGTCGGCGTCCTCAGCGTGCTCTACATCGGACTCCAGCTGAACCCCGGCCTCCGGCGGCTCAACCCCGAGGAGGCGCTGGGGGCGTACAACGAGCCGCTGGTCCAGATCACCGCGTCCATGCTGCTGGCGCTGGCGTTCTGCGTGCTGCTCCAGCAGGAGCGGCACACCGTGGCGTTCGCGACCCTGAACGGCGGCGTCGCCTGGGTCGTCTACGGCGCCCTCCACTACGTCGCCGAGATAAACCCGGTGCCCGCCACCGCGATCGGGGCCGGACTGGTCGGTCTCTTCGGCCAGTTGCTCTCCCGTTACCGCTATGCGTCGGCCCTGCCGTACGTCACCGCGGCCATCGGCCCGCTGCTGCCCGGTAGTGCCACGTACTTCGGGCTGCTCAACTTCGCCCAGGGCCACCTGCCGGAGGGCCTCACCTCCCTGGTGCAGGCCGCCTCGCTGGCGCTCGCCATCGCCGTGGGCGTCAACCTCGGTGCCGAAGTGGCCCGGCTGTTCCTGCGCGCTCCCGGGGTCGAGGAGGCCGGCGTACGCCGGGCCGCCAAGCGCACCCGCGGCTTCTGAGCGGACGTGCCGGGGCCGCCGACCCGGCCCCGGCACGCACGAACGGGCGGCAACCCGACTGGGTGCCGCCCGTTCGCGTACGAAAATCAGCGCGCGCGGACCCGGGCGCCACGGTCAGGGAAACCCCGCCGGACGCCGGGCCGACGACGCTGCGTCAGTGCGCGCCGCCCTGCGCCTCAAGACGCTTGAACGAGGCTTCGATCTCCGCCTCGGCCTCGGTGCGGCCGACCCAGTTGGCGCCCTCGACGGACTTACCGGGCTCCAGGTCCTTGTAGACCTCGAAGAAGTGCTGGATCTCCAGGCGGTCGAACTCCGACACGTGGTGGATGTCCCGCAGGTGCTCCACGCGCGGGTCGGACGCGGGCACGCACAGCAGCTTGTCGTCGCCGCCGGCCTCGTCCGTCATCCGGAACATGCCGATGGCGCGGCACTTGATGAGGCAGCCGGGGAAGGTCGGCTCGTCCAGGATGACCAGCGCGTCCAGCGGGTCGCCGTCCTCGCCCAGGGTGTTCTCGACAAAGCCGTAGTCGGCCGGGTAGCTGGTCGAGGTGAAGAGTCGACGGTCCAGGCGGATCCGACCGGTCTCGTGGTCCACCTCGTACTTGTTCCGCGAACCCTTCGGGATCTCGATGGTGACGTCGAACTCCACGGGTGGCTCCTCCATGATCAACACATACGTCTGGTGATTAAGTGTCCCCCACGCAGGTGTGTGGTGGCGAAAGGGGCTGGTCCGAGGTGCCCGAGACCGGAAAGTGGCAGGTCAGATGGCAGTCGGCGGAACGTTCCGCGCGGGCGGCGACGCACGCGGCGGTCCGGTGGGCGCAGACGGCGGTCGCTGCCACGCGGCAGACCTGGCAGGCCACACCCCGCCAGACCCAGCAGACCTGGCGGCTGACGGCGGTCTCCGCAGCCACCGGCCTGGCGGTCGCGATCGTCGCGGTGGCGGCGTCCGGGCCGTGGGACTCGGGTCAGCGTACGGCCGAGCGGGCGGAGGCGGCCGAGATGGACGGTGCCAGTGGCGAGCATCACGCTCCGGAGGCCCGGCCGGCGCCCAGCGCACCCCCCGTGCTGCCCGCGCTCGGCGGCCGGGCGCCCGGTCCCGCGGGCCGTGGCGCGGCGCCCGGCCCCACCGACGCGGGGCTGGCCGACGCGCTCGCCCCGCTGCTGAAGGACCCGGCGCTCGGCCCGCTGCGGACGGCTTCCGTCCTGGACGTGGCCGCGGGCCGGGAGGTCTTCGGCGAGGGCCAGGGCAAGGCCGCCACCCCGGCCTCCACCGTCAAGCTCGCCACCGCCGTCGCCGCGCTCTCCGCGCTCGGCCCCGACCACCGCATCGACACCACGGTCGTCCTGACCGGCAAGAACCGTCTCGTCCTGGTCGGCGGCGGCGACCCCACCCTCACCGCCCGCGCCCCGCGGCACGGCGCCGAGGAACAGCCCGCGAACCTGCGCACCCTCGCCGACGCCACCGTCCGCGGCCTCAAGAAGCGCCACCTCACCAAGATCAGCCTGGGCTATGACACCGCCGCCTACTCGGGCCCCGTCCAGCACCCCATCGGCGCGAACGAGAACATCGCCCCCGTCACCGCGCTGATGACCGACGAGGCCCGCCTCGACGACTCCGAGCACGGCACCGCCCCCCGCGACACCGACCCCGCCCACACCGCGGCCGGCACCTTCGCCGATCTGCTCCACGACCGTGGCATCACCGTCGACGGCGACCCCGAGGGCGCCAAGGCCCCCAAGAAGGCCGCCCGGATCGCCGCCGTGCACTCCCTGCCGTTGTCCGCGCTCGTCGAGCGGATGCTCACCTTCAGCGACAACGACATCGCCGAGGCGCTGGCCCGCCAGACCGCCCTCGCCTCCCGGCAGCCGGCCAGCTTCGCCGGGGCCGGCAAGGCCGTGCGCACCGCCCTCCAGCGGGAGCACCTCCCGCTGGCCGGCGCCGTCTTCGAGGACGGCAGCGGCCTGGACCGCGACGACAAGGTCACCGCCGGCCTGCTCTCCCGCCTCCTGCTGCACGCCTCGTCGCCCGACCACCCGGCCCTGCGCCCCGTCGTCACCGGCCTCCCGGTGGCCGCCTTCACCGGCACCCTCAGCAACCGCTACCGGGGCCAGAGCGCAGGCGCCGGCGCCGTACGCGCCAAGACCGGCACCCTCACCGGTGTGAACACCCTCGCCGGCACGGTCGTCGACGCCGACGGCCGCCTTCTGGCTTTCTCGTTCATGACCAGCGGAACCACTGATCCCCAGGGGGCCCAGAACGCCTTGGACAAACTGGCCTCAGCCGTGGCCAACTGCGGTTGCCGCTAGGACCGGAGAGCGCCTCGGCTCAACAAGGGGCCGACCGGCCCACCGAGGGGTCCCACCACCACGCTTTTCCCCACCCCCCACGGGAGGGGACGGGCCGGAGGGGCAGGGTGTCCGGACGTAAAGCGAAGCAGTCCGGACAC
>NZ_JBHXFI010000115.1:0-2806 GCF_042724075.1 Streptomyces sp. NPDC127097 | reverse complement strand
CAGTCTGCCGGCTGTGGGACGAGTCAGAAACCGTTGATGTAGGCGAAGGACATGCGAAAGGTCCGGCGTAGAGGGTAAGAC
This sequence comes from Streptomyces sp. NPDC127097, assembly GCF_042724075.1. Lineage (NCBI taxonomy): Bacteria > Bacillati > Actinomycetota > Actinomycetes > Kitasatosporales > Streptomycetaceae > Streptomyces > Streptomyces sp. NPDC127097. The sequence goes on along the minus strand of NZ_JBHXFI010000115.1, from coordinate 2,725 downwards.
CCCCGTAGCTGAAACATCAGCGGCTCGTTTAAGAGACACCCAAGTAGCACGGGGCCCGAGAAATCCCGTGTGAATCTGGCGGGACCACCCGTTAAGCCTAAATATTCCCTGGTGACCGATAGCGGATAGTACCGTGAGGGAATGGTGAAAAGTACCGCGGGAGCGGAGTGAAATAGTACCTGAAACCGTGTGCCTACAAGCCGTGGGAGCGTCGCACAAGGACTTGTCCTTGTGTCGTGACTGCGTGCCTTTTGAAGAATGAGCCTGCGAGTTTGCGGTATGTTGCGAGGTTAACCCGTGTGGGGAAGCCGTAGCGAAAGCGAGTCCGAAGAGGGCGTTGAGTAGCGTGCCCAAGACCCGAAGCGGAGTGATCTAGCCATGGGCAGGTTGAAGCGGAGGTAAGACTTCGTGGAGGACCGAACCCACCAGGGTTGAAAACCTGGGGGATGACCTGTGGTTAGGGGTGAAAGGCCAATCAAACTCCGTGATAGCTGGTTCTCCCCGAAATGCATTTAGGTGCAGCGTCGTGTGTTTCTTGCCGGAGGTAGAGCACTGGATAGGCGATGGGCCCTACCGGGTTACTGACCTTAGCCAAACTCCGAATGCCGGTAAGTGAGAGCGCGGCAGTGAGACTGTGGGGGATAAGCTCCATGGTCGAGAGGGAAACAGCCCAGAGCATCGACTAAGGCCCCTAAGCGTGTGCTAAGTGGGAAAGGATGTGGAGTCGCAGAGACAACCAGGAGGTTGGCTTAGAAGCAGCCATCCTTGAAAGAGTGCGTAATAGCTCACTGGTCAAGTGATTCCGCGCCGACAATGTAGCGGGGCTCAAGCACACCGCCGAAGTCGTGTCATTGCAGCAATACTCCTAACGGAGGCTGTGATGGGTAGGGGAGCGTCGTGTGCCGGGTGAAGCAGCCGTGGAAACGAGTTGTGGACGGTTCACGAGTGAGAATGCAGGCATGAGTAGCGATACACACGTGGGAAACGTGTGCGCCGATTGACTAAGGGTTCCTGGGTCAAGCTGATCTGCCCAGGGTAAGTCGGGACCTAAGGCGAGGCCGACAGGCGTAGTCGATGGACAACCGGTTGATATTCCGGTACCCGCTTTGAAACGCCCAATATCGAATCCATTAATGCTAAGGCCGTGAAGCCGGCCTGGAGTCTTCGGACAAAGGGACGTGGTGGAGCCGCCGATCCAAGGTGGTAGTAGGTAAGCGATGGGGTGACGCAGGAAGGTAGTCCAGCCCGGGCGGTGGTTGTCCCGGGGTAAGGGTGTAGCCCGTCATCCAGGCAAATCCGGATGACATGTGGGTGAGACCTGATGCCGAGCCGATTGTGGTGAAGTGGATGATCCTATGCTGTCGAGAAAAGCCTCTAGCGAGTTTCATGGCGGCCCGTACCCTAAACCGACTCAGGTGGTCAGGTAGAGAATACCGAGGCGTTCGGGTGAACTATGGTTAAGGAACTCGGCAAAATGCCCCCGTAACTTCGGGAGAAGGGGGGCCATTGCTGGTGATCCGATTTACTCGGTGAGCTGGTGGTGGCCGCAGAGACCAGCGAGAAGCGACTGTTTACTAAAAACACAGGTCCGTGCGAAGCCGTAAGGCGATGTATACGGACTGACGCCTGCCCGGTGCTGGAACGTTAAGGGGACCGGTTAGTCACATTTCGGTGTGGCGAAGCTGAGAACTTAAGCGCCAGTAAACGGCGGTGGTAACTATAACCATCCTAAGGTAGCGAAATTCCTTGTCGGGTAAGTTCCGACCTGCACGAATGGCGTAACGACTTCTCGACTGTCTCAACCATAGGCCCGGTGAAATTGCATTACGAGTAAAGATGCTCGTTTCGCGCAGCAGGACGGAAAGACCCCGGGACCTTTACTATAGCTTGATATTGGTGTTCGGTTCGGCTTGTGTAGGATAGGTGGGAGACTTTGAAGCGGCCACGCCAGTGGTTGTGGAGTCATTGTTGAAATACCACTCTGGTCGTGCTGGATGTCTAACCTGGGTCCGTGATCCGGATCAGGGACAGTGTCTGGTGGGTAGTTTAACTGGGGCGGTTGCCTCCTAAAGGGTAACGGAGGCGCCCAAAGGTTCCCTCAGCCTGGTTGGCAATCAGGTGTTGAGTGTAAGTGCACAAGGGAGCTTGACTGTGAGACTGACGGGTCGAGCAGGTACGAAAGTAGGGACTAGTGATCCGGCGGTGGCTTGTGGAAGCGCCGTCGCTCAACGGATAAAAGGTACCCCGGGGATAACAGGCTGATCTTCCCCAAGAGTCCATATCGACGGGATGGTTTGGCACCTCGATGTCGGCTCGTCGCATCCTGGGGCTGGAGTCGGTCCCAAGGGTTGGGCTGTTCGCCCATTAAAGCGGTACGCGAGCTGGGTTTAGAACGTCGTGAGACAGTTCGGTCCCTATCCGCTGTGCGCGTAGGAGTCTTGAGAAGGGCTGTCCCTAGTACGAGAGGACCGGGACGGACGAACCTCTGGTGTGCCAGTTGTCCTGCCAAGGGCATGGCTGGTTGGCTACGTTCGGAAAGGATAACCGCTGAAAGCATCTAAGCGGGAAGCCTGCTTCGAGATGAGGACTCCCACCCCCTTTGAGGGGTTAAGGCTCCCAGTAGACGACTGGGTTGATAGGCCAGATATGGAAGCCCGGTAACGGGTGGAGTTGACTGGTACTAATAGGCCGAGGGCTTGTCCTCAGTTGCTCGCGTCCACTGTGT
>NZ_JBHXFI010000114.1:0-5000 GCF_042724075.1 Streptomyces sp. NPDC127097 | reverse complement strand
CCCGCCGCCCCGGCCGCTCCGGCCCCGGCTCCGGCCCCCGCACCGGCTCCGGCCGCCCCGGCTCCGGCCCCGGCCGCCGCCCCCGCCGCCCCGGCTCCGGCCGCCGGTGAGGGCGCGTACGTCACCCCGCTGGTGCGCAAGCTCGCCGCCGAGAACGGTGTCGACCTCGCCACGGTCAAGGGCACCGGCGTCGGTGGCCGTATCCGCAAGCAGGACGTCATCGCCGCCGCCGAGGCCGCCAAGGCCACTGCCTCTGCCGCGGCCGCCGCCCCGGCCGTGTCGAAGGCTCCGGCCATCGAGGCGTCGCCGCTGCGCGGTCAGACCGTCAAGATGCCGCGGATGCGCAAGGTCATCGGCGACAACATGATGAAGGCCCTGCACAGCCAGGCGCAGCTGACCTCCGTGGTCGAGGTGGACATCACCAAGATCATGCGGATGCGCAACCAGGCCAAGGACGCGTTCGCGCAGCGTGAGGGCGTCAAGCTCTCCCCGATGCCGTTCTTCGTCAAGGCCGCGGTCCAGGCGCTGAAGGCCCACCCGGTCATCAACGCCCGGATCAACGAGGACGAGGGCACCATCTCCTACTTCGACACCGAGAACGTCGGTATCGCGGTGGACGCGGAGAAGGGCCTGATGACCCCGGTCATCAAGGACGCCGGTGACCTCAACATCGCCGGTATCGCCCGTAAGACGGCGGACCTGGCGGGCAAGGTCCGCGCGAACAAGATCACGCCGGACGAGCTGTCCGGTGCGACCTTCACCATCAGCAACACCGGTTCGCGCGGCGCCCTGTTCGACACCGTCATCGTGCCCCCGAACCAGGTCGGCATCCTGGGCATCGGTGCCACCGTCAAGCGCCCGGTGGTCATCAACCACCCGGACCTCGGCGAGACCATCGCGGTGCGCGACATGACCTACCTCGCGCTCTCCTACGACCACCGTCTGGTGGACGGCGCCGACGCCGCCCGCTACCTGACCACGGTCAAGCAGATCCTGGAGGCCGCCGAGTTCGAGACCGAGATCGGTCTCTGAGTCCCGGCAGGCCCGCAGCAGGCGTGCCCTAAGGGCCGGCCCCGGTTCGTATGAGCCGGGGCCGGCCCTTTTGCGTCCCCGGGCCCCGGGCCGGGGTGCGCGGCCACCTCGCGGCTTTTGGCAGGACCCCCGCGCGCCTCCCGGATAATGGCCCTCTGTCACCGCCCGCTCTGAAGGAGCACCTCATGACCCCGCCCGTCGTCCATTCGCTGCGCGAGCAGATCCGCGAGCACATCCTCGAGGGGATCGTCAGCGGCCGCTGGCAGCCGGGCGAGCGGATCGTGGAGCGGCGGATCGCGGTGGAGCTGGAGGTCAGCCAGACGCCCGTACGGGAGGCGCTGCGGGAGCTGGAGTCGCTCCAGCTGATCGAGTCGGCGCCGAACAAGGGCGTACGGGTGCGGAACCTGACCGCCGACGACCTCAAGGAGAGCTACCCGGTGCGGGCCGGGCTGGAGCAGGTGGCCGCCGAGCTGGCCGCGGGGCGGCTGGCCGAGAACACCGCGGCGCTGGAGCGGGAGGTGGCGGCGCTGCGCGAGGCGGATCTGGCCGGTGACGGGGAGGCGCAGGTGCGGCACACGGTCGCCTTCCACCGGGAGATCGTGCGGGCGGCCGGGAACGCCGTGCTGCTGCACACCTGGGAGTCGCTGGGCATCGAGGTCTGGACGACGCTGTCGATCCGCTGGTTCAGCCCGGAGCCGCGCTCGCACGCCCAGGACCACCAGGAGATCGTGGACGCGTTCCGGCGGCGCGATCCGAAGATCGGCGCCCTGCTCAAGTCCCATGTCCTGAGCTGCGCACCCCGGGTCTGAGACGGAACCGGGAGGAGCCGGCGGACCCTCTGCGGGACTGGCACGCGGTGCCCGAAAACGCGGCACCCCGTGCCGACCTGGGGTTTTTCCTTCGCTGAGCGTTGATCGATCATCGATCAGAGGCGTATCGTCCTCCCTCGGGGCGCGACAACCCTGCCTGCCGAACTCGTAGGGGGTGTCGTCGAGGCCGCCGTCCACCCTGAGGACGCGGCCCGGTCACGACGGCACCCCCGAGCTACCTCCCGTCCGGAAAGGGGCCACCCATGCCCGATCCCGTGCGCCTGCCGTACAGCCAGCTCGACCAGCTCCCGGATCGCGACCCCGAGGAGACGACCGAGTGGCGCGAGTCGCTCGACGCCGTCACCAAGGCAGCGGGACCGCATCGCGCCGCGTACCTCATGCGCCGTGCCCTTGAGCACACCGCGCGCACCGAGGGCACCGCCCTGCCGTCCCTGCTGGAGACGGACTACGTCAACACCATCCCGACCTCCGCCGAGCCCGCCTTCCCGGGCGACGAGGCGATGGAGGCCAGGATCACCGCCTGGAACCGCTGGAACGCCGCCGCGATGGTCACCCGCGGCTCCGCGCTGGGCCTCGGCGGCCACATCGCCACCTTCGCCTCCGCCGCCTGGCTCTACGAGACCGGCTTCCAGCACTTCTTCCGCGGCAAGGAAGGCGACGGCAGCGGCGACCAGCTCTACATCCAGGGCCACGCCTCCCCCGGCGTCTACGCCCGCGCCTTCCTCGAAGGCCGCCTCACCGAGGACCACCTCGACCGCTTCCGCCAGGAGACCGGCGGCGACGGCCTGCCGTCCTATCCGCACCCGCGGCGGCTGCCCTGGCTGTGGGAGTTCCCCACCGTCTCCATGGGGCTGGGCCCGCTCTCCGCGATCTACCAGGCGCGCTTCAACCGCTACCTGGAGCACCGCGGCATCAAGGACACCGCCAACTCCCACGTCTGGGCCTTCCTCGGCGACGGCGAGATGGACGAGCCCGAGTCGACCGCCGCCCTGGCGCTGGCCGGCCGCGAGGGCCTGGACAACCTGACCTTCGTCATCAACTGCAACCTCCAGCGCCTCGACGGCCCGGTCCGCCCCAACTTCAAGATCGTGCAGGAGCTGGAGGCCCAGTTCCGCGCGGCCGGCTGGAACGTCGTCAAGTCGCTGTGGGGCCGCGCCTGGGACGAGGTCTTCGCCCTCGACACCGACGGCGCCCTGATCCGCCGCCTGGGCGAGACCCCCGACGCGCAGTTCCAGACCTACGCCACCCGCGACGCCGCCTACCTGCGCGAACACTTCTTCGGCGGCAACGAGTCCCTGAAGGCCCTCGCCGACCGCCTCACCGACGCCAAGCTGCTGGAGCTGTTCCAGACCTCCCGGGCCGGCCACGAGCCGCGCAAGGTGTACGCCGCGTACAAGGCCGCCGTCGAGCACAAGGGCGCGCCGACCGTCATCCTGGCGCAGACCGTCAAGGGCTACACCCTCGGCGCGGGCTTCGAGTCCCGCAACGCCAACCACCAGATGAAGAAGCTCACCATGGCGGAGTTCCGCACCATGCGTGACGTGCTCGAACTCCCCATCCCGGACAGCGCGCTGGAGGGCGACCAGGTGCCGTACTGGCGCCCCGCCGACGACTCCCCCGAGATGGTCTACCTGCGCGAGCGGCGCGCCGCCCTCGACGGCCCGGCCCCCGCCCGCAAGGTCGTCGCCAAGCCGCTGCCGATGCCCGCCGACAAGCCGTTCGACGCGCTGAAGAAGGGCTCCGGCAGCCAGGAGATCGCCACCACCATGGCGTTCGTCCGGCTGATCAAGGACCTGATGCGGGACAAGGAGACCGGCAAGCGCTGGGTCCCCATCGTCCCCGACGAGGCCCGCACCTTCGGCATGGAGTCCCTCTTCCCGACGGCCGGCCTCTACTCCCCCAAGGGCGCGACGTACGACCCGGTCGACCGCGATCAGCTGCTCTGGTACAAGGAAGCCAAGGACGGCCAGATCCTCAACGAGGGCATCACCGAGGCCGGTTCGCTCGCCGACTTCACCGCCGCCGCGACCTCGTACGCGACGCACGGCGAGCCGATGATCCCCTTCTACATCTTCTACTCGATGTTCGGCTGGCAGCGCACCGCCGACCAGTTCTGGGCGCTGGCCGACCAGTTGGGCCGCGGCTTCGTCATCGGCGCGACCGCCGGCCGCACCACGATGACCGGCGAGGGCCTCCAGCACGCCGACGGCCACTCCCACCTGATCGCCTCCACCAACCCCGCGGCGCTCTCCTACGACCCTGCCTTCGCCTACGAGGTCGCGGTCATCGTCAAGGAGGGCCTGCGCCGGATGTACGGCCCGGACGCCGAGGACGTCTTCTACTACCTCACGGTCTACAACGAGACCAAGGTCCAGCCGGCCATGCCGGAGGGCGTCGAGGAGGGCATCCTCAAGGGCCTGTACCGCTTCAACGAGGGCACCCGGCCCGAGGCCGACAGCCCGCAGCTCCAGCTGCTGGCGTCCGGCACCGCCATCCACTGGGCCCTGGAGGCACAGCAGCTGCTGGCCGCCGACTGGGGCGTGGCGGCGGACGTCTGGTCGGCGCCGTCCTGGACGGAGCTGCGCCGGGACGCCCTGGAGTGCGATGCCGCCCGTCTGGACGGCGAGGACCGCATCCCGTACGTCACCCGCGCGCTGGCCGGCGCCCCCGGCCCGGTCGTCGCGGTCAGCGACTGGATGCGCGCGGTCCCCGACCAGATCGCCCCCTGGGTCGAGCAGGACTGGACCTCCATCGGCACCGACGGCTTCGGCCTCTCCGACACCCGCGAGGCGGCCCGCCGCCACTTCGGTGTCGACCCCCAGTCGGTCGTCGTCCAGGCCCTGGCCGCACTCGCCCGCCGCGGCGAGGTCAAGCCGGAGGCCGTCAAGGAGGCCAAGGAGCGCTACGGCCTCTGAGCCCCCCGATCTCCCGTGCGGAGGCCACCTTCCCGCGCCCGGGGCCTCCGCACGGGAACCCACCACCGGCCCGGCCGAGCCATGCCCTGACTACGGCCGGGCCGGGTTTTCGGTGCCTGTTTGCCGTGGGCTGTTCGCCGTTCGCCTACGGCGGGTGGGTGGCGGGTCGGAGGGGACGCCCGGTACCCCGTCCTCGGCGCGGGCGGCCCTGGTCCCAGAGGTA
>NZ_JBHXFI010000113.1:0-5376 GCF_042724075.1 Streptomyces sp. NPDC127097 | reverse complement strand
GGGTGTACCGGGACGACCCCGACAACGCAGTGAGCGTGCGTGCCAGACGCCGCGAGCCAGGCGGGACTTTGCGGACACCCCCTAGTGGCATGCGCCGTCCCCTCAGCTCCGGGCTGTCACGGAAGAGCCGGCCGTGGCTCACCGCACCGGGCGGCCGTCCGCCGGTTCGCCCGCTGCCGTGGGACGGGGCGCGGAGCCGTTCGTACGGGTCGGCCGGGCCACCCGGGTCGCCCGGCGCGGGGCGGTGGCCGGCCCGCGCCGGGTCACGCGGGCCAGGCCCCCGAGCACGAGGGCGAGCGCCGTCAGAAGGGCGCTCACCCACAGCGGCGAGCGGTAGCCGAGCCCCGCCGTGAGCGCGGCGCCGCCGCACCAGGGGCCGAGCGCCGCGCCCACGTTGAGCGCCGCCGTGGCGAACCCGCCGCCCAGGGTCGGAGCCCCGGTCGCCGCGTAGAGGACCTGTGAGACGAGGGTGGAGCCGACGGCGAACGACAGCGCCCCCTGGACGAAGAGGAGCACCGGCACGGCCACGGGGCTCCCGGCGGTGAGCGCCGTCGCGGTCCAGCCGGCGAGCAGGACCGGTCCGCCGAGCGCCAGGAGGCGCAGGGGGCGGGCGTCGGCCAGGCGCCCGGCCCCGCTGACCCCGGCGAACGACCCCAGGCCGAAGAGCGCCAGCAGGGCGGGCACCCAGCCGGCGCCGAGTCCGGTCACCTCGGTGACCAGCGGCGCGAGATAGGTGAAGGCGCAGAAGGTCGCGCCGTTCACCAGGGCGCCGAGGAGCAGCAGCACCACGAGCCGGGGGCTGCGCAGGGCCCGCAGTTCCGCGCCGGCGCGTGGGCCGCCCGCGACGGGCCGTACCGGCCGGCCACCCGCGACGGGCCGCGCGGCGGGGCCGGACGGTACCGACCACAGGATCGCGAGGACGGCGGGCACCGAGACCAGCGCCACCGCCCAGAACGCCGAGCGCCAGCCCCACAGCTCACCGAGCAGCGCACCGGCGGGCACGCCCGCGACACACGCCATGGTGGTGCCCCCGAGCAGGACGGAGGTGGCGCGGCCCTTGGCGTCGCGGGCGACCATCGAGGTCGCGGTCGTCAGGGCCACCGCCAGGAACCCCGCGTTGGCCAGCGCCGCGACGACCCGGGTGGCCAGCAGGACTCCGTAGTTGGGGGTGACCGCCCCGAGGACATGGACGAGCAGGAAGGTGACCAGGAAGGCCAGCAGGGCGCGACGCCGGGGCCAGCGCAGGCTCAGCAGCGCCAGCAGCGGCGCGCCGATCACCATCCCCACGGCGAAGGCCGAGGTCAGCGCTCCCGCGGCGGAGAGCGAGACATCCAGATCACGGGCGATGTCCGGAAGGAGGCCGGACAGCATGAACTCGGAGGTGCCTTGGGCGAAGACCGCAAGGCCGAGCAGATAGAGAACGAAGGGCACAGCAACACTCCACAGCCACAGGGTGGATCGGCACGGCGCGACGGCAGACGCGGCGGTGTCCGTGCGGACGTGAAGGGAGCGACCGTCCGGCCGGGCACGCGTGGCTACCGCGCGAAAGGACCTGGGGCGTCCGGGAAATGACGCAACGTCAGGTAGAAAGAAGCCCGTACTGCGGCGATCCGGTGGCAGGGCGACGTGCCGGGTGGCGCGCGACGAGGAGGCGACGGCGCGACCGCGAGACCGTGCAAGGAGCCACCGGACGGCCGGTGGCTAGCGTCTTGACGCCTCGGGGCTGGACATGCGGGCAGATTAGTCGAGCCGTTCGGCCCCCGTCCACGCAATTCGGCCCCGTCCCGCACATTGGCCCGTCCACGCCATGCGGCGACGGCAGCCGGCGCAGGCGGTCGGCGACGGCGGTCGGCGTCGCCACCGCCGACCGCCTCGCCCGGCCGCTCAGCCGCGGGGTATCAGCGCGAAGACCTCGATCCAGAAGCGCTGGACCTCGCTCGACGCGCCCACCAGATAGGTGGAACGCAGCTTCGGCGGGAGCAGGGCCACCAGCCTGGCCACCACCGCCTGATGCTGCTTCAGCTGTGACAACTCCGCGTTGGCCAGGACCTGGTGGACCAGATCGCTGTCGTTCGAGCCCTCGCTCGACGCACGCGCCGCCGTCCGCAGCCGCGCCTCCCAGGCGTCGACCTCCTGGGCCAGCTCGCGCAGGCCGGTGACCGGGCGGTTGCTGAGCCGGTCGAGGAGGGCGGTCAACGAGACCGGAGCGTATTCGCCGTCACCGAGATAGACCGTGCCCATCTCCAACGGCAGCCCGCGCTGGTGGAGTTTGATCAGCCGTTCCAGGGTGCGCTTGGTGATCCAGGCCCGGCCGTCCTCGTCGATGTCGTGCTTCCACCACTCCAGGACCGTCTCGGCGACCGCACCGTACTTCGCGATCAGCCACTCGTTGGCCGGGATGTCGCCCGGCTCGACGGTCAGTGAGACGGTGAAGCGGGTCGCCTGCGCGATGTTGTTCCGGGCGACCAGGAGCTTGCGGCCGAGGTGGTACGGCGGATTCTGCACCGCGATCTGCGCCCGCAGGTTCTCGATCCGGCGCCCCGCCAGGGACCACTCCTGAGTGATCTCCATCAGCTTGGCGAACGCCGCCTTGTCCTTGGGGCGGTTGTACTCGTCCCAGACGATCGCCTTCGGCTCCGGACCCAGGAACGCACCGGCCAGGAGGTTGTCCAGCGAGCCGTCGGTGGTCGGGATCGGTGCGCAGAGGTCTTCGACATTGGTCACCGGCATCGAGAAATACAGCGGCTCGCGCCCGTCGAGGCCCTCACGGACGGTCTCGCGGACCAGCTCCGTCTTGCCGCACCCGGGCGGCCCCTGCAACAGCACCGACCAGCGGTTGCGCAGCGCCGCCCGCACCACGGCCCGCACCGGATCGGGGACGGCGGCGGGGTTGTCGGCGCCCACCGCCGCCGCGATCCGGTCCAGCACCTCGGTCGTACGGTCCTTGCCCGGCCTGCCGTTGTCCTTCTGCTCGGCCAGCCGCAGCCGCTCGCCGTTGACCAGCGGCAGTCCCCAGCGCAGCGGGAAGCCCTCCCGGGCATTGGCCAGGATGTGGTCGAGGGTGCGCGGGGAGAGCAGCTCACGCAGGGCCGGGGCGAGGGTGGCCCAGAGGGTGAAGACCTCGCGCAGATTCCAGTCGCGGTACTTCGCCGCCAGCTGCTGCCGCCAGGACGTGTCGTTGGCGGTGATCCGGATCGTCACCATGCGGTCCAGGACGGCCAGATCGCTGCGCCGGGCCGCCGTCTCCGCCAGCGATTCGTTGTCCGTCAGGAAGACGCCGATGCAGCCCAGCTCCCGCAGGTCGTACTCGCCCAGCGTCCAGTTGCAGGCGATCTGCATCAGCTGTGACTGGATCGTGGCACCCGCCTGGAGCGAGTCGTCGATCAGCAGCACGAACGGCTTGCCGGGCCGCAACTGGCTCATCACCAGCTGCCGCAGCACCAGTTCGCCGGTCCCGGCGTCGCGCACCGGCGCGTTGGCGAGCAGATCGTCCGGGGTGAGATTGGCGGCCGGCACGAAGACCAGCTCGGCGTCGGGGTACGCCGCGGGCAGGTGGGAGAAGAAGGTCGCCGTCTTGCCGATACCGTGCTCGCCGAAGATCTGGCCGGTCTGACCCATGTCGATCATCGCGTCGATGAAGGACTCCAGCCGGGACACCCCCGTCCAGCCCTCCGGGGGCTCGGGGTAGGTGGCGCTGGGCCGCCATCCCGCGGGGCGGAGCGGCGGGGGCTGCGCGCTCGCCGCGGTCCCCAGAGGTGCCGCGGTCGGCGTGGTCGTGCTCATCGGTCTCCTGTCGTCACACGGTGGCAGGCCATCGGCGGGGTGTGGTGGTCGGGCCAGTCGTCGCCGCCCGCCGTGATCAGCCAGATCCATTTGTCCGGCTCGGCGGGGGTGAGGTGCGGGGCGTAGCCGTCGGTGAGCATCACCACGGCGTCCGGTATCTCCTCGAAACGGCGGCCGTCGACCGCCGTGCGGCCCTCGACGTAGTCGGCCACCGCCTGGAAGCTCGTGCCCCCGCCGCCGTACACCTTCTCCCCGGGGCGGAACGGCATCACCACCCCGTCGAACGACAGCCAGTGGGCGGCCACCCCGTCGATCGAGCCCACCAGCTCCGTCAGCCAGTCGACCACCGCGGCGGGCATCGATCCCGAGGTGTCGTACGCGATCACGAGGTGCTTCTCCCGCACCGGGCCGCGCCGCGACAGCATCGGATCGTGGCCCAGCGCGGCCAGCAGGGCGCCGCGCTTCTTCGGATAGACCAGCCGCTCGCCCTCCCGCAGCTTGGACGCGAGGACATCGACCAGCCAGCGCTGCCACCAGTCGACCTTCCCCGTCCGCGGGGTCCGGCCACGCAGCGCCCCCGCGCCCAGCCGCCCCCACACCCGGCTCGCATGCTCCGAGGCGCCGTCCGTACGGTCCATCAGATCGAGCAGCTCGCGCTCCGCGCCCGGGTGTCCGCGCCGCGCCGCCAGCAGGGAGTTGACCAGCGCGGTGGACACCGTCTCGTCGAGGGTCGGCTGATCGCCGCCCGCCGTCGCCGGATCCGTGAGATGCACACAGGGCACCGCGGGAACGGGCAGCTGCCGCATCCGCTTGAGCTCGGAGAAGACGGTCATGTCGGTCTCGACGAAGGCGTCGTAGCCGAGGGGTTCGAGACCCTGGGCCGTCAGATCGCCGGCGTAGTCGCGGTGGATCTCTCGCGGGTCGACCCCCGTGGGCCGGCCATCGAGCTGCGGCAGCTCCTTGCGGCCGAGCCGGACCAGGGCGACATGGTTGATGGCGACCTCGGCGGCGAGGGTGAAGACCGGGTCCGCGCGCAGCTCGGGATCGGCGAACAGATGGCGGTGCACCAGATGCCGCGCCTCATGGAAGAGGACGAACTTCACGCCCTCCAGGCCCAGTCGGACGAAGAAATCGGGGTTGTAGAGCAGCGGACAGCTGCCGTCCCCGGAGGCCACCACGGCCGCGGTCGCCACGGCCGTCGTCGGGATCTGGTGGTGGCACTTGGCGTAGATCCAGGACGCCACCACGGATTCCGTCAGCCCGAAATCCAGCAGTGCGGCTTCCTTGAGCCGCCGGGCCTCCGCGATCACGTCCGGTGCCGCCGGCCGCCAGCCCTCCAGGGCCCGCCGGTCGGTCAGGTCGACCACCGGCCGGTGCCCCACCGTCGTCGTGTCGTACGCCATGCCCCGCCCCCGTTCTCAGCTGCCTCCTTTCGTATCAGGAGGCACTGACAACGGAGCACGGCGGGCCGGGCCACAAGGGAACCGGCGGCAGCGGGACCGGCCCGCTGCCGCCGGGCAAAATGGGGGCGGCCACACCCGCCGCCGCCGGGCTTGGCCCGGAGCCCGGCCCCCCGCAGGGCGGCCGGCCTAC
>NZ_JBHXFI010000112.1:0-5419 GCF_042724075.1 Streptomyces sp. NPDC127097 | reverse complement strand
GCCGTGGCGAGCGTGCCGCGGAGCCGGCCGCCGAGGCGCCCCGTGCCGAGGAGGAGCCCGCGGCGGAGGCACCGCAGCGCGGCCGCCGCCGTGCGCAGCGCCCCCCGACCGCCGTCTTCCAGGCGCCGGTCTTCACCGAGCCGACGTTCCAGACGCCGGAGACCGCGGCCGCCGCTGCCGCGGCCCGCCAGGAGGAGACCCCGGCCGAGCCGGCCGTGGAGGAGCAGCCCGCCGCGGGCGGCCGCCGCCGTCGCCGTCGTGGCGCCCCGGCCGAGCCCGAGCAGGTCTCCGCCGCCCCGGCCGAGGAGCCGGCGGCCGACGAGGCCGCCGCCGAGGCCGAGGCCGAGCCGGAGGCCGAGCAGGCCGAGGGCGGCCGTGGTGAGGATGAGTCCGCCGACCGCCCCTCGCGCCGTCGCCGCCGTGGTGGCCGCCGCCGTCGTCGCGGTGAGGCCGCCGAGGGCGCCGACGAGCAGGCCGCCGACGAGGCCGCGGAGGCGGAGGCCGAGGAGGCCGAGGAGCAGGCCGCCGAGCCGCAGGACGAGGCCGAGGAGCCGGCCGGCGGTTCCAGCAGCAGCCGCCGTCGCCGTCGCCGCCGCCGTCGGACCGGTGAGGCCGCCGAGGCCGAGGCCGGCGGTGCCGACGACCCGGAGCGTACGGTCGTCAAGGTCCGTGAGCCCCGCAAGAAGGACGAGAGCACCAGCGCCGACGAGGTGCAGTCGATCAAGGGATCGACGCGTCTGGAGGCCAAGAAGCAGCGCCGCCGGGAAGGCCGCGAGCAGGGCCGCCGCCGGGTGCCGATCATCACCGAGGCGGAGTTCCTGGCCCGCCGCGAGGCCGTCGAGCGGGTGATGGTCGTCCGCCAGAGCGGCGAGCGCACCCAGATCGGCGTCCTTGAGGACAACGTGCTCGTGGAGCACTTCGTCAACAAGGAGCAGGCGACCTCGTACGTCGGCAATGTCTACCTCGGCAAGGTGCAGAACGTCCTGCCGTCGATGGAGGCCGCGTTCGTCGACATCGGCAAGGGCCGCAACGCCGTGCTGTACGCCGGTGAGGTCAACTTCGAGGCGCTGGGCATGGCCAACGGCCCACGCCGGATCGAGACCGCGCTGAAGTCCGGCCAGTCCGTGCTGGTGCAGGTCACCAAGGACCCGATCGGCCACAAGGGCGCCCGGCTCACCAGCCAGGTCTCGCTCCCCGGCCGCTACCTGGTCTACGTGCCCGAGGGCTCGATGACCGGCATCAGCCGCAAGCTGCCCGACACCGAGCGGGCGCGCCTGAAGCAGATCCTCAAGAAGATCGTCCCCGAGGACGCGGGCGTCATCGTGCGCACCGCAGCGGAGGGGGCGAGCGAGGAGGAGCTGGCGCGCGACGTCCAGCGGCTCCAGGCCCAGTGGGAAGAGATCCAGAAGAAGGCCAAGAGCAGCAGCTCCAGCGCGCCGACCCTGCTCTACGGCGAGCCGGACATGACCGTCCGGGTCGTCCGCGACATCTTCAACGAGGACTTCTCCAAGGTCATCGTCAGCGGTGACGACGCCTGGGAGACCATCCACGGCTATGTCGCGCACGTCGCCCCGGACCTCGTCGACCGGCTCCAGAAGTGGACCTCGGACGTCGATGTCTTCGCGACGTACCGCATCGACGAGCAGCTGATGAAGGCGCTGGACCGCAAGGTCTGGCTGCCCAGCGGCGGTTCGCTGGTGATCGACCGGACCGAGGCGATGGTCGTGGTCGACGTCAACACCGGCAAGTTCACCGGCCAGGGCGGCAACCTGGAGGAGACGGTCACCAGGAACAACCTGGAGGCGGCCGAGGAGATCGTGCGCCAGCTGCGGCTGCGCGACCTCGGCGGCATCATCGTGATCGACTTCATCGACATGGTGCTGGAGTCCAACCGGGACCTGGTGCTGCGGCGCCTGCTGGAGTGCCTGGGCCGGGACCGCACCAAGCACCAGGTCGCCGAGGTCACCTCGCTCGGCCTGGTCCAGATGACCCGTAAGCGGGTCGGTCAGGGCCTGCTGGAGTCCTTCTCCGAGTCGTGTGTGCACTGCAACGGCCGTGGCGTCATCGTCCACATGGACCAGCCGACGACGGCCGGCGGCGGTGGCAAGCGCAAGAAGAAGGGCAAGGCAGAGAAGGCCGAGCCGCACGTCCACGAGGCCGAGGTCGCCGCGCCGACCCCGGACGGTGCCACGCCGGAGCTGGAGCCGGTCGCCGTGACGGAGGCCGAGCTTCAGCCCGCGGTGGCCGAGGCCGACGAGTGGTTCAGCAGCCCGGCCGAGGCCGAGGCGGCCGCCGGGCGTGGCCGTGGCCGCCGTCGGGCGAGCCGGAAGGTGTCCGCTCCGGCGGGCGCCCCGAAGGCCACCGAGCCCACCGAGATCGTCGTGCCGGCCGAGCCGGTGGCGGCACCCGAGCCGGAGCCCGCTCCGGAGCCGGTCGCCGAGGCGCCCGTGGAGGCACCGGCCGCGGAGCCCGCGCCGGCCCGTCCGCGCCGCCGGGTGACCCGTAAGGTGGCCGCGCCGCAGGTGTCCGACGACTCCACGGCGACCGTCGTGATCACCGCCCCGGCGGTGGAGCCGGTCACCGAGCCGGCGCCGGCGGAGCCCGCCGAGGGCGCAGAGGCGGAGACGGAGCCCGCGGCCAAGAAGACCGCGAAGAAGGCGACGACCAAGAAGGCCGCGGCCAAGAAGACCACGGCGAAGAAGACCACGGCCAAGAAGACGGTGGCGAAGAAGACCACCACCGCCAAGAAGGCCACGGCGAAGAAGACCACCGCGAAGAAGACGACGACGAAGAAGGCGGCGGCCAAGAAGACCGCTGCCGCCGAGCAGCCCTCGGTGGCGTCGGTGTCCGCTTCCACGGAGGACTGAGCAGGAAGGCCGTGCCCCGGGCCGTCAGCGGTCCGGGGCCGGTTTGACCCCCTGGTCAAGGCCCCGTAACCTTGACCGTCGGTGTCTGTGACACCAAAACCCCTGAGCACACACCTCTCGGTCCGCCGAGGGAGGCCGCTCGTCCACTCGGATTCCATGGGCCCTATCCCGAGCCCGTGTGAGCGGCTGGCATCAGAGGATCCGTTTCTAGCGAAAGAGAGTTCCGCGTGTACGCGATCGTGCGCACCGGCGGGCGCCAGCAGAAGGTTGCTGTCGGCGACGTCATCGAGGTTGACCGCATTTCCACCAGCAAGGTCGGCGACACCGTCGAGCTCTCGACGCTGCTGGTTGTCGACGGCGACTCGGTCACCAGCGACCCGTGGGTCCTGGCCGGCGTGAAGGTCCAGGGCGAGGTCGTCGACCACCACAAGGGCGACAAGATCCGGATCCAGAAGTACAAGAACAAGACCGGTTACAAGAAGCGGATCGGCCACCGCCAGCTCCACACGGCGCTGAAGATCACCGGCATCGACGCTCCGGCGAAGTAAGGGACTGAGGAGACATGGCACACAAGAAGGGCGCATCGTCCACTCGGAACGGTCGCGATTCCAATGCTCAGCGGCTCGGCGTGAAGCGCTTCGGCGGTCAGGCCGTCCTCGCCGGTGAGATCCTGGTCCGCCAGCGTGGCACCCACTTCCACCCGGGCACGGGCGTCGGCCGCGGCGGCGACGACACCCTGTTCGCCCTTGCTGCCGGTGCGGTGCAGTTCGGCACCCACCGTGGCCGCAAGGTCGTGAACATCGTTCCGGTCGCCGAGTAATCACGGCCCGGACGTAGCTCCACGCATCGCAGCATTCCGAGGGCGGACCGCCTTTTCCCGTGAGAGCGGGAAGGCCGGTCCGCCCTTGGCGCGTTAAACAGAGACATCCGCTCAAGCAGAGACATCCGCGCAGTACCGCGACATCCCGCAGTTATCTGGAGGCACCCCCACCATGACCACCTTCGTGGACCGCGTCGAGCTGCACGTCGCCGCGGGTAGCGGAGGCCACGGCTGTGCCTCCGTTCACCGTGAGAAGTTCAAGCCGCTCGGCGGCCCGGACGGCGGCAACGGCGGCCGTGGCGGCGATGTGATCCTGGTCGTCGACCAGGACGTCACCACCCTCCTCGACTATCACCACCACCCCCACCGCAAGGCCACCAACGGCCAGCCCGGAGCCGGCGACAACCGCGAGGGCAAGAACGGCAAGGACCTGGTCCTGCCGGTGCCGGACGGCACGGTCGTCCTCGACGGCAACGGCGAGGTCCTCGCCGACATGGTCGGCCAGGGCACCACCTTCATCGCGGGCCAGGGCGGCCGCGGCGGCCTCGGCAACGCCGCCCTCTCCTCCGCCCGCCGCAAGGCCCCCGGCTTCGCGCTGCTCGGCGAGCCCGGCGAGGCCCGCGACATCGTGCTGGAGCTGAAGACCGTCGCCGATGTGGCGCTGGTCGGCTACCCGAGCGCCGGCAAGTCGTCGCTGATCTCGGTGCTCTCCGCCGCCAAGCCGAAGATCGCGGACTACCCGTTCACCACGCTGGTGCCCAACCTCGGTGTGGTGACGGCCGGTTCGACGGTCTACACCATCGCCGATGTGCCGGGTCTGATCCCGGGCGCCAGCCAGGGCAAGGGCCTGGGCCTGGAGTTCCTGCGCCATGTCGAGCGCTGCGAGGTCCTGGTGCACGTCCTGGACACCGCGACCCTGGAGTCGGACCGGGACCCGGTCTCCGACCTCGACATCATCGAGGAGGAGCTGGCCCAGTACGGCGGCCTGGAGAACCGGCCGCGGGTGGTCGTCCTCAACAAGGTCGACATCCCCGACGGCCAGGACCTCGCCGAC
Source organism: Streptomyces sp. NPDC127097 (assembly GCF_042724075.1). Lineage (NCBI taxonomy): Bacteria > Bacillati > Actinomycetota > Actinomycetes > Kitasatosporales > Streptomycetaceae > Streptomyces > Streptomyces sp. NPDC127097. The sequence continues at coordinate 678 of NZ_JBHXFI010000112.1, read as the reverse complement.
ATGATCCGCCCCGACCTGGAGGAGCGCGGCTACCGCGTCTTCGAGGTCTCGGCCGTCGCCCACCAGGGCCTCAAGGAGCTGTCCTTCGCCCTCGCCGACATCGTCGCGAAGGCCCGGGCCGCCAAGCCGGTCCAGGAGGCCACCCGGATCGTGATCCGGCCGCAGGCCGTGGACGACGCCGGCTTCACGGTCACGGAGGAGGGCGAGCACTTCTACCGCGTCCGCGGCGAGAAGCCCGAACGCTGGGTGCGCCAGACCGACTTCAACAACGACGAGGCCGTCGGCTACCTCGCCGACCGGCTCAGCCGCCTCGGTGTCGAGGACGCGCTGCTGAAGGCGGGCGCGCGCGCCATGGACGGCGTGGCGATCGGTCCTGAGGACAACGCGGTCGTCTTCGACTGGGAGCCGACCATGGCGGCCGGCGCGGAGATGCTGGGCCGGCGTGGTGAGGACCACCGTCTGGAGGCGCCCCGGCCGGCCGCGCAGCGCCGCAGGGACCGCGACGCGGAGCGGGACGAGGCCGCCGAGGAGTACGAGCGCTTCCGGCCCTTCTGACGGGCGCCTGACGGGCTTCCGGCGGGCCCATCCATGGGCCCGTCGGGGGACCGCGCCCACGGGTCCGCCCGGCGCACCGCAGCACGGAAACGGGGAAGGCCCCCGGGAGGAGATCCTCCCGGG
>NZ_JBHXFI010000111.1:0-7665 GCF_042724075.1 Streptomyces sp. NPDC127097 | reverse complement strand
GTGTTCTCGGAGATGTGTATAAGAGACAGGTGTTGCTCGCCGAGCAACACCCACGGCGGGACAGCCGAAAACGTGGGTTAAAAATCTGGCCGCTCAGGGTCGAAGGCGGCCACCCCTTCCGTGGGGGACGACGCCACCGCGAAGTGGCGACGGGGGATACGACCCGCCCGATACGCCAGCCGGCCCGCCGCCGAGGCGTACCGCATGGCGGTGGCCATCAGTTCGGGCTCCTGTGCGCGGGTCACCGCGGAGGCCAGCATGACGGCCGCGCAGCCCAGTTCCATGGCCAGGGAGACGTCCGAGGCGGTGCCGGCGCCGGCGTCGAGGATGACGGGGACGGTGGCCCGCTCGGTGATCAGCTGGAAGTTGTGCGGGTTGCGGATGCCCAGGCCGGAGCCGATCGGTGAGCCCAGCGGCATGATCGCGGCGCAGCCCACGTCCTCCAGCTTGCGGGCCAGCACCGGGTCGTCGTTCGTATAGGGCAGCACGGTGAAACCGTCGTCCACCAGGGTCTCGGCGGCGTCGAGGAGCTCGATCGGGTCGGGCAGCAGGGTCCGCTCGTCGGCGACGACCTCCAGCTTGACCCAGTCCGTGCCGAGCGCCTCACGGGCGAGCCGGGCGGTGAGCACCGCCTCGCCGGCGGTGAAGCAGCCCGCGGTGTTCGGCAGTACCCGGATCTTGTGGCGCTCCAGTACGGACAGCACCGAGCCCTGCACGGTCGGATCCAGCCGCCGCATGGCGACCGTCGTCAGCTCCGTACCGGAGGCGAGCAGCGCCCGCTCCATGATGTCGAGACTGGGCGCACCGCCGGTCCCCATGATCAGGCGGGAGGTGAAGGTGGTGCCGGCGAGGGTGAACGGATCGTCGGTCATGTCTGCGGATCAGCCTCCCTGGACCGCGGTGAGCACCTCGACGCGGTCGCCGTCGCCGAGCGGGGTGGTGGGCCACTGGGTGCGCGGCACCACGGTTTCGTTGACCGCCGCGGCCACCCCGGCGGGTGCCTGGGACAGCGTCGCGACGAGCCGGTCGAGGGTGAGCCCGCCGGGGATCTCACGGGCCTCGCCGTTGACGGACACGGACACGGTGGACGCGCTCATGCGCCGGCCTCGCTTCGTTCGGCGGGCCGGCCGTCGCCGCCCGCGCACCTGTTCACGGTTCGCTCGATGCGCTCGCTCATACGGGCTGCTCCTCGGGGGCACGGGTGCGTTCCGGCCCCGGGGTGGTGGGGGAGAAGCGTGCGGGGGAGAAGGGGCGGGCCTCTTCGGGGAGGCTCCCGGTGGCCAGGACCTCGGCCATCGCGTCACCGGTGACCGGCGTCAGCAGCACCCCGTTGCGGTAGTGGCCGGTGGCCAGGTGGAGGCCGGGCAGTGCGGTCGGCCCCAGGAGCGGCGCGTTGTCGGGGGAGGTGGGGCGCAGCCCGGCGCAGGTCTCGGCCAGCGGCAGTTCGGTGATGCCGGGGACCAGCTCATGGGCGTCCCGCAGCAGCTCGTAGACCCCGCCCGCGGTCACGGTGGTGTCCCAGCCCAGCTCCTCACTGGTGGCGCCGACGACCAGTTCGCCGTTCTCCCGCGGCACCAGGTAGAGGGGACCGCCGCGGACGACGGCCCGTACGGTGCGCGACAGGAAGGCGGGACGGCCCGCGGGCACCTCCGGCAGCCGCAGCCGCAGCACCTGGCCCTTGACCGGCCGCACCGGCGGCAGCACCGCCTCGGGAACACCGGCGAGACCGCCGCTGTGGCTGCCCGCCGCCAGCACGACCTGACCCGCCGACAGCCGGGTGCCGTCGGCCAGTTCGGCGCCCGTGGCGCGCCCGCCGCCGACCGTCAGCTGCACCGCCGCGCTCCGGTGGAACGCCACTCCGGCGCGCTCACACGCGGCCAGCAGGGCGCTCACCAGCCGGCGCGGATCGACCTGATGATCGCCGTCCACCCGCAGCCCGCCGCGCACCCCGGGGGCCAGCATCGGCTCCAGGCGGCGGCACTCGCGCCCCGTGAGCCACTGCGAGTCCAGTCCCGAGCGGGTCTGGAGCGCGTGCAGCTCGCGCAGATGGGCACGGTCGTCGGCGTCCAGCGCGACGGCCAGGGTGCCGCACCGCCGGTAGCCGATCCGCTGCCCGGCGGCCTCCTCCAGCTCTTCGGTGAACCGCGGATAGCGCTGCGCGGAGGCGAGATTGAGGCCCAGCAGGGTCTGCTCGCCGTAGTGGAGTTCGGTGACCGCGGCCAGCATCCCGGCCGCGACCCGGGCCGCGCCGCCGCCGGGCGCGGGATCGGCCAGGGCGACGGTCAGTCCGCGGCCGGCCGCCCGCCAGGCGGTGACCAGGCCGATGATGCCGCCTCCGAGGACGAGCACATCGGGACACGGCGCGGCCGGTCCCGTCGGTGTGGCAGGTGGATGCATGATCCTTCAGCCCCTCCCTTCGCCGGCATGACCCGGATCAGGTTCGTACGGTCGGAGGCCGGCCAGCCTCCCTCTCAGCCCGGTCCGTCCGGGCTCCCGCGAGTGCGTGTATCCGTCACCCTAATACGGGGCCGCGAGACGCCGTAAGGCACGGCATCCGGTCCCCAGGGGCCCGGATCCCGGGGCGGCCGACGGTGACGGTGTGTCAGAGATCTCCTTGCGTGCTGCTGCGAGCGGCGTCGCGGACCGTCCTAGAGTGATCGGGTGAGCGAGCAGAGCAAGTCCTCCCAGACCCCTGACCGCACGCCGCGCGTCGTGATCGTCGGCGCGGGAATCGCGGGTGTGCAGACCGCGGTCGCCCTGCGCGAACAGGGCTGGCGCGGCGCGATCACGCTCCTCGGCGACGAGCCCCACCAGCCCTACGACCGCCCGCCACTGTCCAAGGCGGTCCTGCTGGGCAAGGCCGAGGGCTCCACCTTCGACATCGACTTCGCCGGGCTCGACATCGAGCTCCGTCTGGGCCACCCGGTCACCGCCCTGCAACCGGACGCCCACCTCGTCGAGACCGCCGACGGCCCGGTCCGCTACGACTACGCGGTCCTCGCCACCGGTGCCGACCCGATCATGCTGCCCGGCAGCGAAGGCATGCCCGGCGTCCATCTGCTGCGCACCCTCGACGACGCCGAGCGGCTGCGTCCGGTGCTCGCCGCCCAGCACGAGATCGTGGTCGTCGGGGCCGGCTGGATCGGCGCCGAGTTCGCGACCGCGGCCCGGGAGGCGGGCTGCGCGGTCACCGTCGTCGAGGCCGCCGACCGTCCGCTGGCCGGTGCGCTGCCCGCCGAGGTCGCCACCCACATGACCGGCTGGTACACGGACGCCGGCGCCGAGCTGCGCACCGGCGCCCGGGTCGCGTCCGTCACCGCGGGCGCGGTCACCCTCGCGGACGGCGCGACCCTGCCCGCCGACGCGGTGGTCATCGGGATCGGCGCCCGGCCCGCGACCGCCTGGCTGGCCGGCTCGGGCGTCGAGGTCTCCCCGCAGGACGGCTCCGTCCTCGCCGACGACCGGCTGCGCGCCTCCGTGCCCGATGTCTACGCGGTCGGCGACTGCGCCTCCTTCCCGTCGGCCCGCTACGGCACCCGCCTGCTGATCCACCACTGGGACAACGCCCTCCAGGGCCCCCGTACGGTCGCCGAGAACATCGCCCGCGGTGACGCCGAGGGGCTGGTCTACGACCCCGTCCCGTACTTCTGGTCGGAGCAGTTCGGCCGCTTCGTGCAGTACGCGGGCCATCACGGCAACGCCGACGAGCTGGTCTGGCGCGGTGACCCGGCCGGGGCCGCCTGGTCGGTGATCTGGCTCCGGGAGGGCCGGCTCGTCGCGCTGCTGGCCGTGGGGCGGCCGCGGGACCTCGCCCAGGGGCGCAAGCTGATCGAGCGGGGCGTCGTACTGGACCGCGAGCGGGCCGCGAACGCGTCCGTACCGCTGAAGTCCGCCGCCGTGTAGGGCGCCGCGGCCGCCGGTTGCCGGGCGGCCGCCGTCACCCTCCGGTGTGCACGAAGCCCCTGATGGCGATGCCCGGCTACCGGCTGTCAGTGCGAGGTGGCAGGCTTGTCCTGTGACCGAGATTGACGCAAACATCGATGGACTCGTCCCCGCCTGGCTCACCCTCCCCGACATCGCCGAACAGCTCGGCGTCGAGGTGACACGCGTCCGGCAGCTGGTCAAGGAGGGCCAGCTGATCGCGGTGCGCCGCGGCGAGAACCGGGCGCTGCATGTGCCCGCCGATTTCATCAAGGACGACAAGGTGGTCAAGGGCCTCGTCGGCACCCTCACCCTCCTCAAGGACGACGGCTTCACCGACGAGGAGATGCTGGAGTGGCTGTTCACCCCGGATGAGACCCTGCCCGGCACGCCTGCCCAGGCGCTGCGCGAGAATCGCGGCACGGAGGTGAAGCGCCGGGCCCAGGCGCTCGCCGTCTGACCCGCCCGGCGCGGCGCGCTCCCGTCCCGTCGCCGCACCCGCATCCGTAACCGCACCCGAGGGGCGTACGTCCGGAAGGCCCGGCCGTACGCCCCCGACCTGGGGGGAAGCCGCCCGATGAGCACCGCACGACAGGCCCTGTCCGACGCCCGGCTCTATCTCTGCACCGACGCCCGTCAGCGGCAGGGCGATCTGCCGCAGTTCCTGGACGCGGTGCTCGCCTCGGGCGTGGACATCGTCCAGCTGCGCGACAAGGGCATGGAGGCCGGTGAGGAGCTCCGGCACCTGGAGGTCTTCGCGGACGCCTGCCGGCGGCACGGCAAGCTGCTGGCGGTCAACGACCGGGCGGACGTCGCCCACGCGGCCGGCAGCGAGGTGCTGCACCTCGGCCAGGGCGATCTGCCGGTCCCGGCCGCCCGCGCCGTCCTCGGCCCGGACGTCCTCATAGGCCGCTCCACCCACGCCGAGGCCGAGGTGGACGCCGCGCTCACCGAGCCCGGCGTGGACTACTTCTGTACGGGCCCGTGCTGGCCCACCCCCACCAAGCCGGGCCGCCACGCCCCCGGCCTCGACCTGGTCCGCTACACCGCCGCCCAAGCCCCCGAGCGCCCCTGGTTCGCGATCGGCGGGATCGACGCCGGGAATCTGGACGATGTACTGACCGCCGGCGCCCGCCGGGTCGTCGTGGTCCGCGCGATCACCGAGGCGGACGACCCGGGAGCGGCGGCCGCCGCCCTGGCCAAGCGCATCCGGACCTGGGACGTCTGAAGGCTGCCTGGCTGGCTGGGATCGCTGCCCGGCGGCGACCTCCGGACGAGCGGCGGTGGATTTCTGTCGTCCGGTTTCTGTCGTCCGGGCGACCGGAAAATGTCCAACCAGTGGACATGAACCCGACCAACCAGGCATTACGCCGAAGACGGTTGGTGTGCGCCCCGCTGCTGGTTAACCTGCCGGTATGGCCCTAGGTACAGCTTCCACCAGGACTGATCGTGCGCACACGGTGCGCGAGCTGCTTGCTTCCGGCAAGCAGTCCTATTCGTTCGAGTTCGCCGCCCCGAAGACCGAGAAGGGTGAGCGGACCCTGTGGAACGCCATTCGTCGGATCGAGGCCGTCTCCCCGACCTTTGTCTCCGTGACGTACGGCGCCGGCGGCACCTCCCGTGACGGCACGGTGCGTGCCACCGAGCGCATCGCCACCGACACCACCCTGACCCCGGTCGCCCATCTGACCGCGGTCAACCACTCCACGGCGGATCTGCGCAACATCATCGGCCAGTACGCCGACGCCGGGATCCGCAATATGCTCGCGCTGCGCGGCGACCCGCCCGGCGACCCGATGGGCGAGTGGGTCAGGCACCCCGACGGCGTCGGCTACGCGGCCGACCTGGTCCGGCTGATCAAGGAGTCCGGCGACTTCTGCGTCGGCGTCGCGGCTTTCCCCGAGATGCATCCGCGCTCGACGGACTGGGACACCGATGTGGCACACTTCGTCGCCAAGTGCCGGGCCGGTGCGGACTTCGCCATCACCCAGATGTTCTTCTACCCGGAGGACTACTTCCGTCTCCGGGACCGGGTCACGGCCGCGGGTTGCTCCACGCCGATCATTCCGGAGATCATGCCGGTGACGAACGTGCGCCAGATCGAACGGTTCGCTCAGCTCAGCAATGCGGCGTTCCCGCCCGAGCTGGCCGAGCGCATCCTGGCCGTCAAGGACGATCCCGCGGCGGTACGCTCCATTGGGATCGAGTACGCAACGGACCTGTGCGCACGCTTGATGGCCGAGGATGTTCCCGGGTTGCACTTCATTACCCTGAACCACTCCACGGCGACCCTGGAAATCTACGAGAATCTGGGGCTGCACCAGCAGTCCTGATCACGGTGGCCGGCGAGCGGCGGAAGAGGGGCGTATATGGGCTGGACGATCCTCTACATCGCATTCGGTCTGGTCGCCCTGTGGCTGCTCGGTGAGGTGCTGCTCCAGTACAAGGCGCGGCTGCGCTGGCGGTTGCTCGCCTTCACCGGCTTCCTCGCCGTGGTCATCGGCGTGATCATCCCCTCGGTGATCGTGATCGGGCTGGGCCTGATCGCCTTCGCCATCGGGCAGACGCAGGTCACGCTCTCCTTCCGCCGCGGCTTCACCACCGGCTGGGCGCTGGGCGGCAAGCCCGGCGAGAGCCGTCGCCGACGGGGCCGCCCGGCCGGCCCGCCGCCCGCCGAACCGACCCTGGAGGTCTCCGGCCTGGAGGCGGTCCCGCCCACCGGCGGCCCCGCCCCGGTTCCCGACGGCGGCCCGGACACCTTCGAGAGCACCGGCGGCTTCCAGAGCCGGGACGCCTTCGACAGCACCGGCGGCTTCCAGAGCCAAGACGCCTTCGCCGCGCAGGAAACCATGATCGGCCCGGGCGCCTTCCCCGCGCAGGACACCTTCGCCGGGCAGGGCTCCTACGGCGGGCCGGGCTCCTACACCTACAACGCCGACGACGGCTACCGGAGCCAGGACCCGTACCAGCAGCAGGACCAGGACGCCTACGCCACCCAGCCGTTCGCCGTCCAGGACGACTACACCCGGGCCGACGCCACCGCCGTCTACGCCCCGCAGCCGATGCCCGACGAGACCGGCCAGTACGGCATCTACAGCCCCGATGCCCGAGGCCAGCAGAACGACTACGGCTACGACGCCTACAACGGCGCCGCCGCCAACGGCAACGGCTATGCGTACGACGGGAGTTACGGCCAGGGCCCCGCCGCCCAGGACCCCTACGGCGACCCGTACGCGGCCTACGGCGACAACCCGGGCCAGGGCGGCCAGGCGCCCTACGCCGACCCGTACCTCGGCACCCAGCAGTACGCCGCGCCCTACGACCCGTACGAGCAGCCGGACCCGTACGCCCAACCGCCCTACGGCGCCCAGCAGTACGACAGCCAGGGCCAGCCGCTGGGCCCGTACCCCGGCCAGGGCTACGGAGAGACCCCACCCGGCGGCGTCTGGGTCCCCCAACAACGCGACACGGACCTCCCGCCCGAGCAGCCCTATCCGCCTTACCAGCAGCCGGGCTACGACGGTCAGCAATATCGTTATTGATTCCCACGCTTTCGGCCGTGGGCTGCGCCCTTGCCTGCTTCCCACGTTTTCGGCTTTCCCGCCGTGGTGGTTTCTCGCCGTTTGTTGCCCGCTTGCGCGGTGCCACCCGCTGCGCTTTGCCTCGGCCGGCGTTTGTGGCTGACTCGCCGTTGCTCCCCCACTGCCTGAAGGGCGTGGGAGGTACCCCCACGCGGCGGGCGGT
>NZ_JBHXFI010000110.1:0-9439 GCF_042724075.1 Streptomyces sp. NPDC127097 | reverse complement strand
CCCGGGTGCGGCGGGGTGCATGCCGCCGCGTCGATGCTCGCGGACGGCGAGGCAGTTCTGGATGGCCTCGTGGGTGCGGTAGGTGCCGGTGCCGGCCCCGGGGTGCCGCCGCCGCCCGCGCCGCCCGGTGTGCCGGGCGCACCCAAGCCGCCCGGCCCGCCCGGTAAGCCCGGGGTGCCCGCGGACGGCCGGAGCTCCGGCGGCCAGGGCGGTCCGCCGCCCCCGCCGCCCGCCGCGGGCGGTACCGGCGGTGTGCATGCGGCGGCCACGATGCTGGCCGGCGGCGCGGCGCTGCCCGACGGCGGTCCCGGCGGCCCGGGTGTGCCGTCGTCGGCCGGTCCCACGCCCCCGCCCGCGGCGCCGCCCGGTCCTCCGCAGGGGCCGCCCGGTGCGCCGGGCCCCGGCGGCGGTGCGTACGGCTATCCGCAGGCGCCGAGCGGTCAGCCGACGGTCGGTCCGGGCTATATGGCCGTGCTGAGCTATCGCGCGCCGGACGGGTCCGAGCAGAAGATCGTGCGCCGTTCCGCGCCCGGTACACCGCATCCGGAGTGGCAGCTGCTGCACGAGCTGCGCGGGATGAACGTGCCGCCGCAGCAGGTGCTGGAGCTGCACACCGAGCTGGAGTGCTGTGATCTGCCGGGTGGCTACTGCGCCCGGATGATCCGGGACAACTGGCCGCAGGTGCGGATCAGCCACACCGCCGCGTACGGCCGTGACCATGCCTCGCGCCAGCAGGGCGTACGGCATCTGGTCGAGCATCAGGGCGAGTTGCACCAGGTCGCGGACGGCCCGGCGCGGCCGGCGCCGGTGCGGGTGCCGTTGCCGCACCCGTCGCAGGTACCGCCGGTGCCGCCGGTGCCCCCGCAGGTGATCGGGCAGGAGCTGGAGCAGGCGTTCGGCCCGCAGGCCCTGTTCCGCTTCGACCAGCGGGCGGTCTCCCGCCAGGGGGTGCCCGATGTGGTGGCGCAGATGCTGGTGTGGGCCGGGCTGCCGGTCGACTTCGGGCCGTTCTTCTGGGCGCAGGCGCAGCCGCACCGCCCGGTGCCGACGCTGGCGGAGCTGGCGGCGGAGCGGATGGTGCAGCCGGCCGCGGATGCCGGTTCGTATCTGGTGATGGGCAATGACTTCGGCCGTCAGCTGTGTGTGCAGTACGGGACCGCGCACATCGTGGCGGTGCCCATGGAGGCCGGTCCTGGCGGTCAGCCGGCGACGCCGCAGTTCGTGAACTCGGGGCTGCCGGAGTTCACCCGCTGTCTGGCGATGCTGGGGCGGATGTGGCGGCTGCGGTACGGGCTGACGCCCGAGCAGGCGGGCCGTTGGACCGTCGACTTCCAGGCGCAGCTGGTCGCGCTGGACCCGCCCGCGCTGGGGTCGCCGGAGACCTGGTGGTCGGTCCTGCTGGAGCAGATGTGGGACGGGCTGCTGTAACACCGCGTCACCGGTCCGGCGGCGGATGCTGCCGCCGGGCCGGGTCGGGGCGCTCGACCTGCGGGATGGGCCGGGCGCCCCGACCATGCGTATATGGGCCGTCCGATACCCCCGCTGTCGCAGGCGTCGTCCACGACGCTGTACCGGGCAGGGCGCCCGCGGTGGTGGCACCGCGGGCCGGCGGGCCGGCCGCCGCGCAGGCCGGGGCCGCGCCGCCGCCGGCGGGCGTGGCTCACCTGGACCCTGGTGACGCTGCTGGTGCTGGTCGCCCTGGTGGTCGCGGGCGGGGCCTGGCTGTACGTCTCGGCGGGGCGGCAGCTCCAGCACGTCGATGCGCTGGGCGACTACGCCGGGCGTCCGGCCGCGGGCAAGGGCACGAACTGGCTGCTGGTCGGTACGGACAGCCGTACCGCGCTGACCCCGGAGCAGCGCGAGCAGCTGCACGTCGGCAACAACGAGGTGCAGAACACCGACACGATCATGGTGCTGCACTCCGGTGAGCACGGCCCCACGCTGGTCAGCCTGCCGCGCGACAGCTACGTCCCGATACCCGGCCACGGCAGCCGGAAGATCAACGAGGCGTATGCGGACGGCGGCCCGCGGCTGCTCACCCGAACGGTGGAGCAGGCGACCGGACTGCGGATCGACCGCTATGCCGAGGTGAACTTCCTGGGGTTCGTGCAGGTCGTGGACGCGCTGGACGGGGTGCGGCTGTGCCTGGACGCCCCGCTGAAGGACGAGAAGTCGGGCGCGGACTTCCCGGCCGGCTGCCGGCGGATGAACGGTGCCGAGGCGCTGGCGTTCGTACGGGCCCGGTATGCCGACCCGGAGGGTGACCTCGGACGGGTGAAGCGTCAGCGGCAGTTGCTCGGTGCGGTGGCGGAGGAGATGGCCGCCCCGTCGGTGCTCCTCGACCCGGACCGGCTCAAGCGCGTACTGGACACCTCGCTGGCGGCGCTGGTCGTGGACGACGGCGCGGACATGGCGCGGGTCCTGGATATGGGCTGGTCGATGAAGCAGATCGCCGGGGGCGGCGGTACGGCGACGACGGTTCCGGTGAACCGGCCCGGGGTGATGGTCAGTGGTGTCGGGTCGGTGCTGTCGTGGAACGAGAGCGGTGCGCGGGAGTTGTTCGGGGCGCTCCGCCACGACGAGCGGATTCCGACTTCTGGCACCAAATAACGCATCCTGGTGGGGTGGATGGGGTGAAGTGCCGCGAGGGTGCGATCTCGCACCGATCCCCAGGGAAGTGCGCATAACGGCACAGTCCTGCACACAACCATGCGAAAGAGCGCGGAAGGCCGCGGATCGCACGACGGCCGCGCGGCGGAGAGGGGCTTGAGGATGAGTGCATCGGTTTCGCCTCACGGGTTCGAGACCGTACGAGGGCGTGGCTACCGGCCGGAGGACGTGGACCGCCGCGTCGAAGGGCTCTCGGTCGACCGCGACTCCTGCTGGGAGCGCGCCGCGCGGCTCACGGTCCTGTCCAACGAGATGGCGGCCGAACTCGCCGAACTGCAAGAGCGGGTGGCGCAGCTGCCGCCCCAGACGTACGAGTCGCTCGGCAGCGAGGCCCGGCTGATCCTGACGACCGCGGAGTCCGAGGCGGTGCGGCTGCGGGCCGGGGCACAGCAGGCGGACGAGGAGATCCGGGACGCGGCCGCGGGGTATGCGGACGAGGTCCGGGAGGCGGCCGGCCAGGCGGCACAGGCCCGGCGCGGCGAGGCGGAGACCCGGGCCCGGCGCATCGGGGAGGCGGCGCGGGGGGAGGCCGCCGAGCTGGTGACCGTGGCGACCGAGGAGGCCGGGAAGCTGCGGAAGGAGGCGGCCGCGGAGCTGGCGGAGGTGCACCGGCGGACCGCGCAGCTGCTGCGTGACCAGGAGAAGCGGCAGACCGACGAGTGGGACGCGGCCGGGCGGGAGATCGCGGAGCGGGAGGCGGAGACCGACCGGCTGGTCGCGGAGCTGGACGCCCGCGGGAAGGCGGCCCGCGCCGACAGCGAGCGGCGCTACGCCGAGGCCGAGGAGGCCGCCCGGCACCGCCAGGAGGACGCCGAGGACCGCGGCGCCGGTCTGCTGGCCCAGGCCGAGGCCGAGGTGGAGCGCATCGAGCGCACCACGGCGCGGATCCTGCGGGAGCACGACGCGGAGCGCGACGAGGTCCGCACCCATATGACCCATGTACGCAACAGCCTGGCCGCGCTCACCGGGAAGGCACCGGCACCGGACGAGGACGACGGGACGCCGGGCGGCGGGCGGGAAGCCGACGCCCCGGAGGCCGCCGGCCCCGACGCGGAGGACACCCTGGAGACACAGCTGCCCCGCGCGGGCGGCGGCGCGGGCGCCTGACGGACGGCCACGCCACCGCGACCGGACGCCGGTCTTCCGCTCAGACCCCGCCCTGGCCGCCCGCGCCCTCACCCGCGCCTGTGCCCGTGCCCTCACCCGCTCCTCTGGCCTCGCCCTCGCCCGTGCCGCCGGTGTCCGTGTGCACCGGGAAGTGCCGCGGTGCCAGCAGCAGGGCGAGCAGCGCGAGTCCGGCGGCCGCGGCGGCGCCGAGGTAGACGTGGTCGACCGTGGTGTCGACGGCCCGGCGGAGGTAGTCGGTGGCCTGCGCGGTGAGGTCGCCCTGGTGTTCCAGCGCGCGGGAGACCGCGTCGAGGTCGTCGGGCAGGCCGGCGCGGATGCCCGAAGGGGCGTGCGCGAGGCGGTCGTTGAGGGTGGTGTTGGCGAGGGCGCCGAAGAGCGCGGCACCGAGCGACTGGCCGACCTGGCGGCAGAAGAGTATGGAGGCGGTGGCGGTGCCGCGCTCCCGGTAGCCGACGGAGGACTGGACGCCGATGATCAGCGGGAGCTGGAAGAGGCCGAGGGCCGCGCCGAGCGCCAGCATGATCAGCGCGGGCTGCCAGGCGGCGCCGGGGTAGGGCAGCAGCGGGAAGGCGAGCAGGACCAGGCCGGCCACGCCGATGCCGAGCATCGCGCAGCGGCGGATGCCGAGCCGGTTGTAGACATGGCTGCTGAGGGCGGCCGAGACCGGCCAGCTCAGGACCATCACCGACAGCACGAAACCGGCCGCGGTGGGGCTCAGGCCCAGCACCGACTGGGCGTAAGTGGGCAGGAACACCGTCGGGGCGACCATCAGCAGGCCCAGGGCGCCCAGCGCGAGGTTCACGGCGGAGATGGTGCGGCGGCGCCAGACCCAGCCGGGAATGATCGGCTCCGCGGCCCGGCGCTCGATCAGGACGGTGAGCGCCGCGCACCCCGCGCTGCCGGCGAACAGCAGCAGTGACGGCGTGGACAGCCAGGCCCAGGCCACCCCGCCCTGCACCAGGGCGGTCAGCAGCAGCCCCCCGCAGGCGAAGATCGCCAGCGCGCCGGGCCAGTCCACCCGCGGGCGGGCGCCGGGGCCCGGCCGGCTCCGCTGCGCCTCGGTGAAGTGCCGCCCGACCAGCCAGAGGGCGAGCGCGCCCACCGGCACATTGACCAGGAAGATCCAGCGCCAGTCCGCGTAGGCGGCGAGCAGTCCGCCCAGGGCGGGCCCGGCGACCGCCGAGGTGGCCCAGACGCTGGAGAGCCGGGCCTGGATCCTGGGGCGTTCCTTCATCGGGTAGAGGTCGGCGGCGATGGTCTGGACGGTGCCCTGGAGGGCGCCGCCGCCCAGGCCCTGCACCACCCGGAAGGCGATCAGCGAGGCCATGTTCCAGGCTCCGGCGCAGGCCAGCGAGCCGACGAGGAAGAGCACGATGCCGGTGATCAGGACGGTCTTGCGGCCGAAGGTGTCGGAGAGCTTGCCGTAGACCGGCAGGGTGACGGTGACGGCCAGCAGATAGCCGGAGAACAGCCAGGAGAAGACCGCGAAGCCGCCGAGGTCGCCGACGATCTGCGGGACGGCGGTGGCGAGGACCGTCGAGTCGAGCGCGGCGAGGGCCATGCCGAGCATCAGGGCGGCGACGACGGGGCGGGGCGGCGGGCCCGTGGGCGGCGCGGCCGGCGCCCGCAGCGTGCCACTGTCTCCGGTACGTCGCGTGCTTCCGCTCACCGTGCCCCCTCCTGGAGTCCTTGTAAGGTGCACCCTTCCATGGGAGCGGTGGGCGCGGTACCGGGAATCCGGGCGGCACGGGGGCGCGGGGGTGCCGTCCCGGACTTCCGGCCCGGGCTGTCGGTGGGCGGGCGTACGCTTGGCAACCCCGGCCCGTGAGACGTGTCGGGCTGCTGCGTTGTTCGCCTCGCTGGGACGGAACCTTCTCATGAGCCTGACTGGTCTGCTCGACGTCGTCGTCAAGGACCCGGCGCTCGCCGAAGCGGTGCAGGCCGCGACCGACGGGCACCGCCCCCGGGTGGATCTGGTGGGGCCGCCGGCCGCCCGCCCCTTCGCGATCGCCGCGCTCGCCCGGCAGGCCGGCCGCCCGGTGCTCGCGGTGACCGCCACCGGCCGGGAGGCCGAGGACCTGGCCGCCGCACTGCGCAGCCTGATGCCGGCCGGCGAGGACAACTCCGTCGTGGAGTTCCCGTCCTGGGAGACGCTGCCGCACGAGCGGCTCTCCCCGCGCTCGGACACCGTCGGCCGGCGCCTCGCGGTGCTGCGCCGGCTCGCCCACCCCCGCGACGACGACCCCACGGCCGGCCCCGTCTCCGTCGTCGTCGCCCCCATCCGCTCGGTGCTCCAGCCGCAGGTCAAGGGCCTGGGCGACCTGGAGCCCGTCAGTCTGCGCACGGGGCAGACGGCCGACCTCGAAGAGATCGTCGACGGTCTGGCGGCGGCCGCCTACGCCCGCGTCGAGCTGGTCGAGAAGCGCGGCGAGTTCGCGGTCCGCGGCGGCATCCTGGACGTCTTCCCGCCGACCGAGGAGCACCCGCTCCGGGTCGAGTTCTGGGGCGACGACGTCGAGGAGATCCGCTACTTCAAGGTCGCCGACCAGCGGTCCCTGGAGGTCGCCGAGCACGGGCTGTGGGCGCCGCCGTGCCGGGAGCTGCTGCTGACCGACGAGGTGCGGGAGCGGGCCGCGGCGCTCGCCGAGCAGCACCCCGAGCTGGGCGAGCTGCTCGGCAAGATCGCCGAGGGGATCGCCGTCGAGGGCATGGAGTCGCTGGCTCCGGTCCTGGTGGACGACATGGAGCTGCTGCTGGACGTGCTGCCCAAGGGCTCGATGGCCGTGGTGTGCGACCCGGAGCGGGTGCGCACCCGGGCCGCCGATCTGGTGGCCACGAGCCAGGAGTTCCTCCAGGCGTCCTGGGCGGCGGCCGCGATGAACGGCGCGGGCGGCGGGCAGCCGGCGGACGGCGGAGCGGCCCCGATCGATGTCGGCGCGGCCTCCCTGTGGGGCATCGCGGACGTCCGGGACCGGGCGCGCGAGCTGGGGATGATGTGGTGGTCGGTCAGCCCGTTCGCGGCCGACGAGGACCTGGCGGCCGACGGCGACACCCTCAAGCTGGGCATGCACGCCCCCGACACCTACCGCGGCGACACCCAGCGGGCGCTGGCCGACACCAAGCAGTGGCTCGCGGACGGCTGGCGCACGGTCTTCCTCACCGAGGCGCACGGCCCGGCGGCCCGCACGGTCGAGGTCCTCGGCGGCGAGGGCATCCCCGCCCGCCTGGACCCCGAGCCGGCCGACATCGCCCCGTCCGTCGTCCATGTCTCCTGCGGCTCCCTCGACAACGGCTTCATCGACCCGGAGCTCCGGCTCGCCGTCCTCACCGAGACCGACCTCTCCGGCCAGAAGGCGGCCGGCAAGGACGGCGCCCGGATGCCGGCCCGCCGCCGCAAGACCATCGACCCGCTCACCCTGGAAGCCGGCGACTTCATCGTCCACGAGCAGCACGGGGTGGGCCGCTACATCGAGATGGTGCAGCGCACGGTCCAGGGCGCCACCCGTGAGTACCTCCTCGTCGAGTACGCCCCCGCCAAGCGCGGCCAGCCCGGCGACCGCCTCTACATCCCCACCGACCAGCTGGAGCAGGTCACCAAGTACGTCGGCGGCGAGGCCCCCACCCTGCACCGCCTGGGCGGCGCCGACTGGACCAAGACCAAGGCGCGCGCCAAGAAGGCCGTCAAGGAGATCGCCGCCGACCTGATCAAGCTGTACTCCGCACGGATGGCGGCGCCCGGCCACACCTTCGGCCCGGACACCCCCTGGCAGCGCGAGCTGGAGGACGCCTTCCCGTACGCGGAGACGCCCGACCAGCTCACCACCATCGCCGAGGTCAAGGAGGACATGGAGAAGTCGGTCCCGATGGACCGGCTGATCTGCGGCGACGTCGGCTACGGCAAGACCGAGATCGCGGTCCGCGCCGCCTTCAAGGCCGTCCAGGACGGCAAGCAGGTCGCCGTCCTCGTCCCGACCACCCTCCTCGTGCAGCAGCACCTCGGCACCTTCACCGAGCGCTACGGCCAGTTCCCGGTCAACGTCCGGGCGCTGTCCCGCTTCCAGACCGACACCGAGGCCAAGGCCGTCCTCGAAGGGCTGCGGGAGGGTTCCGTCGACCTCGTCATCGGCACCCACCGGCTGTTCTCCTCCGAGACCAAGTTCAAGGACCTGGGCCTGGTCATCGTCGACGAGGAACAGCGCTTCGGCGTCGAGCACAAGGAACAGCTGAAGAAGCTCCGCGCCAACGTCGACGTCCTCACCATGTCCGCCACCCCCATCCCCCGCACCCTGGAGATGGCGGTCACCGGCATCCGCGAGATGTCGACGATCACCACGCCCCCCGAGGAGCGCCACCCCGTCCTGACCTTCGTCGGCCCCTACGAGCAGAAGCAGATCGGCGCGGCCATCCGCCGTGAACTGCTGCGCGAGGGCCAGGTCTTCTACATCCACAACCGGGTCGAGTCCATCGACAAGGCCGCCGCCCGGCTCCGCGAGATCGTCCCCGAGGCGCGTATCCAGACCGCCCACGGCCAGATGGGCGAGTCCCAACTGGAGCAGGTGGTCGTCGACTTCTGGGAGAAGAAGTTCGACGTCCTGGTCTCGACGACGATCGTCGAATCGGGCATCGACATCTCCAACGCCAACACCCTGATCGTCGAGCGCGGCGACAACTTCGGCCTCTCCCAGCTCCACCAGCTGCGCGGCCGGGTCGGCCGCGGCCGCGAGCGCGGCTACGCCTACTTCCTCTACCCGCCCGAGAAGCCGCTCACCGAGACCGCCCACGAGCGGCTGGCGACCATCGCCCAGCACACCGAGATGGGCGCCGGCATGTACGTCGCCATGAAGGACCTGGAGATCCGCGGCGCGGGCAACCTCCTCGGCGGCGAGCAGTCCGGCCATATCGCCGGCGTCGGCTTCGACCTCTACGTCCGTATGGTCGGCGAGGCGGTCGCCGACTACCGGGCCTCCCTCGAAGGCGGCGTCGAGGAGGAGCCGCCCCTGGAGGTCAAGATCGAACTCCCGGTGGACGCGCACGTTCCGCACGACTACGCGCCCGGCGAGCGGCTGCGCCTCCAGGCGTACCGCGCCATCGCCTCCGCCTCCTCGGAGGAGGACATCGCGGCCGTCCGCGAGGAACTCACCGACCGCTACGGCAAGCTGCCCGAGCCCGTCGAGAACCTGCTGCTGGTCGCCGGCCTCCGGATGCTGGCCCGCGCGTGCGGCGTCGCCGACATCACGCTCCAGGGCTCCAACATCCGCTTCGGCCCCGTGGAGTTGCGCGAGTCCCAGGAACTGCGGCTCAAGCGGCTCCACCCCCGTACGGTCCTCAAGCCGGCCGCGCAACAAATTCTCGTTCCGCGGCCCACGACGGGAAAGATCGGCGGCAAGCCGGTGGTTGGGCGCGAGCTGCTCGCGTGGACAGGGGAGTTCCTCTCCACCATTTTGGGCTCGTAGCCCTTTTGGGCTCGTAGCCCCGCTTCCCACGTTGTCGGGTGGCGCCGCCGTGCCTGTTTTTCGCCTTCGGCGGGGGTGGGTGCTGGTCTTTTACAACTCCCCCCACAGGGGTGGGGTCCCCTCACGTACGGGAGGGTGTGGGGCCGGAGGGGTGGGTGTTCGGACGTAAAGCGAAGCAGTCCGAACAC
>NZ_JBHXFI010000109.1:0-9481 GCF_042724075.1 Streptomyces sp. NPDC127097 | reverse complement strand
CGTCTTCTGTTTATACGAGCCTGGTGTATCCCCCGGCCACGCCGCCCGCCACCCCCTGGAGGTGCGGCTCCCGCCGGCGGGCGCCGGCCTGCTGGAGCCGCAAGGCACCGACCGGTCCCCGTGCACGCCCACTCCGGCGAAGTCGTAACGCCCTTCCTCAGCACGGGAATTCCTTGAGCAGGCCGTGGAACGGTAAGGCCCCTCCGGCGCCTCCGGCTCCTCCCTTATGGTGACGCTGACTCAATACTGAGAGCGAGGAGCAACCATCCATGGCGGTCTCGATCGGATTGCATGTCAGCCCGGAATGTCCCGGGATGCTGGAGCGAATTGACGCACTCGGCGGGGCGCTTGAGGCGGATGCGGACGCGGCCGAGGAACTCGGCAGACTCACCGAGGACATCGCACGGGCGTTGCTGGGTGCGGGGGTCGTGCGGGCCGCACTGCCGCAGAGCCTCGGCGGCTTCGAGTTCTCCCCGCGCCAATTGATAGAGACGGTCGAGCGGGTCAGTTACCACGATTCATCGGCCGGCTGGACGATGATGGCGCTTCAGTTGATGACCGGCACCACTGCGGCCTATCTCGATGCCGTTGCGGCGGCCGACCTGTTCCCGGATGTCGCGGATGGGGACCACGCGTTGTTGGCCGGCCACGGCACCCGGCCCGGCCGGGCCGTCCCGGTGGAGGGTGGCTATCTGGTGAGCGGCAGTTGGCAGTTCGCCTCCGGCATGGCGCACGCCACCCATATCCACAGTGCGATCCAGGTCGAGGGCACCGGGGAGCTGCGGGTGCTGGCGATGCCGAAGTCGCAGGTGGAACTCGTCGACAACTGGGATGTGCTCGGGCTGCGTGCGACGCACAGTATTGATTATCACTGCGCCGATGAGCTTGTCCCGGCGACCCACACGTACCTCGCCACGACCACGAACCCGGCCAACGGCGGCGCGATCTACCGCCTCGGACTGGTCAACATGTCCGCAATCGGGCACACCGGTTGGGCGCTCGGTGTGGGGCGGCGCCTGCTCGATGAACTGAAGTTGGTCGCCGCGGCCAAATCAGGCACACGTAACGCCGCCGTCGACACCACACAGTTCCACGCGGAGTACGCGACCGCCGAAGCCAGGCTTCGTTCGGCACGGGCGTGGGCGACGGAGGTATGGCGAGATATCGAAGGCACCCTGGATGCAGGGGAGTTGACAAGTACCGAGCAGGACACTCTGCTGAGGCTGGCGCTCAACCACGCGACGTGGACCGTGCAGGACGTGGGTCAGACGGTGCACCGCTGGGCGGGGACGGCGGCGATCCGGCGCGGGCCGATCGACCGCTTTCTGCGTGATCTCGGCACAGGTACCCAGCACATCACCTCAAGCCCCACGGTCCTTCAGAACTGCGGGAAATGGCTCAGCGGCGCGCAACCCCGAGCGCACTGGGAATTCCTCGACTTGACGCCGTGACCGCCAGACCGGCGAGGGCACACAAGCCTGCATCGTCCTGCCCGCCACCCGCCGCCCACTGATCGACAGGTGGGTCGAAAGACCGTTTTCCTCCTATGACCGCAACGTCTCCGAAGGCGACTCCCCGAACTGTTGGCGGTACGCGAGGGAGAAACGGCCCGGGTGCAGAAAGCCCCAGCGGGAGGCGACGGCCGTGACGGTCGTGGCACCCGGGTCGGAGGCCAGGAGTTCCTTTCGTACGCGGTCCAGGCGGACCTCGCGCAGGTACGCGAGCGGTGTCGTGTCGAGGTGCCGGCGGAAGCCTTCCTGAAGGGCCCGTACGCCGACGCCGACGTATTCCGCGATCTCCGCGACCGTGAGCGGCTCGGCGGCGTGTCCCTCGATGACCTCCATGGCGCGGCGGACCGCGGGCGGTGCGACGCGCGGCTGCTCGCCGAGCAGCGCCGACGTGTAGTTGTTGGGCTGGGCCATCAACAGCTGGGTCATGAGGAGTGATTCAAGCTGTTTGGTGACGAGGGGCTGGCTTGTCATCCCACCAGGCCCCTCCGCCTCCCGGCGCATGAGGTCGACGATGTTGAGCCAGGATCGGGAGCCCGGCGTGGTGAGGTTCATACCGAGCGAGAAGAAGATCGGACGGCGCACGGCGCGGCCGAGCAGACTGCCCAGGTGCGATTCCAGCGACGATCGGTCGAACCACACGATCAGCTGCGGATTGCCGTCACCCCAGCGCATGTCCAGCTTTCCGGTCGGAGAGGGGACAGAAGCGAGTTCTGGGGAGGAAATGATCTCCTCGCGGCCGCAGGTGATTTCGGCGTAACCGGCGAGCGGGATCTGGACGAGGAAAAAGCTCTCCAGATCGCCCGGTGTAATCCGGACTTCCGTTCCGTAATCGAGGTAATAGAGACCTGTCCGATCGAAGGGTGCGCCGTGCAGCCGGGCGTCGAGCGTCGCCGAGCGCCGCACGATGCGCAGGTCATGCGGACAGAACGCGCGGCCGACCTCGGCCCGCGCCTCCCAAATGTCCGCTGTATGGAACCGCTGGTGATTTGCGAGGGGGGACTTTTCAGCGGGCATGTAAACCTCCACCCACGATATGCGCGATCGGGACAGCGACCCGCGTGATCCGGATAGCGAAGGTGATCTTGCCATACCAAGATTGACGCCTGACCGCCGCGGACCCGAGAGAATCCTGGGAATCAACAATGCAGGGAGTGCCGGGCCGGACTGCGCTCGTCAGAGGCGGAGTCACGCCCAGCGGACAGCCCGTCGCATGCGCGCTGCGCTTATTACCTGCGACCGGCGCGGCGAGGGCCGCCACGACCGTACCCCCGCACGTCGCGGCACCCTTGCCGCTGCTGCCCCGGCTCGCCGACTCGGCCGGGCCCCTCTAGCCGGCCGGGTTACCCGGGGGCCCATCCCCCGGCCCTACGGGCGACCCGGCCTTCCGCGGCTGCCCGCCGACCCCCCTCAGGCGGGCAGCCGCATTCCACACAGCCGCCGCCCCCACCGGTTGACGCCGCCACGTGCCGAAACGCCGCACAGCGCACGGCACGGCACGGCACCGCTCAAAAACCGCACACCCCAACCCCCGGAGATCCCCTCATGCGCAAGATCACCATCGTCGGAGCCGGCCAGGCCGGTCTTCAGCTCGGCATCGGCCTGGTCGACCACGGTTTTGACGTCACCCTCGTGTCCAACCGCACCGGAGACCAGATCCGCGAGGGCCGGGTGATGTCCAGCCAGGCCATGTTCGGCACCGCGCTGGCCCACGAGCGCAACCTCGGTCTCGACTTCTGGGGCGACGCCTGCCCGTCGATCGACGGTCTCGGCGTGAGCATCGCCGACGGCCAGGGCGGCCGGGCGCTCTCCTTCGACGCCCGCCTCGATGCCACCGCCCGCTCCATCGACCAGCGCGTCAAAATGCCGCTCTGGATGGGCGAGTTCGCGCGCCGCGGCGGCCGTCTGGAGCTCTGCGAGGCGGGCATCGAGGACCTGGAGCGCTACGCCGCCGAGTCCGACCTGGTGATCGTCTCGGCCGGCAAGGGCGAGATCGCCGGACTGTTCGAGCGGGACGCCCTGCGTTCCCCGTACGACGCTCCGCAGCGCGCGCTGGCCCTGGCGTACGTCACCGGCATGGCACCGCTGCCCCACCGCCCCGGCGTCAGCTTCAACGTCATCCCCGGTGTGGGTGAGTACTTCACCATGCCCAGCCTCACCACCAGCGGCCCCTGCGACATCATGTTCTTCGAGGGCATCCCGGGCGGCCCGCTCGACTGCTTCGACGGGCTCACCCCCCACCAGCAGCTGGCGAAGTTCCAGGAGCTGCTGCGGACGTACGTTCCGTGGGAGGCCGAGCGCTGCACCGATGTCACGCTCACCGACCCGAACGGCACCCTCGCGGGCCGCTTCGCGCCGACCGTCCGCAAGCCCGTCGCCACGCTGCCCTCCGGCGCGCGGGTGCTCGGCCTCGCCGACGTCGTCGTCCTCAACGACCCGATCACCGGCCAGGGGTCCAACAACGCCTCGAAGTGCGCGGCCTCCTACCTCGCCACCATCCTGGACCACGGCGAGCGCCCGTACGACGCCGCGTTCATGGAGCTGGCCTTCGGCCGCTTCTGGGACACCGCGCAGTCCGCCACGACCTGGACCAACGCGATGCTCGGCGCCCCGCCGCAGCACGTCCTGGAGCTCTTCGGCGCGGCGAGCGCCAACTCCCGTATCGCCGCCCGCTTCGTCAACGGCTTCGACGACCCGCGCGACCTCTTCCACTGGTTCATGGACCCGGTCGCCGCGAAGAACTATCTGACCGAGGTCAACGCCTGAAGGTGTGTCAAGAGCGGCTCACAGCAGACTGACGCCACATCAGCGACAGACAGATACGTCACGAGAGCAGGACAGCAGGACACATGAGAAGGATCGCGGTGGTCGGCGCCGGGCAGGCGGGTGCCCAACTCGCCCTGGGACTCCAGGCGCACGGCTATGACGTCACCTTGGTCACCGACCGCGACCCCGACGAGATTCGTCGCGGCCCGGTCATGTCCAGCCAGTGCATGTTCGACACCGCGCTCCAGAGCGAGCGCGAACTCGGCCTGCACCACTGGGAGGGCCAGGCCCCGGACATCTCCGGCATCGCGCTCTCTCTCATCGGTCCGCACGGCACTCCGGACGTCTCCTGGCGCGCGCCGCTGGAGGGCCCTGCCCACTCCGTCGACCAGCGGGTCAAGTGTGCCGCCTGGATCGAGCAGTTCGCGGACGGCGGCCACGGCGAGATCGTGCGGCACGAGGCGGGCGTCAACGACCTGGAATGGTACGCCCGTACGCACGATCTCGTCGTGGTCTCCACGGGCAAGGGCAAGCTGAGCCAACTCTTCCCGCGCAACCCCGAACTCTCCCCGTACGACCGGCCGCGCCGTGCGCTGGCCCTGACGTACGTCACGGGAACGGGACCGCGGGAGGGGGAGGCCGCCGTCCACTACCGCATGGTCCCCGGCGTCGGCGAGTACTTCTCCTTCCCCGCCCTCACCACCACCGGACCCTGCGACATCATGGTCTTCGAGGGCGTCCCCGGCGGCCCAATGGACTGCTGGGACGACATCCGGACGCCTGAAGGCCACCTCGCCCGCTCACTGGAAATCCTCCACCGGTTCTTCCCCGACGAATACGAGCGCTGCCGGCACGCCCAACTCACCGACAGCGGCGGCGTGTTGCGCGGCAGGCTCACTCCGACCGTCCGGCATCCCGTCGCCCGCCTGGCCTCCGGCCGGCACGTCCTCGGCATGGCCGACGCCGTCGTCCTCAACGATCCGATCACCGGCCAGGGTTCGAACAACGCGGCCCAGGCCGCCACCCACTACCTCGACAGCATCCTCCGCCACGGCACCGCCGAGTTCACCCCGCAGTGGATGCAGCGCACCTTCGACCACTTCTGGCGCGGCTGGGCTCAATGGGCCGTCGGCTGGACCAACTCCCTCCTGACCGACCTGAGTCCCCACCACCTCGACCTGCTGACCGCGGCGGCCGAAATCCCCTCGGTCGCCGGCGCCCTCGCCGCCGGATTCGACGACCCGCGCACCCTCTACCGCTGGTGGTTCGAGGAGGCCGAGGCACACCGCTTCCTCGCCGAGAAGCGCGCCCAGCACGCCGCCCGCTTCGACGGCCGCGAACTTCGCCGCGCGCTGGGTCAGTACGCCACCGGCGTGACCGTGGTGACGGCCCGCGCCCCCGACGGCCGCAACGTCGGCATGACCGCGAACTCCTTCACCTCCGTCTCGATGAACCCGCCCCTCGTCCTGTGGTGCCCCGGCAAAAACAGCCCGAGCCTCCCGGACTTCACCGACGCCTCGCACTTCGCCGTCCACATACTGGCCGCCGACCAGCACCACCTCTCCCGCCAGTTCGCCACCCCGGCAGACGACAAATTCCGCGGCACCCCCACCACCCCCGGCATCGCCGGCACCCCCCTCCTGGACGGCGCGGTCGCCCGCTTCCAATGCCGCACCGTCCAACGCCTCGACGCCGGCGACCACATCATCTTCCTCGGAGAGGTCGAACAGTACGAGGCCGACGGCGGGACCCCTCTGGTGTTCCACTCGGGGTACTACCAGGTGGCGACGAAGCATCCAGATCTGTGAACGCGCCTCGCCGGCTGCGATGGGCACTGATCATAATCGTGTGACAAGCTGTAAACGGCGAGCCATCGGACCTGGTCACGACTCTTCGGAGCTTGATTGCTCTGCACCGAACCGCACGATGGGCTGAACCGTCTCGTTCATCGCGCCACCCATTGACGGGTTCAGCGGGACAGGAGTGAGTGCGATGCCCATGCCGCCCCTTATCGGCGAACCTTTCGAGATCGAGGACATCAGCCGACGACTGGCGTTCTTCCGTGACCCGTGGGGCAACATGATCGAACTGTCGCAGAAGCTGCCTGGCACTGGTTCCTGATCAGCCTCACCACGCCGGCTCACATGCCTGTCCAGGAGCGCACCGGCCAGCGTGCGCCGCGTGCTGCATCGCCGCAATCTGGACGCATGACCTAGCGATGCGCGATGAGGGGTGAGCCATGAAGTTCGCAGTTATAGGCGGTACCGGTCTGATCGGGTCGAAGGTCGTGCAGAAGCTGAACGCCGCTGGGCACGAGGCCGTGCCGCACTCGCCGTCCACAGGTGTCGACGTGCTCACCGGCCAGGGCGTGGAAGAGGCGGTGGCCGGAGCGGACGTCATCGTCAACCTGACGAATTCCCCGACCTTCGACGACGCCTCTCCTGCCTTCTTCCAGACCTCGATGGACAGCCTCCTGGCCGCCGGCCACAAGGGCGGGGTCGGACACTTCGTCATCCTCTCGATCGTCGGCGCGGACCGGGTGCCCGATGTCGACTATTACCGCGCCAAGGTCTTGCAGGAGGACATCCTCAAGGCGGGGCCGATCCCCTATTCGATCGTCCGCGCCACCCAGTTCATGGAGTTCATCGACGCCATCATGTCCTGGTCCACCGAGGGCGACACCGTCCGCCTGCCCACCATCCCGCTCCAGCCGATCGCCGCCGAGGACGTCTCCGACACCGTCGCCGAAGTCGCTGCCGGTACGCCGCTGAACGGAACCCTCAACGTTGGCGGGCCCGACGTCCATCCCCTCGACGAACTCGGCCGTATCACCCTGAACGCCCGGCCTGACGGCCGCACGGTCGTCACCGACGACACCGCCGGCATGTTCGCCGCCGTCGACGGTGATGTGCTCACCACCAAGGGCGACGCGCGCATCGCCCCCACCCACTACACCGACTGGCTCGCCTGACCCGGCCGGCCCACCAGGGGAAATGCTCTTCGAGCTGGAAGGTGAGCCGGAGCGGGTGATCAGGGGGATGCGGCCGGCGTATGCGCTCGTCGGTGAGCCTGTCGCCGAGGAGGCCGGGGCGTCATCGAACCGAGCACCCGGCGGACGGGTGAGGCGGTTCCTTGGAATGCGTCTGCGGAGGACGGGCAATTACAATGGACAAATATCCCCATCAGGGGCTTGAACAAGGGCGGAGGCTCTGCCAGCCGCCCCACAGCGCGAGCGCAGCGCGGCGCTCTTCAGTGCCCCGCGCACATTCTGATGCGCCTCTCGGATTTCCCAGGGAGCACTCCCATGGCTGGTCAAACCGCGTCAATCGTCCTCGAGCCCGAGGCACAGGAACTCGCCGACGCAACCTCACAACATCCTTTCCTGTACGAGCTGGAGCCGACCGCGGCGCGCAAGGTGCTCGACGACCTCCAGGCCGCGCCGGTCGACAAGCTGCCGGTCGACGAAGAGTGGGTCTCGGTTCCGGCGGCGGTGGGCGACGTACGGGTACGCATCGTCAAGCCCCAGGGCACCACCGGAACGCTGCCCGTCGTGTTGTACATGCACGGCGGCGGATGGGTGCTGGGCAATGCCGGTACCCACGACCGCCTGGTGCGCGAGTTGGCGGTCGGCGCCCGTACGGCAGTGGCCTTCGTGGAGTACACGCCGTCACCCGAGGCGCACTATCCGGTGGCCATCGAGCAGGGCTACGCCACCGCGCAGTGGATCGTCCGCGACGGGGCGTCCAAGGGGCTCGACGCACAGCGCATGGCAGTGGCCGGGGAATCGGTCGGCGGGAACATGACCGCGGCGCTCGCCCTCATGGCCAAGGAGCGCGGTGACGTCAAGTTCGTGCAGCAGTCGATGTATTACCCGGTCACGGATGCGGCCATGGACACCGATTCCTACGACCAGTTCGCCACCGGCTACTACCTGAGCCGCAAGCTGATGGAATGGTTCTGGGACGCGTACACGACCGACCCGGACCAACGCGCGGAGATCACCGCGTCCCCCAACCACGCCACCATCGAGCAACTCTCCGGCCTGCCGCCCGCCCTGCTGATCGTCGACGAGGCCGACGTGCTGCGCGATGAGGGCGAGGCATACGCCGCCAAGCTCCGGGCAGCCGGAGTCCCGGTGACCACGGTGCGCTACGACGGCACGGTTCACGACTTCATGCTGCTCAACTCGCTGAGCCACTCCAAAGCCGCTCGCGGAGCCATCGACCAGGCAACGGCCTTCCTGTGCAACGCCCTTGGAACCAACTAGGGCCTGTCCGGCGGAGTTCATCCCGGTCATGAAGCGTGTCCGTGTGGCCCGTCTGGGCGGTGGCCACGCGATGCGACAAGCGTGCCTACGTCTTCCAGGGCACCGTGACCGTCGCGACGATCCGGCTCTGGCTTCAAGGGGTAGATCCATTATCCCGGTCCGCGAAGGCGCTTGTCACCGTTCTCCGGAATGATCTTTACGCCCGTTATGCACTCATAGGGTTACGGGGACCGAGCACGACGTACCGACCTGATTTGGGAGTCGAGAGTGGCGCACGACGTTGCCGCGCTGGCAAAGGAACTCACCGCCATGGCCGCGGCCGATCACCAGTCCTCAGTCCACGCCAACAGCGATGATCCCGGCGAGCAGTTGGCGTGGCGCCGGCTCACCGCGCGGCACGGTGACCGACTCGGCCAGATCATGGACGAGTACGGCTGGCCGACGGCGGAAGTGGTCGGCGAGGAGGCCGCCCGCGCAGCGTGGCTGATCGCCCAGCACGCCGACCGTCAGCTTGACGTTCAGCGACGCGCTCTCCGGCTGATGCAGCAGGCGGTGTCGGCAGGCGCGGCCGGCCCGCGGGAGCTGGCCTTTCTACATGACCGCACGCGGGTCAATGAGGGCCGCAAACAGACCTATGGCACACAGATCGCTGGCGTGAAGGGCGGAGCACCAGTTCTGTGGCCCTGCGAGGAGCCCGAGCGCATGGACGAACTCCGCGTCGAAGTCGGCATCGAGCCCTTCGACGAGTACGTTGCCAAGTTCTCAATGGCCTGACGCCGGCCGCGTCCGGCGGGTCGTGCTCTGAGGCTCACCTGCCGTGGGCAAGATCCGTCGGACAGGCTCTAAGTGAGCGTTTGGTTCATATATCAGGTGCTTCAGGATGGTTCTGAGTGGCCAAGCGCGGGTGCCGGCTTGGCGATTCGCTCGGAAAACGGCTTAT
>NZ_JBHXFI010000108.1:0-10753 GCF_042724075.1 Streptomyces sp. NPDC127097 | reverse complement strand
GGGGTGTGGGACGTAAAGCGAAGCAGTCCCACACCCCTGCCCCGGAGGCCCGTCACCGCACCCCGACAGCCCCGCGCAGCGGACCACAGCCCGCCGCAGGCGCAACGGCGAGGGCACGCGCAGCGGACCCGGCCCGCCGCAGGCGCAACGGCGAGGGCACCGCGCAAGCGGGCAACAACCGCCGACCAACACCCACGGCGGGAAAGCCAAAAACGCGGGAGCTCAGCCCAGCGCAGCGTCACGCATCGCGCCGCCTGAACAACACGAACCCGCAAGCCAGCGCCACCACAGTCCAAGCGATCATGATGCCGAGCCCGCCCCACGGACCGTACGGCACCTGGTCGTTGGCCCGCGGCACCACCTGCATGATCTTCGAGCCGGCCTGGTCCGGCAGATAGCGGCCGACCTTCCGGGTCGACGAGACATTTCCGAGGATGTTCGAGATCAGGAAGAAGAACGGCATCAGGATGCCCAGCGACAGCATCGGGCTGCGCAGCATCGTGGCCACCGCCATCGAGAACAGCGCGATCAGCGTCATATAGAGGCCGCCGCCGATCACCGCGCGCAGCACGCCCGGATCGCCGAGGTGCGCCCGGAGGTCACCGAGCACCGCCTGCCCCGCGAAGAACGTCACGAAGCTGGTGGCGAGGCCGACCACGAAGACCAGCGCGGTGGCCACCAGCAGCTTGCAGAACAGAAAGGTGCCGCGCTGCGGTACGGCGGCCAGCGAGGCGCGGATCATGCCGGTGCTGTACTCGTTCGAGACCACCAGCACCCCGAAGACGATCATCGCCAGCTGGCCCAGCCCCATCCCGGCGAAGCTGATGTTGGTGGCGTCGAACGCCAGCCGGTCCCGGGCCGGCATCGAGCTGAAGTCGTTGTTGGCCAGGGTGCAGATCAGCACGCCCAGGCCGATGGTGACGACCACGGCGATGCCCAGCGTCCACACCGTGGACCGCACCGACCTGATCTTGGTCCACTCCGACCGAATGACCTGCCCGAGCGCCGCCATCCGTCAGCTCCTCTTCTTCTGCCAGTCCGCGCCCCAGCCGGTCGGCTGCGGCTCACCGGGCCGGGCCCCGGCCGGCTGCGGTTCTCCCGGCGGCCGGGCCCCGGCCTGCGCCGGTACCGGGTCGCCGTCGTGCGCGTGATACTCCACCGACTCCGAGGTCAGCCGCATGAACGCCTCCTCCAGGGACGCCTGCTGCGGACTGAGCTCGTGCAGCACCAGCTGGTGCCGGGCGGCCAGTTCGCCCAGCCGGTCGGCGGGGACTCCGTCGATCTCCAGCGACCCGTTGCCGACGGCCACCGCGTCGATGCCCTCGTCGTGCAGCAGATCCAGCAGCTTCTCCCGCTGCGGGGACCGCATCCGGACGTACGACCGGGAGTTCTGGTGAATGAAGTCCTTCATCGAGGTGTCCGCCATCAGCCGGCCCTGCCCGATCACGATCAGATGCTCGGCGGTCAGCGCCATTTCGCTCATCAGATGCGAGGAGACGAAGACGGTGCGGCCCTGGGCGGCGAGGTTCTTCATCAGATTGCGGATCCAGTGGATGCCTTCGGGGTCGAGTCCGTTGACCGGCTCGTCGAAGAGCAGCACCTGGGGGTCGCCGAGCAGCGCCGCGGCGATACCGAGCCGCTGGCTCATCCCGAGCGAGAAGCCCTTCGAGCGCTTCTTGGCGACCGAGCTCAGCCCGACGGTGTCCAGGACCTCGGCGACCCGGCCCCGGGGGATGCCGTTGCTCTGCGCCAGGCACAGCAGATGGTTGGCGGCGCTGCGGCCGCCGTGCACCGCCTTCGCCTCCAGCAGCGCCCCGATATAGGTGAGCGGATCCTTCAGCTGGCGGTAGTGCTTGCCGTCGATCCGGACCGTCCCCGCTGTCGGGTGGTCCAGGTCGAGCATCATCCGCATGGTCGTCGACTTGCCGGCGCCGTTCGGGCCGAGGAAGCCGGTGACCATCCCGGGCCGCACCGTGAACGTGAGGTGGTCCACGGCGACCTTGTCGCCGTAATGCTTGGTCAGCCCCTCGAGCTCGATCATGTACGGCACGCTAGGCGTCCCCGGGGGCCGCTGCCACCGGGGCGGGGCCGCCCGGTGGACCCCCCGTACGCACCGCGCCCCCGCACCACCACAGAGGCGGTACGGGGGCGTGCGACAGCCGGCCGGAAGCGAACCTGCCGACAGGTCAGCGGCTCTGCTGGGCGGGGACGCCGCGGGTGACGGTCTCGTCCTCGCCGGGGGCGCCGGCCGCGGCCACGGCGGCACCGGTCAGCGTCGCCAGCATCTCGCGGACGTTGGTCAGCTGCGCGTTGATGGAGTCGCGGCGGTTCGTCAGCGCCGCCAGCTCGCGCTCGGATTCGCTGCGGATCCGGTCCGCCTTGGCGTTGGCGTCCGCCACGATGTCCTCGGCCTGGCGCTGCGCGGTCTCCACCGTCTGGCGGGCCCGGCGCTCGGCGTCCGTACGCAGCTTCTCGGCCTCCAGGCGGAGCTGCTCGGCGCGGTGCTCGATCTCCGCGAGCCGCTTCTCGGCCTTGGCCTGACGCGAGGCCAGGTCGCGCTCGGACTGCTCACGGCGCTTGGCGAGGTTGGTCTCGAAGTCCGCGGCGGCCTGCGCGGCCTTGGCGCGGGTCTCCTCGAAGAGGGAGTCCGCCTCCTCCCGCTTGGACTGCGCGTCCTTCTGCGCCTCGGCGCGCAGGGTGGCCGCCTCACCCTTGGCCTTCTCGACGATCCGGGCGCCCTCGTCCTCGGCCTTCGCCTTGCGCTCGGAGGCGAACGACTCGGCGTCGTTACGGACCTGCTGGGCGGCCGACTCGGCCAGCTCACGGTGCTGCTCGGCGGCCCGGCGGGCCTCCTCGCGCAGATCCTTCGCCTCCTCTTCGGCGAGCCGGAGGATCTTCTCCACGCGCGCGCCGAGGCCCGCGTAGGACGGTTCGGCGTCATTGACCTGCGCCTGGGCGTTCTGCGTTTCGAGGTGCAGCTCCTCGATCCGCTTTTCCAGCGACGTGATGCGGGCCAGCGCGCTGTCGCGGTCGGCGACGAGCTTCGTAATGCGGTCATCCACCTGACCGCGGTCGTACCCACGCCGCACGAGCTCGAAGCCGAAGGGGGAGGAAGTGTCGCTCATGGGGTTCCTGTCGAAGAGACCGGTGAGGTGATAAGGAGAATCCTAGGGGTCACAACGGCGTGTCATCGAGTCATTGCCGGTTTGATCTGGAGAATGTCCCCTCATTTGAGTGGCTACCCTTCAGACTGCTTGCCACTCGAACGAGTTGCACCCGCTCCCGCGGCTGCCTTCACACCGCCGCCCTTGCCTTCCCCGCCCCCGCCGGGTGCCTCGAACGATTCCAGCGCTTCCAGAACGTCCTGGACGCGGGAGATTTCGGCGTTGATGTCCTCCCGGCGGCGCACCAGCACCTCCAGCTCCCGCTTGCCCTCGTCCACGATCCGGGTGGCCTCCGCCTCGGCCTCGCTGCGCATCCGCTCCGCGTCGCGCACCGCCTCGGCCTTCTTGTTCTCGGCCTCCTTGATCAGGCCCTCGGCCTTCTTCACCGCCGAGATCCGGACCTTGCTGGCCTCGCTGTTCGCGTCCGCCACCATCCGGTCGGCCTTCTCCTCGGCCTCGACCTGCTGGGCGGTGGCCTGCGCGATGAGCTTGTCGACCCGCTCGCCGGCGTTCTTCATCGTCTCCGCCGACTCCCGGCGGGCCCGCTCGTGCAGCTCCTCGACCTCGGACTCGATCCGCTGGCGCAGCTCCTCGGCGCGGTCCCGGATGCCGGTGGCGTCCCGGCGGGCCTCCTCCAGCAGCGTGTTCGCGTCCGTACGGGCCTTCTCCACCCGCGCATTGCCGTCGGCCGTCGCCTCCGCGACCAGCCGCTCGGCCTCCTTGCGGGCCGCCCCGACCATGGTGTCGGCCTGCTCCTCGGCGGCGGTGGCCGAGCTGAGCGCCTCCTCCTGGGCCTTGGTGACGAGCTGGTCCGCCTGCTCGGCCGCGTCCGCGCGGCGCTTGGCGGCGTCCTTGCGCGCCTCGTCGAGCAGGCGGTCCGCCTCCTCCTGGGCCTTTGTCCGGGTCTGCTCGGCGGCCGCCTCGGCGTCCTCCTTGAGCTTCGCGGACTCGTTACGGGTGCGGTTGGCGTGCTCCTGCGCGGCGGTGACCGTCTCGGCCGCCTCCGCCCGCAGCCGGTCCGCCTCCGCGGTGGCCGTCGCGAGCATCCGGTCCGCCTGCTCCCGGGCGTCGGCCCGGGTACGGTCCGCGTCCCGCTCGGCGTCCGCGGTCGTCTCCGCCGCCTCCGTACGCAGCCGCTCGGCCTCGGTCGCGGCCTCCGACATCAGCTCGTCGGCCTGCTCCGCGGCGTCCGAACGCGTCTTGTTGGCCGCCTTGCGCGCCTCGTCGCCGGTGTGGTCCGCGTCCCGGCGGGCCTCCTCCAGCACCTGAGCCGCCTCGGCCCGCAGCCGCTCCGCCTTCTCGGTCGCCTCCGCCACCAGACGGTGCGCCTGCTGCTCGCCCTCGGCCCGCAGCTGATCGGCGGCCTGCTGGGCCTCCTGGACCGTACGGTCCGCGTCGTCCTGCGCCGAAGACGTCAGCTCGGTGGCCTCGGTGACAATCCGTTCGGCCTCCGTGCGCGCCTCGGTGATCAGCCGGTCCGCCTGCTCCGCGGCGTCCGAGCGCATCCGGTTCGCGTCGCCCCGCGCCTCCGCACGGGCCCGCGCCGCGTCCTGCTCGCCGGCCGCCAGCGCGTCCGAGGCATCGGTACGCAGCTGCTGCGCCTTCGCCGTGGCGTCCGCCACCAGCTTCTCGGCCTGGGCGGTCGCCTCCGACACCAGCCGGTCGGCCTGCTCGGCGGCCTCGGTCCGCGCCGTGTTGGCGTCCCGGCGGGCCTCGTCCAGCACCCCGGCCGCCTCGGCGCGCAGCCCGTCGGCCTCCTCGATCGCCTCGGAAACCGCCCGCTCCGCGAGGGACTTCGCGGCCTCCGTCGCCTCCTGCGCCTCCGCACGGGCCCGCGCCGCGTCCTCCGAGGCGCGCTCCCGCTCCTCGTAGGCGTCCTTGCGGATCCGGTCCGCCTCGTCCTGCGCCTCGGCCCTGGTGCGCTCCGCGGCGTGCTCGGCCGCCGAACGCAGCCCGGCGATCTCCTCACCGGCCTGCTCGTGCAGCCCCGCGACCGAGTCCCGCACCTGCTGCGCGGTCTGCTCGGCCGCCGCCACCAGCTCGCCCGCGCGCCGGTCCGCCTCCTCGACCAGCCGCTGGGCCTCCTCCTGTGCCTCACCCACCCGCGTACGGGCCGACGCCAGCAGCTCCTCGCTCTGCTCGCGCGCCGCGGTGCGCTCCTGGTGGGCCTCCTCGCGGGCCTCGCCCAGCAGCTGCTCGGCCTCCCGGCGCCGCCGCGCGGCCTCCTCCTGGGCCGCGGCCAGCGCCTGCGCCGCCTCCGCGCCCGTACGCTCGGCGGCCGTCGCCGCCTCGGCACGGACCCGGTCCGCGGTCTCCTGGGCCTCCGTCTTGAGCCGCTCCGCCTCGGCCGACGCCTCGGTGCGCAGCCGTGCCGCCACCGACTCGGCCTCGGAGCGGGCCGACGAGGCATCCGCAGCGGCCTCGTCGCGCAGCCGCTCGGCCTCCTCCTCGGCCTGCTGCGTCAGCATCCGGCGCCGCTCGGCCGACTCCGCCTTGAGGCGGGCCGCCTCCTCCTGCGTCTCCCGGCGCAGCCGCTCCGCCTCCGCGCGGGCGTCGCGCAGCGACCGCTCGGCGGCGGTGACCTTCTCCTCCGCCTCGCGGTGCAGCCGGTCCAGTTCGTCCTGGGCCTCGGCGCGCCGCTCCTCGGCGGCCTGCTCGGCCTCCTCGCGCAGCCGGGCGGCGGACTTCTCCGCCTCGGTGGTCACCATCTCCGCGGCCTGGGCGCCCTCGGTGAGCAGCTCCTCGGCCTCCGCACGGGCCCGCTCCAGCGCCTCCTCGGCCTGCCGGCGCAGCGCCGAGGCGCGCTCGATGGCCTCCGTCCGCACCCGCTCGCTCTCCGCGACGGCTCCCGAACGGGTCTCCTCGGCGTCGGACTTGGCCTTCGCCAGCAGCTCCTCGGCGGTCCCGGCCGCCTCCTCGATCTGCTGGACCGCCTCCCGGCGGGCCTCGCCGCGGATCCGCTCGCCCTCGGCGACCGCGTCCGCGCGCAGCTGCTCGGCCTCGCCGCGCAGCCGCCGTGCCTCCTCCTGGAGTTCGACGGTCTTGGCGCGGTACTCCTTGGTGTCGTCCTTGGCCGCGCCCTTGAGCTGCGCCACGGTGTCGTGGGCCTCTTCGCGCAGCCGGTCCGCCTCGGACTCGGCCTCCTTGCGCAGCCGTTCGGCCTCCTCCGCGGCGGCCTTGGTGGTGGCCTTGGCGTCCTCCGACGCCTTGGTCAGCACCTCCTCGGCGCTGCGCGCGGCCTTCGCCAGCTGGGCCGCGGAGTCCTCCGCCACCTGGGACCGGGCGTTCTCCTGCGCCTCGGCGACCAGCCGCTCGGCCTCCGCGCGGGCGTCCGACCGCAGTTGCTCGGCCTCGGCCTTGAGCGCCTCGGCCTCCTTGGTGGCCTCCCCGACCAGCCGGGCGATCTCCGCCTTGGCCGTACGGGTGCGCTGCTCGTTGTCCGACTCGGCCGCCGTCAGCCGCTTGGTGGCGCTCTGCTGCGCCTCGTCGACCAGCTTCTCCGCCTCGGCGCGGGCCTCGCGCAGCGCCTTGTCCGCCTCCTGGACCCGGGCCTCGGCGGTACGGGTCAGCTCCGCGGCCTGCCGGCGGGCCTCCTCCGACTCGGTGCCGACGCTGGTCCGCAGCTGCTCGGCCTGGTCGGTGGCCTCCTGGGCCTGGCTGGAGGCGGCGTTCAGCAGCCGCTCGGCGTCCGTACGCGCCCGGCGCAGGATGCTTTCCGCTTCGGCGCGGGCCTCCGCGGCCTCGGTGCCGAGCCGCTCCCGGGCGCGTTCGGCCAGCCGCTGGGCCTCGGCCCGCGCGGCGGCCAGCGCCTGCTCGGCCTCCCTGCGGGACTCCTCCATGAGCCGGCGGGCCTGCGACTCCGTACGGGCCCGCAGTTGTTCGGCCCAGGCGACGTTCTCGTTGACGTGCGATTCGACGGTCTGCCGGCGCTCGTTGAGCTCCTCGTCGAGCCGCTGCCGGCGGGTGACCGCCTCGGCGTGCAGCTCGGCCTCCAGCCGGGACTGCCGTTCGGCCTGCTCCTGGAGCAGCCGCTGGGTCTGTGCCCGTGCCTCGCGCAGCTCACGCTCGGCATCGGTACGCAGCTGGTCCGCCTGGATCTGCGCGTTGCGCAGCAGCTGTTCGGCCTGATGACTGACGTTGTCGTAGGCAGGGCGGGTCGCGAGGTTGCGGCGCGCCTCATGGAGCTTGGCGCGCAGCACCTCGACCTGATAGCCGAGGTCGTCGGCGTGCTGAACGGCCTTGTCCCGCTCCGTCTTCAGCCGCTCCATCTCGGCCTCGAACTGCGAGAGGTGGTCGTCAGCCTCGTAGCGGTCGTTGCCCCGCACTGCGCGGTCCCATCCGTCCCCTGGTCATGGTGGCGGCCTTCTCCGGTCCTGCGGTGCTCGTCCCGTACACGTCACGTCGTACCGGACTCGCGCCCATCGGAGCTGACCCTTCCGAAGAAATGGTGTCAGATCATCGGCAGGGTATGGACCGAGCCCCACTCCCTTACCCCGGCCGAAGCTGCACTCTACCGGCCGGGGAAGGTGAAGGTCAGTGGTCCGTCGAGGTGGTGGGCGCCGCGGTGACGAGTTCGGTAAGCACTCCATGACAATCCTTGGGGTGCAGGAAGGTGATCCGGGAGCCCATCGAGCCGGTCCTCGGCTCGTCGTAGAGCACCCGGACGCCCTTGCCCCGGATGGCCTCGGAGTCACCGTCGACGTCCGCGGTGCCGAAGGCGATGTGGTGCACCCCCTCGCCGTTCTTGGCAAGCCACTTGCCCACCGCGGAGTCCTCGCGGGTGGGCTCCAGGAGCTGCAAATACGAGGCTCCGCCGTCCGAGGTTTCATTGATCTTGAGCATGGCTTCCCGGACCCCCTGCTCCTCGTTGACCTCGGTGTGGAACACCTCGAAGCCATACGTGGCACGGTAGAACTCGACAGTCTTGTCGAGGTCGAAACAGGCGATCCCGATGTGGTCGATTCGCGTCAGCATGGCTCCAGTGCACCGCCCGCACGGCTGGTTACGCAACGTGCGCGCGATCACACCCGCTTGCCGGTGACCCGGCGCGTACCGCTCAGTACATTGACGGGAACCCTCGTTAACTTCCCTGCAAAGGAAGGCCGCACCGCATGTCTGCAACGAACGGCACGAACGGCAGCACCTCAGTGATCGTGGCGGGAGCGCGCACCCCCATGGGCCGGCTCCTGGGGTCGCTGCGGACCTTCTCCGGCGCCGACCTGGGCGCCGTCGCCATCAAGGCGGCACTCGACCGGGCGGGCATCGGCGGCGACCAGGTGCAGTACGTGATCATGGGCCAGGTGCTCCAGGCCGGGGCAGGGCAGATCCCGGCACGCCAGGCCGCCGTCAAGGCCGGAATCCCCATGAACGTCCCCGCGCTGACCGTCAACAAGGTCTGTCTCTCCGGCCTCGACGCCATCGCGCTGGCGGACCAGCTCATCCGCGCCGGCGAGTTCGATGTGATCGTCGCCGGCGGCCAGGAGTCCATGACCAACGCCCCGCACCTGCTCCCGAAGTCCCGCGAGGGCTACAAGTACGGCGCGGTCGAGATGCTCGACGCGATGGCGCACGACGGCCTCACGGACGCCTACGAAGGCATCGCCATGGGCGAGTCGACCGAGAAGCACAACACCCGTCTGGGCATCGCCCGGCCGGAGCAGGACGAGATCGCCGCGCGCTCCCACCAGCGGGCCGCCGCCGCCCAGAAGAACGGGCTCTTCGAGGCCGAGATCACCCCTGTGGAGATCCCGCAGCGCAAGGGCGAGCCGGTCCTCTTCAGCCAGGACGAGGGCATCCGCGGCGAGACCACCACGGAGTCGCTCGGCAAGCTCCGCCCGGCCTTCGCCAAGGACGGCACGATCACCGCCGGCACCTCCTCGCAGATCTCCGACGGCGCCGCCGCGGTCGTCGTCATGAGCAAGGCCAAGGCCCAGGAGCTCGGCCTGGAATGGATCGCGGAGATCGGCGCGCACGGCAATGTCGCGGGCCCGGACAACTCGCTCCAGTCCCAGCCCTCCAACGCCATCAACCACGCCCTGAAGAAGGACGGCCTGGCCGTCGACGATCTTGACCTGATCGAGATCAACGAGGCGTTCGCGGCCGTCGCCGTGCAGTCCATGAAGGACCTCGGAGTGTCCCCGGAAAAGGTGAATGTCAATGGCGGCGCCATTGCGCTGGGTCACCCGATCGGGATGTCCGGCGCCCGGATCGTGCTGCATCTCGCGCTGGAGCTGCGCCGGCGGGGCGGTGGCGTGGGCGCCGCCGCGCTGTGCGGTGGCGGCGGCCAGGGCGACGCGCTGATCATCCGCGTACCGGGTAAGTAAGCGAGAGCCCGTACGCCGGGTGCGTACGGGCTCGCCGATTCGCGTCACGAGCGAGCCGAAGGAGCCGAGCGGCGATGGTGGACGTCCCCCAGCTGGTGGAACAGGCACGGCAGGGCCGGCCGAGGGCCGTGGCACGGCTGATCTCCCTCGTGGAGGGGGCGTCACCGGAGCTGCGCGAGGTGATGGCGGCGCTGGCACCGCTCACCGGCAACGCGTATGTGGTCGGGCTGACCGGCTCGCCCGGCGTGGGCAAGTCCACCACCACCTCCGCGCTGGTGACGGCCTATCGCAAGACGGGCAAACGGGTCGGTGTGCTCGCCGTCGACCCGTCCTCGCCGTTCTCCGGCGGCGCGCTGCTCGGTGACCGGGTCCGGATGAGCGAGCACGCCTCCGATCCCGGCGTCTACATCCGCTCCATGGCCACCCGCGGCCATCTCGGCGGCCTGGCCTGGGCCGCGCCCCAGGCCATCCGAGTCCTGGACGCGGCGGGCTGCGACGTGGTCCTCGTCGAGACGGTCGGCGTCGGCCAGTCCGAGGTGGAGATCGCCTCCCAGGCCGATACGAGCGTGGTGCTGCTCGCACCCGGCATGGGCGACGGCATCCAGGCGGCCAAGGCCGGAATCCTGGAGATCGGCGACGTCTACGTCGTCAACAAGGCGGACCGGGACGGGGCCGATGCGACCGCCCGCGAGCTCAACCACATGCTGGGGCTCGGCGAATCCCGTACGCCGGGTGACTGGCGGCCGCCGATCGTGAAGACCGTCGCGGCGCGGGCCGAGGGCGTCGACGAGGTCGTCGAGGCGCTGGAGAAGCACCGGGCCTGGATGGAGGAGCGCGGTGTCCTCGCCCAGCGGCGCCGGTCGCGTGCGGCGCACGAGGTCGAGACGATCGCGGTCACGGCGCTGCGTGAGCGGATCGGCGATCTGCGGGGGGATCGGCGGCTCGATGCGTTGGCTGAGCGCATCGTTGCGGGGGAGTTGGATCCGTATCGGGCGGCCGATGAGTTGGTTGATGGGGTGACTAACGGGGGCTGAGCGTTTCCGCCGTTCGGCGGGTTTGCGTTTTTGTCTGCGGGTTTGTTGTGGCTGGGCGCGCCGTTCCCCGCGCCCCTGTTTGGGTGGCCGTGCCGTTGTTCGGTGCGGGGCCGTGGTGGCTGGCGCGCCTGTTTGGCCGCCGTGCGTTGTTTGGTGCGGCGCCGTTGTGGCTGGCGCCGTTGCGGGGTCTGTGGTTGCCGCGGGGGTCGGAGGGGACGCACCGGGGCCCGTC
>NZ_JBHXFI010000107.1:0-11412 GCF_042724075.1 Streptomyces sp. NPDC127097 | reverse complement strand
GCCGTCCAGGCACTGGTCGCCGACGGGCACGGCGTCTTCGTCGAGTGCAGTGCGCACCCCGTCCTCACCCCGGGCATCGAGGACACCGCGCAGGAGTCCGGCAGCCCCGTCGTAGTGACCGGGACCCTCCGCCGCGACGAAGGCGGCTGGTCCCGCTTCGCGCAGTCCCTCGCCCAACTCTGGTCACACGGCGTCCCGGTGGACTGGAGCACGCTGCTCCCCACCGGCCGGCGGGTCGAACTTCCCACCTACGCCTTCCAACGTCAGCGCTACTGGCTGGACGACACCGGCACCGTCGGCGATGTCACCGCCGCCGGACTGGCCGGCGCCGATCACCCCCTGCTCGGTGCGGCCGTTTCGATGCCGGGTAGCCAGGTGCTCACCGGGCGGCTGTCGCCGGCCACCCACCCCTGGCTGGCCGAGCGGATCGTCCACAACACCGCAGTGGTGCCCGAGACGGCGTTCGTCGACCTTGCCATCCGGGCCGGGGACCAGGTCGGCTGCGACCTCGTCCGCGAACTCACCGTGCACACACCGCTGGTGCTCCCGGACCGTGCTGCCGTGCTGCTGCGGGTGCTGGTCGCGGAGCCCGGCGCGGACGGCGGCCGGGAGATCAGTGTCTACTCGCGGCCCGAGGACGTCCAAGACGAGCAGGCGTGGATTCGGCACGCGAGTGGTGTCCTCACCCGAAGCGCTGAGCCGGCCGGTTTTGACGCACGGACCTGGCCTCCCACGGGCGCCGAGTCCGTCGATCCGGCGGACTTCTACCGCGAACGGGCCGAGCTGGGGCTGGGCTACGGCCCGGTGTTCCAAGGGCTGCGGGCGGTCTGGCGGCGCGGTGCCGAGCTGTTCGCCGAGGTGGCCCTTCCCGAGGGGGACACCGGCGACCCGAGCGGCTTCGGGCTGCACCCGGCACTGCTTGATGCGGCGCTGCACTGCGCCGGACCGGACGGGGCGCAACTGCCGCTCGCCTGGGCGGGGGTGAGCCTGCATGCCGTAGGGGCGACCGCACTGCGGGTGGCGCTGACCCCGGCCGGGGACGGGTACGCCGTACGGATCGCGGATGTCGAGGGCGCTCCCGTCGCCTCCATCGCGTCCGTGACCTGGGATGAGGTGCCGGTGGAGCGGCTCGCCGAGGTGGCCGGCCGCCGCGAGTCGCTGTACGGGGTGGACTGGGTGGCCCCGGCTCCGGCCCCGACCTCGGTGCCAGGGGACCCCGAGGGGAGTTCCCTGGTGGTGCTCGGGGGCGACGGTCTAGGGGTTGGTGCCGCGTCGGGCGGTGCCGTCAGGGACCTGGACGCCCTGAAGGCGCTCGATCCGACCCCGGAAGTAGTGGTTCTCCCGGTACCCGACTCAGGGGTTGTCGGGGTTCCCGGTGGGGTTCGGGAGGCCGCATATGGGGTGTTGGAGACGCTGCGGGCCTGGTTGGCTGAAGAACGGTTCGCCGGGTCGCGGTTGGTGATTCTGACCCGGGGCGCGGTGTCTGTGACGGGGGAGGAAGTAGATCTGGTGACGGCACCGGTATGGGGATTGGTGCGTTCCGCACAGTCGGAGAACCCGGATCATTTCGTGCTGGTCGACAGCGATGGCCGGGAGGCGTCGCGCGCTGCGCTGACGGCGGCCGTCGCCCTGGGCGAGCCTCAAGTGGCCATTCGTGAAGGGTTGTTGACGGTACCGCGGCTCACCACGCTGGAGCCGTCCGAGAAGGACGGCGGCCCGGTGTGGAAGCCGGAGGGCACCGTGCTGATCACCGGTGGTACCGGAACCCTGGGCACGCTGGTCGCCCGGCATCTGGTCACCGAGCATCAGGTGCAGAACCTGCTGCTGACCAGCCGCCGTGGCCCGGACGCCGAGGGCGCTGCCGCGCTCCGGGACGAGCTCACCGCTCTGGGCGCCCGGGTGACCATCGCCGCCTGTGACACCGCCGACCGGGACGCGCTGGCCGGACTGCTCGCCGCTATCCCGGCGGAGGCCCCGCTGACCGGTGTCGTGCACACCGCGGGCGTGCTGGACGACGGCGTCCTCGGGTCCCTGACCCGGGAGCGGATCGACGCGGTACTGCGGCCGAAGGTGGACGCCGCCTGGAATCTGCACGAGCTCACCAAGGACCTCGACCTGTCCGCCTTCGTGTTGTTCTCCTCGGCCGCCGGTGTGTTCGGCGCACCGGGACAGGGCAACTACGCCACCGCCAACGCGTTCCTGGACGCGCTCGCCGCGTACCGTCGCGCCCACACGCTGCCCGCCGAGTCCCTGGCCTGGGGGCTGTGGGAGGAGAGCAGCGGGCTGACCGGCACGCTCAGCGAGGCGGACCGGCAGCGTAAGGCCCGGGACGGTCTGCGTCCGATGTCCTCGGCGGAGGCGCTGGCGCTGTTCGACGCCTCGGTCGCGGGGGGACGGGCGCTCACCGTGCCGGTCCGGCTCGATCTCACGGCGCTCGGCGCGGGCCTGCGTACCGACGAGGTTCCCCCGCTGTTGCGTCAGCTGGTCCGCGGGACCCGGCGCAGCGCCGCGGCCGGCCAGGGCGGCGCGGACGGACTGCCGGAGCGGCTGCGGACCGCCTCCCCGGCGCAGCGGTCGCGTCTGCTGCTGAACCTGGTGCGTGGCCATGTGGTCGCCGTACTGGGCTACGCCGACGCGGACGCGGTGGAAGCGGGCAAGGCATTCAAGGACCTGGGGTTCGATTCGCTGACCGCTGTGGAGCTGCGGAACCGGCTCAACCGGGACACCGGGCTGAAACTCCCGGCCACCACGATCTTCGACTACCCCAACTCGCGGGTGCTCGCCGAATACCTCGGCACGCACTTCGCGGCGTACGGGGACGCCGGCTCCGGTGCCGCCGACGACGAGGAGACCATCCGCCGGATGCTGGCCTCGATTCCGCTGAACCGTCTTGCCGAGGCCGGGCTGATGAGCTCCCTGCTGGAACTGGCCGGGATCACCGAGGAAGCGTCCGAGACCACCGAAGACGACGACCGCGAATCGCTCGACACGATGGACATGGAAGCCATGATCCAGCTCGCGCTCGACGGTTCCGGCGCCGAAGACGACATGACGCGAGGACTGTGAGTTCACGATGGCCGTGCAGAAAGACCGCGTCGCTGAGGCTCTGCGAGCATCGCTCAAGGAGACCGAACGGCTGCGTGAACAGAACCGCAAGCTCGCGGGCGCGATGCGGGAGCCGATCGCGATCGTCGCGATGGCGTGCCGGTTCCCCGGCGCGAACTCGCCCGAGGAACTGTGGCGGATCCTGGCCTCCGGTACCGACGCCATGAGCGAATTCCCGGCCGACCGCGGCTGGGACGTGGCGAGTCTGTACCACCCGGACCCCGACCACCGCGGGACCTCCTACGTCAAGGAAGGCGGCTTCCTGGAGGGCGTCGGCGAGTTCGATGCCGGGTTCTTCGGGATCTCGCCGCGTGAGGCGACCGCGATGGACCCGCAGCAGCGGCTGCTGCTCGAAGCCTCCTGGGAGACCTTCGAGCGGGCCGGCATCGACGGTCTCTCGCTGCGCGGCAGCCGGACCGGTGTGTTCGTCGGGGTGAACTACCAGGACTACGCCTCGCAGCTGCGGGTGGCGCCCGAGGTGGCCGAAGGCTACGGCGTCACCGGCGCCTCGGCGAGTGTGCTGTCCGGCCGCATCGCCTACACCTTCGGCCTCGAAGGTCCCGCGATCACCGTGGACACCGCCTGTTCCTCCTCGCTGGTGGCGCTGCACTGGGCGATGCAGGCGCTGCGCGCGGGGGAGTGCTCGCTGGCCGTGGCCGGCGGCGTATCGGTGATGTCCACCCCCGATCTGTTCGTGGAGTTCTCCCGGCAGCGGGGTCTCGCCGAGGACGGCCGGTGCAAGGCGTTCGCGGGTGCCGCGGACGGCACGGGCTGGGGTGAGGGCGCCGGACTGCTGCTGGTCGAGCGGCTGTCGGACGCCCAGCGCAACGGTCACCCGGTCCTCGCGGTGGTGCGGGGGTCGGCGGTGAACCAGGACGGTGCGTCCAACGGTCTGACCGCCCCCAACGGCCCCTCGCAGCAGCGGGTGATCCGGCAGGCCCTGGCCAGCAGCCGGCTGTCGGCCGATCAGGTCGACGCGGTGGAGGCGCACGGCACCGGTACGACCCTCGGCGACCCCATCGAGGCCCAGGCGCTGCTCGCGACCTACGGGCAGGACCGCCCCGCCGACCGGCCGCTCTGGCTCGGCTCGGTGAAGTCCAACATCGGACACACCCAGGCCGCCGCGGGAGCCGCCGGGGTCATCAAGATGGTGATGGCCCTGCGGCACGGTGTGCTGCCCAAGACCCTGTACGTCGACGAGCCCACCCCGCACGTCGACTGGTCGGCCGGCGCGGTGCGGCTGCTCACCGAGGCCCGCGACTGGCCGGAGACCGGCCGCCCCCGCCGGTCCGGGGTGTCGTCCTTCGGGATCAGCGGCACCAACGCCCATGTCATCCTCGAACAGGCCCCGGAAGGCGCACCGGCCCCGGAAGAAGCCCCGGCGGCGCCGGACGCTCCGGCGGCTCCCGCGGTGCTGCCCTGGGTGCTGTCCGCCCGTTCCCGGCAGGCCCTGGCCGCCCAGGCCCGTGAACTGATGTCCTTCGTGGCCGGCCGGCCGGATCTGGACCCGGCCGACATCGGCTTCTCCCTGGCGACCAGCCGAGCCGCGCTGGAGCACCGCGCGGTCGTCTTCGGTACCGGACGTGACGAACTCCTCGCCCGCGTCGAGGAGTTGGCCGAGCGCGGGGCCGACGCCACCGGTGCGCTGTGCGGGGTCGCGGGCGACGGCCGGGTCGGTGTGCTGTTCACCGGCCAGGGAGCGCAGCGGCTCGGTATGGGCCGTGAGCTGTACGAGACCTACCCCGTCTTCGCGCAGGCATGGGACGAGGTGTGCGCGGAGCTCGACCCGCGGCTGCCCCGCCCCCTGCGGGAGGTCGTCTGGGGCGAGGACCAGCAACTCCTCCACCAGACCCAGTACGCCCAGGCCGCCCTGTTCACCGTCGAGGTCGCGCTCCACCGCCTCATGCGGTCCTGGGGCCTGACCCCGGACGTGCTGCTGGGCCACTCCATCGGTGAGGTCACCGCCGCCTACCTGGCGGGTGTGTGGTCGACGGCGGACGCGGCGCAGCTGGTCGCGGCGCGTGGGCGGCTGATGCAGGCGCTGCCGGCCGGCGGGGTGATGGTGTCGGTGCGGGCCTCGGAGGACGAGGTCCTGCCGCTGCTGGAGGGCCGGGAGCAGGTCGGGATCGCCGCCGTCAACGGCCCCGGGTCCGTCGTGCTCTCGGGTGCCGAGGACGCGGTGGAGCAGGTCGTCGCCGCTCTGGAGGCCGAGGGCCGTAAGGTCAAGCGGCTACGGGTGAGCCATGCCTTCCACTCGCCGCTCATGGAGCCGATGCTCGCCGAGTTCCGCGCGGTCACGGAGCAACTCACCTACCAGGAACCGCAGCTCGCGGTGGTGTCCAACGTGACCGGACGCCTGGCCGAGCCCGAGGAACTGCGCGATCCGGCGTACTGGGTCCGCCACGTCCGGGAGGCCGTGCGCTTCCACGACGGCATCCGGGCCGCGCACCGCGAAGGCGTGGACCTCTTCGTCGAGCTCGGCCCCGGCGGGGTGCTCTCCGCGATGGGCCAGGACTGTCTGCCGGAGACCGTCGCCTTCCAGCCGAGCCTGCGCGCGGACCGCCCCGAACCCGAGGCCCTACGCGACACCCTCGCCGGTGCCCACGTGCGTGGTGCCACCGTCGACTGGACCCCGCACCTCCAGGGCGGCCGGCGCACCGCCCTGCCCACCTACGCCTTCCAGCGCCGGCGGTACTGGCTCGAAGGCTCCGCCGGTGCCGGGGATGTCACGGCCGCCGGACTCGGCCCGGCCGGACACCCCCTCCTCGGCGCGGCCGTGGCGCTGCCCGACTCCGACGGCTTCCTCTTCACCGGCCGGCTGTCCCTGGCCACCCACCCCTGGCTCGCCGACCACGCGGTCTCCGGCACCGTGCTGGTACCGGGCACCGCACTGGTCGAACTCGCCATCCGCGCCGGGGACCAGGTCGGCTGCGACCTCCTGGAGGAACTCACCCTCCAGACGCCGCTGACCCTCCCCGGCCAGGGCGCGGTGCAGACCCGCGTCACCGTCGGCGAGCCCGCCGCGGACGGCCGTCGGGAGATCT
The DNA here is from genome assembly GCF_042724075.1 of Streptomyces sp. NPDC127097. Lineage (NCBI taxonomy): Bacteria > Bacillati > Actinomycetota > Actinomycetes > Kitasatosporales > Streptomycetaceae > Streptomyces > Streptomyces sp. NPDC127097. The sequence continues at coordinate 5,263 of NZ_JBHXFI010000107.1, read as the reverse complement.
CGGTGTTCTCCCGCCCCGAGGACGCCGACGCCGATGAGCCCTGGACGCAGCACGCCACCGGCTTCCTCGCCGCCGCGGCCGGCACCGGCACGCCCGACGGACTCGCGGGGGCATGGCCGCCCGCCGAGGCCGAACCCGTCGCCGTAGACGGCTTCTACGAGGAGCTGACCGCCGCCGGATTCGCGTACGGACCGGTGTTCCAGGGCGTGCGGGCCGCGTGGCGGCGCGGCGACGAGGTGTTCGCCGAGGTCGCGCTGCCCGCGGAAGCGGCCGAACAGGCGGGCCGGTTCGGTCTGCATCCGGCCCTGCTCGACGCGGCGGTACAGACCGTGAGCCTCGGCGCGTCCCTCACCAGCGGCGGGCCCGGCCTGCCGTTCTCCTGGACCGGCGTCCGGCTGCACGCGGTCGGCGCGGCCACCCTGCGGGCCAGACTCTCCCCGTCCCCGGACGGCGGGGTCGCGGTCCTCGTCACCGACGACACCGGCACGCCCGTGGCCACCATCGACTCCCTGGCGATCCGGCCGGTCTCCGGCACCCTCAAGCCCGCCGCCCGCGACCACTGGTCCTCGCTCTTCCACCTCGACTGGATCACGCTGCCCGAAGCGGGCGAGCCCGCCCCGGTCACCTGGGCGGCCGTCGGCAGCGGCACCGAGACCGTGGCCCGCACGCTGCGCGCCGCCGGCACCGAAGTGGTGACCGCCGAGGACTTCGCGGCCCTCGCCGCGCGGGACACCGTGCCGGACGCCGTGCTCTGGGCCTTGCCCGAGGCCGCCCCCGGCGAACTGCCGGACCGGGTACGGGAGACCACCACCCGGACGCTGGCCGCCCTGCGCGGCTGGCTGGCCGAGGAGCGGTTCGCCACGTCCCGTCTGGTCATCCTCACCCGGGGCGCGGTCTCCGTCACCGAAGAGCGCGGCCCGGACCTCGCACCCGCCCCGGTGTGGGGACTGGTCCGCTCCGCGCAGACCGAGCACCCGGACCGCTTCCTGCTCATCGACCTCGACGACCAGGACGCGTCCTGCCGCGCGCTGCCCGCCGCCCTCGCCGCCGGCGAACCGCAGCTCGCGCTGCGCGACGGCACCCTGCACGCCGCCCGTCTGACGAAGGCCGCCTCCGCCGCCCCGCTGACCCCGCCGGGCGGCCGGGCCTGGCAGCTCGCCAGCACCGCCAAGGGCAACCTGGACGCCCTCGCGCTGGTGGACAGCGACCGGGCCTGCGGGCCACTCGCCGGGCACCACGTCCGGATCGAGGTACGCGCCGCCGGCCTCAACTTCCGGGACGTGCTCAGCGCCCTGGACATGTACCCCGGCGACGCCGGAGCGATGGGACTGGAAGGCGCCGGCGTGATTGTCGAGGTCGGCTCCGGCGTGACCGGACTCGCCCCCGGCGACCGGGTCATGGGTACCTTCACCGAAGCCTTCGGCCCTCTCGCCGTCGCCGACCACCGGGCCATCGTCCGCATCCCCGACGGCTGGTCCTTCGCCGAGGCCGCGGCCACCCCGATCGTCTTCCTCACCGCCTACTACGCCCTGGTCGACCTGGCCGGAGTGCGGCCGGGCGACACCGTGCTGGTGAACTCCGCCGCCGGCGGCGTGGGCATGGCCGCGGTACAGCTGGCCACCCACCTCGGCGCCGAGGTCTACGGCACCGCCAGCCCTGCGAAGTGGGACGCCCTGCGGGACCTCGGTCTGGACGACGACCACATCGCCTCCTCCCGGACCCTGGACTTCGAGAACCAGTTCCTGGCCGCCACCGGGGGCCGCGGCATGGACGTCGTACTCGACTCCCTGGCCGGCGAGTTCGTGGACGCTTCCCTGCGGCTGCTGCCCTCCGGCGGCCGGTTCATCGAGATGGGCAAGGCCGATATCCGCGACGCGGACGAGACCGCCACCGCCTACCCCGGCGTCCGCTACCGCGCCTTCGACCTCCCCGAGGCCGGGCCGGAACGCACCCGCGAGATGTTCACCGACCTCCTCGCCCTGTTCGACCGCGGAGTGCTGCGCCCGCTGCCGCTCACCACCTGGGACGTGCGCCGCGCCCCGGACGCCTTCCGGTACATCAGCCAGGCCCGCCAGGTCGGCAAGGTGGTCCTCACCATCCCGCCGGCGCCGCACCCGGACGGCACGGTACTGATCACCGGAGCCAGCGGCACCCTCGCCGCCGTCATCGCCCGGCACCTGGTGGCCGAACACCGGGTACGCCACCTCCTGCTGGTCAGCCGGCGCGGCGCCGACGCACCCGGCGCGGCCGGCCTGCGCGCCGAACTCACCGCACTCGGCGCCGAGGTCACCCTGGCCTCCTGCGACATCGCCGACCGGGCCGCGGTGGCCGCGCTGCTCGCCGACATCCCCGCGCAGACCCCGCTGACCGGTGTGGTGCACACCGCCGGGGTGCTCTCCGACGGCGTGATCGACTCGCTCACCCCCGAACGGCTCGACCACGTACTGCGGCCGAAGGTGGACGGCGCCTGGCACCTCCACGAGCTCACCAAGGACCTCGACCTCTCCGCCTTCGTGCTGTTCTCCTCGGTGTCCGGTGTGTTCGGCGGCCCGGGACAGGGCAACTACGCCGCCGCGAACACCTTCCTGGACGCCCTGGCCGCACACCGCCGCGCGCTCGGCCTGCCCGCGCTCTCCCTGCCGTGGGGCCTGTGGGCCGAGGCCAGCGCCATGACCGGGAAGCTGGCCGAGCACGATGTGCGGCGCGCCGCCTCCGGTGGCGTGCTGCCGATGACCTCGGAGGAGGGCGTCGCGCTGTACGACGCGGCCGCCACCGTCGCCCGAGCCGTGGTCACCCCCGCCAAGCTGGAACTGAAGGGCGCCACCGCGGCGGAACTGCCGCCCGTGCTCAGCGGCCTGGTACGTACCCCGTCCCGCCGGGCCGCCGCGCTCACCGCACCGGACGCCGGCAACACCCTCGTCCAGCGGCTCTCCGCACTGTCCACCGCCGAACAGGACCGAGCCCTGCTGGACCTGGTACGTACACAGGTGGCCGCGGTGCTCGGCTACCCGGGCCCCGAGGCGGTGGAGGCCGAGCGCGCCTTCTCCGAGCTCGGCTTCGACTCGCTGACCGCGGTGGAGCTGCGCAACCGGATCAACAGCGGCACCGCACTGCGACTGCCCGCGACCCTCGTCTTCGACTATCCGAACTCGCAAGCCCTGGTGAACCACCTGCGCGGCGAACTGCTCGGCCGGCAGACCGACACCCCGGCGCCCGTGCGGTCCTCCGCTGCCGCCGACGACGAGCCGATCGCCATCGTCGGCATGGCCTGCCGCTACCCCGGCGGAGTGGAGTCGCCCGAGGACCTCTGGCGGCTGCTCGCCGACGGCACCGACGCGCTCTCCGGCTTCCCCACGGACCGTGGCTGGAACCTCGACGAGCTGTACCACCCGGACCCCGACCACCGCGGCACCTCCTACGCCCGCGCGGGCGGCTTCCTCGCCGACGCCACCGGCTTCGACCCCGCCTTCTTCGGGATCTCCCCGCGCGAGGCCCTGGCCATGGACCCGCAGCAGCGCCTGCTGCTGGAAACCTCCTGGGAGGCATTCGAGAGCGCCGGAATCGACCCCCACTCGGTCCGCGGCACCAAGACCGGTGTATTCGCCGGCGCGACCTCCGACGATTACTCGACCCAGCTGGCCCCGGTGTTCGACCAGACCGAGGGATACGCCAGCACCGGTACCGCGGGCAGCGTGGTCTCCGGCCGCATCTCGTACTCCTTCGGCCTGGAGGGCCCGGCACTGACCGTGGACACGGCCTGCTCGTCCTCCCTGGTGGCCCTGCATCTGGCGATCCAGGCGCTGCGCTCCGGCGAATGCTCACTGGCACTGGCCGGCGGGGTCACCGTGCTGGCCACCCCGGACGTGTTCATCGAGTTCTCCCGCCAGCGCGGCCTCGCCGCGGACGGCCGCTGCAAGCCCTTCGCCGACGCGGCGGACGGCACGGGCTGGGGCGAAGGCGCCGGCATGGTGCTGGTCGAGCGGCTGTCGGACGCCCGGCGCAATGGCCATCCGGTGCTTGCGGTGGTGCGGGGTTCGGCGGTGAATCAGGACGGTGCGTCCAACGGTCTGACGGCGCCGAACGGCCCCTCGCAGCAGCGGGTTATTCGTCAGGCGCTCGCCAACGCCGGACTCGACGCGTCGGATGTGGACGCGGTGGAGGCGCACGGCACCGGTACGACGCTGGGCGACCCGATCGAGGCCCAGGCGCTGCTCGCCACGTACGGCCAGGACCGCCCCGAGGACCGGCCCCTGTGGCTGGGCTCGATCAAGTCCAACATCGGACACACCCAGTCGGCGGCCGGCGCGGCCGGCGTCATCAAGATGGTCATGGCGCTGCGGCACGGTGTGCTGCCCAAGACGCTGCATGTGGACGAGCCGTCGTCGCATGTGGACTGGTCCGCGGGTGCGGTGGAGCTGCTGACGGAGGCCCGGGACTGGCCGGAGAGCGGTCAGCCGCGTCGGGCGGGTGTGTCGTCCTTCGGCATCAGTGGGACGAATGCGCATGTGGTGCTGGAGCAGGCACCTGAAGCGGAGCGGGTGGAGTCGGTTGCTCCGGTGACGGGGCCGGGGCCGGTGCCGTGGGTGCTGTCGGCGCGTTCGGAGCAGGCGTTGGTTGCCCAGGCGGGGCGGTTGGCGTCCTTCGTGGCGGACCGTCCGGGGCTGGATGCTGCTGATGTGGGGTTCTCGCTGCTGAGTACGCGGGCGGGGTTGGAGTACCGGGCGGTGGTGCTCGCCGCTGATGGTGACGAGGCGCTCTCGGGCCTTCGTGGGCTGGCTGCGGGGGCGGACCCTGCGGGCGTGGTGCGGGGCTCGACCGGCACCGGAGCCGGTGCCCGTGTAGCGCTGGTTTTCCCTGGTCAGGGTTCGCAGTGGCTGGGCATGGCGGACGAACTAATGGCTGCCTCCCCGGTGTTCGCGGGGCGGATGGCTGAGTGTAGTGCGGCGCTGTCGGAGTTCGTGTCCTGGAAGTTGGATGAGGTGCTGTCCGACGAGGACGCGTTGACGCGGGTTGATGTGGTGCAGCCGGTGCTGTGGGCGGTGATGGTGTCGTTGGCTGCGGTCTGGGAGGACTGTGGCGTGGTGCCGTCGGCTGTGGTCGGTCACTCTCAGGGTGAGATCGCCGCGGCCTGCGTCGCGGGCATTCTGTCGCTGCGTGACGGTGCCCGCGTGGTGGCGTTGCGCAGTCAGGCCATCGGTCGGGTGTTGGCCGGGCGGGGTGGCATGGTGTCGGTCGCCGGCTCGCGCGAGGCCGTTCAGGAGCG
>NZ_JBHXFI010000106.1:0-12792 GCF_042724075.1 Streptomyces sp. NPDC127097 | reverse complement strand
GGCCGCCCGCGCCGAGGACGGGGTACCGGGCGTCCCCTCCGACCCGCCACCCACCCGCCGTAGGCGCAACCGGCCCAAGCCCACGGCAAACCCGCAAAGAACCCGCCGAGCCAGGAATGTAAGCCGTCCTACCGCTGTTAGTAGCTGACATGCCCGCTCAGCCCGACCGCGCCCGCCTGCCCATTGCCGTGTACGTCCTCGGCCTGTCCGTCTTTGCGCTCGGTACCTCCGAGTTCATGCTCTCCGGCATCCTCCAACCCCTGGCCCGCGACCTGGACGTCTCCATTCCGCAGGCCGGTCTGCTGGTCTCCGCCTTCGCGATCGGCATGGTGGTCGGTGCCCCGGTATTGGCCGCGGCAACGCTCCGGCTCCCACGACGGACGACGCTGATCGCGCTGCTCGCGGTGTTCGGCCTCGGCCAGGTGGCGGGCGCGCTGGCCCCCTCCTACGGCGTGCTGTTCGTCTCGCGCATCCTGAGCGCCCTGGCCTGCGCCGGCTTCTGGGCGGTCGGCGCGGCGGTCGCGGTCTCGCTGGTGCCGGTGACCGCGCGGGCCCGCGCGATGGCCGTGATGGTGGGCGGCCTGAGCATCGCCAACATCGCCGGCGTCCCGGCCGGCGCACTGCTCGGCCAGCACGCCGGCTGGCGCGCTGCCTTCTGGGCGGTGGCCGGCCTGACCGCGCTCGGTCTGCTCGGCGTGATCGCGCTGGTGCCGCGTACGGCCGTGCCCACCGGCGAGGACCGCCCGCAGCTGCGCCGTGAGCTGGGCATCTACAAGGACAAGCAGGTGTGGCTGGCCCTGACCGCCACGGCCCTGAACGGCGCCGCGGTCTTCGCGCTCTTCTCGTACCTCTCGCCGCTGCTGACCGACACCGCCGGCCTCGCCGAGAGCTGGGTGCCGACGGTACTCGCCCTCTTCGGCGTCGGCGCGCTGACGGGTACGTTCATCGGCGGCCGAATCGCCGACGCGCACCTCTTCGGGACACTCTTCGGCGGCATCGCCGCGTCCACCGCCGTACTGGCCGTCTTGGCGCTGACCGCGCACAGCCCGGTCGCCGCCGTCGCGCTCTCCCTGATGCTCGGGGTGACCGCGTTCACCACGGCCCCGGCCCTCAACGCCCGGATGTTCAACGTGGCGAACGCCGCGCCGACGCTGGCCGGCGCGACCACCACCGCGGCGTTCAACATCGGCAACACCCTGGGCCCCTGGCTCGGCGGGCTGGCCATCGGCGCGGGCTGGGGTTACCCGTCCGTGGCCTGGACCGGCGCCGCGCTGGCAGCGGGGGCCGTGGTCACCACCGCTTTTGCGTTCCGGCTGCACCGCGCGACGAACCAGTCCCGGCTGATCGCCTCCTCGGTCACCGCCACGCCCGCCGCGCAGGACACGGCGCAGTCGGTGGAGACCGCGAAGGCGACGGAGACCGCGAAGGCGACGGGGGCGGCGGGGCACCGCTGACACCCGTGGGAAGGGCGCCGCGACCGGTCGTTCAGGCTCCGCCGTCGAACGTCCACCGCGTCTGGCTGTAGGTCTCACCCCGGCCGAACCCGAAGGCCGTGACCGGCTCGACCCGGAAGACCACGGCCCGGTTGCCCTCCCCGTAGAACGCACCGTCGCGGACGTCGAAGTGCCAGTCGCTGCCGTACTTCTCGCCGTAGAGATCGGCCAGCCGGCGCAGCGTGGGCTCGTCGCGCACCGGCACCGCCTCGCCCTCGACGACCACATCGAGCCCCGCGTGCAGGTCGTTCCCGCCGGCCGTCGAGGTCGTCAGCACACAGTGCGCGTTGGCGGCGAGGTTCTTGGCCTTGCGTTCCTCGGGGCCGGTGCAGAAGTGCAGCGCATCGTCCGCCCAGACGGCGAGCAGCGGGGTGACATGCGGGCGGCCGTCGGGCCGGACGGTGGTGAGCCAGAAGATCTCGGCCTCGGTCATTCCGCCGACGGCCGCGGGCCAGGCGGTCGCGGTGGCGTCCGGGCTGCTGTAGTTCGGGTCGAGGTCGGTGGCCGGGTGTCCGTCTTCGCTGGCTGGCATAGCTGTTCCCTTGTGGTGCGGCGCACGGTCAGGCCCATCGTGCGGGGACCCGCCGCCGCGCCACCGCTACGACGCGCCGCGGCGGGCCGTACGGGGTGCCGGCCGGTGCTTGGGGCGGCGCAGACCGGCCGCGGTCAGCCGGCGCACCAGCTCCTTGGAGCCGATCTCCACGGCGCCGGCGCGCACCGCGTCGCCGTACCGCTCCGCCGGCAGGTCGTAGTGGTCGCGTTCGAACGCCCGCCGGGGCGCGCCGAGCCGCGCCGCGAAGGCGTGCAGTTCGTCGAAGGAGTGGTCGCTGACCAGATGCGACCACATCCGGCCGTGGCCCGGCCAGGTGGGCGGATCGATGTAGATCGCCACCTCAGCGCTCCGGCCGGATCGCCATGTCAGCCCGCCGCACCATCGACCACCTCAGCCTTCCATCGGGGTGCCGAGCCGGCCGACCCGGGCCACCGCGACAGCTGTCTTGGGGCAGACCCAATGCGGATCGGTGCCCAACTCCGGTTCGACATCGAGTGCATGGGGATCCCCCGACTCCGTGCACACGGGGCACAGCGGCCAGCGGCCGTAGCGGTCCAGGAGGGCGTCCTGGACGTCCTGCGCTATGAGTCCTGCAACGAATGCCGCGCCTTCAGGCCATTGCTCCACCCACCACCGGCGGTGGACGACCGCATCCTCCACGAGCGAGACGATGTCGGCGTCGGCCACCTTGTCCGCCATCAGGTCGGCGAGCACCAGCGCCCGCGCGGCGTGCAATGCCTGTTCCATCTCCATGCCCCCCATTGTCTCCCGGCCGCCGGCCGCCCAGCGGAGTTGTCCACAGCCCACGCCGCGGCCTCTCGCTCTGTCCACAGCACTCACAGAGGGTATTGACGCCGAGCGGTCGATGAAATTACTTTTCAAGCGTGAGCAGTAGCGTGAAGGAAACTTTCAAGGACATGGCCGTCGAGACCCGACCGGCCCCGGCCCCACCCGTCCCCGCGGCCCTGGCCGCCAAGGTCCGCACCCTCGCACCGACGATGACCCGCTCCATGCAGCGGGTCGCCGAGACCGTCGCGAGCGACCCGGCCGGCTGCGCCGCCCTGACCGTCACCGGCCTCGCGGAGCGCACGGGCACCAGCGAGGCCACCGTCGTGCGGACCTCCCGGCTGCTCGGCTACCCGGGCTATCGCGATCTGCGCCTCGCCCTCGCCGCGCTCGCCGCGCAGCAGGCGGCCGGCGGCGCGCCCGCGGTGACCGCGGACATAGCGGTCGATGATTCGCTCGTCGATGTCGTCACGAAGCTGGCGCAGGAAGAGCAGCAGTGCCTGGCCGACACCGCCGCCGCGCTGGACGTCACCCAGCTCGAAGCCGCCGTCGCCGCGCTCGCCGGTGCCCGCCGTATCGATGTGTACGGCATAGGGGCCTCCAACCTCGTCGGCCAGGACCTCGTCCAGAAGCTGCTGCGCATCGGCCTGATCGCGCATGCGCACGCGGACCCGCATCTGGCCGTGACGAACGCCGTGCAGATGCGCACCGGCGATGTCGCCATCGCCATCACGCACTCCGGGCGGACCACCGATGTCATAGAGCCCCTGCGGGTGGCCTTCGACCACGGCGCGACGACGATCGCCATCACCGGCCGCCCGGACGGCGAGATCGCCTCGTACGCCGACCACGTCCTGACCACGTCCACGGCCCGCGAGAGCGAGCTGCGCCCGGCCGCGATGTCGTCCCGGACGAGTCAGCTGCTGGTCGTGGACTGCCTGTTCATAGGCGTCGCGCAGCGTACGTACGAGACCGCGGCCCCCGCGCTGTCCGCCTCGTACGAGGCCCTCGCCCACCGCCACTCGCCGCGCAACAACCAGCGCTGACCTCGCACCGCCCCGCCGTTGTGGGCCACGTGCCGCCGGGACGGCACAGGTGGGCACGACGGCACCCGGCGGCGGGACAGCCGAAAAACCACGGCCCCCCACGAGCCCGACCCAAAGAGAGTCGCCACGCCATGACCTCCACCGACGACCACGCGCATCTGCGCGCCCAGTTGGACACCCTCACCACCGAGGCGTACCGGCCCGAGCTCGCCGAGATCGACCGCCGCCCCACCCTGGACATCGCCCGCACGATGAACGACGAGGACGCCACGGTCCCCGCCGCCGTCGCCCGGCGGCTCCCGGAGATCGCCGCCGCCATCGACGCCACCGCCGCGCGGATGGCCCGCGGCGGCCGGCTGATCTACGCCGGCGCCGGCACGGCCGGCCGCCTCGGGGTGCTGGACGCCAGCGAATGCCCGCCGACGTTCAACACCGACCCCTCCGAGGTGCTCGGGCTGATCGCGGGCGGCCCGTCCGCGATGGTCACCGCCGTCGAGGGCGCCGAGGACAGTACGAAGTTCGCGAGCGAGGATCTGAGCGCGATCGGCCTGACCGAGCTGGACACCGTCGTCGGCATCTCGGCCTCCGGCCGGACGCCCTATGCGATCGGGGCCGTCGAGCATGCCCGCGCCCTGGGCGCGCTGACCATCGGGCTGTCCTGCAACGCCGATTCGGCGCTGGCCGCGGCCGCGGAGCACGGCATCGAGGTCGTGGTCGGCCCCGAGCTGCTGACCGGCTCCACCCGGCTCAAGGCGGGCACCGCCCAGAAGCTGGTGCTCAATATGCTCTCGACCATCACCATGATCCGGCTGGGCAAGACCTACGGGAATCTGATGGTCGATGTCCGCGCCTCCAACGAGAAGCTGCGGGCCCGCTCGCGCCGTATCGTCGCGCTCGCCACCGGCGCTTCCGACCAGGAGATCGAGACGGCGCTGCGCAGCACGGACGGCGAGGTGAAGAACGCCATCCTCACCCTCCTCGGCGGAGTCGACGCCCCCACCGCAGGCCGCCTCCTCGACGCCGCCGACGGCCATCTCCGCGCCGCCCTCCAGGCCGCCAAGGACCACTGAGACCCACTACTGCCCGCCCGTCCGGCCCGTATGAGGCCCCGGCCCCCTCCCTCGTTTGTCCGCACAGCAAGGCACCGCATATGCCCGAAGACAAGAACCGCGCCCTCGCTGCCGCGCTCCTCCCTCTCGTCGGCGGCGCCGGAAACCTCACCTCCATCGAGCACTGCATGACCCGGCTGCGCCTCGGCATCCAGGACCGCTCCCTGGTCCAGGACGACGCCCTCAAGGCCCTGCCGGCGGTCATGGGCGTGGTCGAGGACGACACGTACCAGATCGTGCTGGGCCCCGGGACGGTCGCCCGGGTCACCCCGGAATTCGAGCGCCTGGCGGCACAGTCCCGCGACACCCCACCGGCCCCGGAACCAGCGGCCGCCGCACCCGCACCGGCTACGGCCCCTGCCGGAGCGCCCCCGGCCCCGGCACCACCCGCGACGGCTGGTGCCCCCGCCTCCGACGCCCCCACCTCCGCCGGCGAACTGGCCGCCCAAGGCGCCGCCCTCAAGGCCCGGCAGAAGGCGCGGAACGCCACCCCGGTGAAGCTGTTCCTCCGCCGGATCGCCAATATCTTCGTCCCGCTGATCCCGGCCCTGATCGGCTGCGGCATCATCGCCGGCATCAACGGTCTGCTGACCAACCTCGGTCAACTGCCGTCCGTCGTCCCCGCCCTCGCCGCCATGGCCTCCGGCTTCATGTCCCTCATCGCCGTCTTCGTCGGCTACAACACCGCCAGGGAATTCGGCGGCACCCCGATTCTCGGCGGCGCGGTCGCCGCCGTCATCGTCTTCCCCGGCGTCACCCACATCACCGCCTTCGGCCAGCACCTCTCCCCCGGCCAGGGCGGGGTGCTCGGCGCACTGGCCGCGGCGCTGCTCGCCGTCCAGGTGGAGAAGCGGTGCCGCAAGACCGTCCCCGAGGCACTGGACGTCCTGGTCACCCCCACCGTTACGGTCCTGGTCACCGGCCTGGTCACTCTCTTCGGCCTGATGTACGTCGCGGGCGAGGTCGCCACCGCCATCGGCACGGGCGCCAACTGGCTGCTGGCCCACGGCGGCGCGTTCGCCGGCCTCGTCCTGGGCGGCCTCTTCCTCCCCCTCGTCATGCTGGGCCTCCACCAGGCCCTCATCCCGCTGCACACCACCCTCATCGAGCAGCAGGGCTACACCGTCCTGCTCCCGATCCTCGCCATGGCCGGCGCGGGCCAGGTCGGCGCCGCGATCGCCGTCTACCTCCGCCTCCCCCACAACCGCTCGATCCGCCGAACCATCAAGTCGGCCCTCCCCGCAGGGTTCCTGGGCGTCGGCGAACCCCTGATCTACGGCGTCTCGCTCCCCCTGGGCCGCCCCTTCATCACGGCCTGCCTGGGCGGCGCAGCCGGTGGCGCCTTCGTCGGCCTCTTCAACCAACTCGGCGACGCCGTCGGCTCCACCGCCATCGGCCCCTCCGGCTGGGCCCTGTTCCCCCTGGTCAAGGGCAACCAGCCGCTCGCCACCACCCTCGTCGTCTACGCCCTGGGCCTGGCCGTCGGCTACCTCGTCGGCTTCCTCGCCACCTACTTCTTCGGCTTCAGCAAGCAGCTGCGGACGGAGCTGAACGCAGACCCTGACGGCGCCCCCGCCGCCACAGACCCCACAGCCGCAGAGCCAGACCCCGTCATTACGGCAACCACGGGAAGCCCCACCCCACTCGGAGCACAGGCCGACCTGTGAGCACCCGAAAGCGCCCTGAATTCGACGAAATCACACAAGCCCGCGACAAAAGGACCGGCATTGCCTTGCCGGCGCCCCACCGCCCATGCCTCCAACTCGACCAACCACCAGCCGCATTACCCATTCCGCCACCCTCCGCTTCGACTCTCACGCCGTCAGTGACCACAATCCGAGTTGCTGACAGTGCGTCAATCAAGGGAGGAAACGGATATCGATGGAGGGAAACGATGTCTCGCCCCGGGGGAAAGGAGACCCGTCCGCTTCCTCAGCCCACCGCTGGGGAAGTCACCGAGCGAACTCGGATACACCGTGACGACGACGGCTGCCCGCTGACGACCACCGGCGGGGCCTCCGGCGGCGACGGCGGGTGGCCGTGGGGCCGCGCACCGGCAGCGCCGTCGCCGGGACCACTGGAAACAGGGACGGCAACAAGAGCCGGCGCGCCTTCCCCGAGGAGACCGGAACGAGGCGCTGTGCCTCATCGGCCAAGGCCGCGAGAATCTCGTCAAGCTCACACATGAGCCGGAAAATCACCGATCCGTCGTTTCGCGTACCCGTGGCAGAAGAACCGCCTACGCCCTACCCATTCTGAAATCCTGGCGCGCCGCCGGGAAGCCTTTCCTCAGGGCCCTCACCACAAGGAGGAAGATCCGACATCGATTTCTGCTCGGCCGACTTCATTCTTCATTCTTCGCGCGGGAATGGGCGCCCCTCACCCCCTCGGAGATGCTGCGGGATGCCGTGCCGGCCGGAGTGAGGGGCGGGCGTACCGGACAGCCACAGAGAATCCACAAGATTGCGCTCTACGGTCGCGCCGCGGCTACCTTGCAGGGAGTGCCGTCGGTGGGTGGTCAGCGAACCGGGACGGCGTCGACAGTGAACTGCACACGATGCGGTAGCTCTGTGGTCCAGGGGCCGGACGGCCGATGGTGCTGCAACAACTGCGGGGCGAGCGGATGAACCCCCCGCTGAGACGAAAGCGGAGCCTGGAATGTGCGCGGCGAAGCGCCCGGACCGAGTCCTGGTCGTCGATGACGACGCGATGATCCTGCGTTCCCTCGGGCGCGGCCTCCGGCTGAACGGGTTCACCGTGGCACTCGCCGAGGACGGTCCGGCGGCCCTTGCAGAACTGACGGAGCGTCCCCCGGACGTGGTCGTCCTGGACGTCTCCCTGCCGGGCCTCAGCGGCACCGACATCTGCCGCACCCTGCGCGCCAACGGGGACGAAGTGCCGGTCCTGATGCTGTCCGCGCTGGACGAGCTGGAGGACCGGGTCGCGGGGCTCCAGGCCGGGGCCGACGACTACCTGGTCAAGCCGTTCGCGCTCAAGGAACTGGTGCTTCGGCTGGAGGCCCTGTTGCGCCGCCGTCCGCCCGGGGGCAGGGACGAGGTGCGGATCGGTGACCTCGTCCTCGACACGGCGGCCCGCGAGGTGACGTACCAGGGGGCACCGGTCCAGCTCACCCGGCGGGAGTTCGAGCTGCTGGAGGTGCTCGCCCGCAACGCGGGGGTCGTGCTCACGCGAGACCAACTGCTGGACCGGGTGTGGGGATACGACTTCGCCGTGCGCACCGATGCCGTCGACACCTTTGTGAGCTACCTCCGGCGCAAGCTGGAGGCCGACGGGCGACCACGCCTGGTCCATACGGTCCGCGGCGTCGGCTTCGTCCTGCGGGCGGGCGAGCGGGCGGGCGGAAACACGGCTGGGCGAACGGGCGGAGGGGCTGCTGGGCAGGCGGGCGGACAGACGGCCGGACGAACGGGCCCAGCGATGGACGGGCAGGCGGACGGACGGCTCGGACGGACGGCCGGGCGGACGGAAACCCGGGCGGACGGATGGACGGGCGGCCGGAAGGGGTCCGCACGATGAGGCTCTCGACCCGGATCGCCCTCACGATGGGCATCGCCATGCCCCTGCTGGTCCTGGGCTCGGGGCTGCTGCTCCTGCGCCTGGTCACCCATGACGTGCACGCCGAGCAGGACGCCCATCTGCGGGAGCGGGCGGCGGTGCTGCTGCCGCTGGCCAGGGGGCTGCTGCGGACCAAGGACAGCGGACAGCCGCGGAAGGCGGCGAACCAGGAGCGGCGGCTGCTCGACGCGGGCCTCGACGTCGGGGTGCGGCTCCTCACGGCCGCGGACAAGCCGGGGGCGCCCGGTAACGGCGGTGGGGACGCAGCCACCGGCGGCCGGCACACGACGACCGGCGGGCAAGGCACCACCACGGGCGGGCAGAACGGGACCTCGCGCGGGCAGAACCCGAGCCAGGGCCAGGCAACCCCGGCCGGGCAGGCTGCCAGGCCCGTACGGCCCGCGAACCGGGTGGTGGCCCAGGCCGGCCCCCAGCCCGCCGGCACCGTGGCCCTGCCGGAGGCCGCATCCGCCCCGGTGACCGTGCGGTCCCACAAGAAAGCCTGGCGCGCGCTGTCGGTGGAGGTGCGCGGTTCGAGCGCCCGGAACCCGCACGGCACGCTGTGGGTGTTCTCCCGCGGATCGGCCGGGAGCGGCAAGATCGACACCGTACAGCGGCGCATCGTCCTGGTGGCGCTGATCACCGCACCACTGACCGGGCTGCTCTCCCTGGCCATCGCCGGACGCGCCACCCGGCCGCTGCGCCGGCTGCAACGCCGGGCCGGCGGGCTGGACCCCCGCACCAGCACGGCCCGTCTGGACCACACCCGGTCACGGATCACCGAGGTGGACGACCTGGCCCGCACCCTCCAGACCGTGCTGACCCGGTACGACGAGCAGGCGGCGCGGACCCAGGAGGCGCTGGCCACCGCGCGGGCCTTCTCCGCGACCGCCTCGCACGAACTGCGCACCCCGCTGATGGGCATGCAGACCAATCTGGACATCCTCGCCGACCACCCGGACCTCGACCCCGCCGACCGTGCCGAGGTCCTGGACGACCTGCACGCCGGACAGCAGCGGCTGATGGGCACGCTGACCGCGCTCCGGGCGCTCGCCCAGGGCGACTTGGTGGAGGCCGGCGCCTTTGGTCCGGTGGACCTCTCCGAGCTGGTCGCCGTGGCGGTGGACGAGGTGCAACGGCACCACCCCGGCGTCCGGCTGACCGCGCACATCGCTCCCGGGCTGCGGCTGAGCGCCTGGGAGCCGGGGCTCCGGATGGCGGTGGAGAACCTGCTCCGCAATGCGGTGGTCCACGGGAGCCGGCCGGGCATACCGGCACGGGTCGAGGCGGTGCTGCGGCCGGGCGGCTCACCGGCGGATCCGGTCGCCGTGCTCACCGTGGACGACGAGGGTCCGGGCATCGCGCCGGAAGAGCGTCAGCAGGTCTTTCAGCGGTTCCACCGGCGCACGGACAGCCCGGGCTCGGGGCTGGGGCTGACCCTGGTGGCCCAGCAGATCGCCCTGCACCGCGGCACCGTGGAGATCATGGACCGGCCCACGGGGACCGGCGCCCGGTTCGAGGTGCGGCTGCCCCGTCCCGTGGATGTGGAGGCCGACACCCGCACCCTGCAACTGCCGCTGCGCCGCGTCTGGCTGAGCGAGATTCCGGCCGAGGGGTTCGCCCCGGAGTTCGTTCCGGGGCCCGGCCCCGAGTCCGCTCCCCGGCCCCTGCCAGGGCCCACCCAGGAGTCCACTCACCGGCCCTTGTCAGGGTCCGCCCCGGAGTAGTCATCAGGGTCCACCCGCAGCCGGAGCACGAGCCGGGGCCCGCCCCGACCCTCTCCTCCCGCTAGGAGCCTGCCGCTCACCCCTCCCGCCGCCGGGCCTCCCTGGCCACCCGCGTCGTCACCCGGCCCGCCCCCGCGGAGCAGGTCACCGAGCGGAAGTGGCCGTCGACCTCGGCGACCCAGTAGGCATCGGCGAGCGTGACCGCCTGGACGCACCGGCTGCGCCGCCACCCGCGGAAGGACACCTCGACGACATCGGCGCCGGTCGGCAACTGCCCCCACGCCAGCGACCAGGGCGCCGCCGTCCCGCCGCCGCGCCGGGCGCCCCTGAGCGGCGAGACACAGAGCGTGCTCACAACGGACACATCGATCAGTCCGGCCCCGCTGTGCACCTCCAGCGCCGGGCGGCCCTCGGAGCCGCGCGCGAGGCGCAGCAGCCAGCCGCTCAGGGGCAGCCGCAGTGCACGCGGCCCCAGGACGGCGAGGGTGGCCGAGCTCGTACGGGAGGGCTCGTCCGGCATGCGGAAATCAGCGCGGTCCACGGTGTCTCCCGGGGGTCGACGGCTCGGTGCGCGCACTGCCGCTGACGCGGAGGCTGACGCTCAACTGACCCGGAGCGTAAGGACCTTCCTTGTGGATTCCTTGTGTCGGCGCACGTCTCCCGGGCCCCTGACCTCGGCTCCTCCACGGGACGCCGCACACCGCGCCGAGTCACAAGATCCCCACAAGGAACGTCCCTACGTTCTGTGCCACCGGCCGGTCCGCCTCCACGGGAGACCGGATGCGGCCGCGTCCACCCCTTTCCGGAAGCCCTTCGTTTCCGGGAAGCCATTCGTTCCTGGAAGGGAGCACCACCATGCAGCGTCCCAAGACCGCAGTGGCAGGAGTTCTGGCCGGACTCGCGCTCGCCGGTTCCCTGCTGACCACGGCGGGGCCGGCGAACGCGGCGGACTCCGACAGCCCCGCCTCCGCGCCCGCGGCAACGGCCCCGAAGACCGGCCACGCGGGCCACGGCAAGAGCCTCTGTGAGCGGGTGCCCCACCTGGAGAAGCGCATCAACAAGGCGCTCGACCGCCTCAACGGCGATGCGCAGACCCGCGGTTCGATCGCGCGGATGGCGGCGCGCGTGCAGAAGGCCCACTCCAAGGGCCACGAGGAGGTCGCCACGTACCTCCAGGACCGGCTCACCCACCGCAAGGAGCTGAAGCCGGACCTCACCCGGAAGCTCCGTGACCTCAAGGCCGTCGCGGCCTGGTGCGAGAAGAAGAACGACGCCAAGGGCGGCAGCGGCTCATGAGGCGACGGTCCCGGCGGATCGCGCTGCTGCTGACGGCAGCGGTCGCGGTACCGGTCCTGGCGGCCACCGGCTGTTCGGGAGATTCCGGCCAGGCGCCCTCCGGGGGCTCCGCGGGCAGCGGTGCGTCGTCCTCGGCGTCACAGGGGCCCGCCGAGCCATCCGGTTCATCCGGATCCTCCGGTTCATCCGCCGAGGAAACAGAGATGGAGAAGAAGATCCAGGACGCCGAGAAGGCGGCGGACGACGCCGACGCCGACGCGGCCGAGGACTCTCAGTGAGGAGCCGGTAATGGAGGCGGGGGCATCCGTGGGCTCTCCCCCGGGCCCGCACACCGCGGGAGTACGCCGGCTGGGCGGCCGGTACGAGCTGGGGGACCGGCTCGGCCGGGGCGGCACCGCCGAGGTGCACTCCGCGCACGACCTGCGGCTCGGCCGCGGCGTCGCGGTCAAGACCCTGCGGTCCGACCTGGTCGGGGACCCGAAGTCGCTGGCACGCTTCCGGAGCGAGGCGCGCTCGGCGGCGTCGCTCAACCACCCGTCGATCGTCGCGGTCTACGACACCGACGAGGACATGGTGGACGGCACGTTCGTTCCGTACATCGTGATGGAACGGGTCGACGGGGCGACCTTCGCGGACCTGCTGCACGACCGGCGCCGGCTCCCGCCCGCCAGGGCGCTGGAGTTGATCGCCGGAGTGCTGAAGGCGCTGGCGCACGCGCATCACAGCGGCATCGTCCACAGCGACATCAAACCCGCCAATGTGATGCTCACCCACGACGGCGCCGTCAAGGTGACGGACTTCGGCATCGCACGGCTCGTGGCGGTGCCGGGGGCGGACCTGCCGCCGGACACCACGGTCGTCGGCACTCCCCCGTACCTCTCCCCGGAACAGGCCCGGGGAGGGGCCGTGGGTGCCCCCGCCGACCTCTATTCCACCGGCTGTCTGTTGTACGAATTGCTGACGGGGCGTCCGCCGTTCCTCGGTGAGGGCGTGATGGACCTCGTACTCCAGCATGTGGAGGCCACCCCGGAGCCCCCGTCGGCCCATGTGCCCCAGCTGCCTCCCGAGTGCGATGCGCTCGTGCTGCGGGCACTGAGCAAGGAGCCCACGGACCGCCCGCCGAACGCCGAGGCGATGCTCGACTCCGTCGAGCGGATCCTGGGCGGCCTCCCCTCCGGGCACTCGGGCCCGGAGGCGGCGTTCGGT
>NZ_JBHXFI010000105.1:0-12823 GCF_042724075.1 Streptomyces sp. NPDC127097 | reverse complement strand
TTTTTGTTTATAAGACACTGGAGGGGGGCTCGCCGGATCGGCCTGCCGCCGGCGGCCCCCCCGGGGGCGGAGCTGGGGGGGCGGGCCGCCGTCGCATGCGCGGAGTCAGTCGCGGGTGAGACATTGACGTCTCATTCAGCTATTGTGTGTCTCATGGCCGTGGATCGTGAACGTGTACTCAAGGAAGCCGCCGCCTTGCTCACCCGGCGGGCCTCGACACCGATGGACGAGATCGCCCGCGCCGCGGGCATCAGCCGCGCGACCCTGCACCGGCACTTCGCCGGGCGGGACGCGCTGATCAGAGCGCTGGAGGACTACGGCATCGCACAGTGCGGGCAGGCGATGGACGCGGCCCGGCTGGACGAGGGGGACGCCGCCGACGCGCTGCGCCGGCTGATCGCCGAAACCGAACCGGTCGCCGCCGTGGTGTCCTTCCTCTTCACCGAGAACCAGCTCTTCGAGGACGGCGAGATCAACGCCGGCTGGGCCGAGCTCGACGCCCGCCTCGCCGCGCTCTTCCGACGCGGCCAGGAAGAGGGCGGCTTCCGGATCGACCTGAGCGCCGCCTGGCTCACCGAGGCGTTCTACGGACTGATCGGCGCCGGCGCCTGGGCCGTCCACGAAGGGCGGGTCGCCCGTAACGACCTTCACCACTCGATCGCCGAGCTGCTGCTCGGCGGCATCCGACGGAGCATGGAGAAATGACCGAGACCATAGCGTCAGGACCGGCGGGCTCGGCCCATGTGGACGACCAGCCCCGGCCGGGCCGCTGGCTCGCACTCGCCGTCCTCGTCCTCGCCGTCCTCCTGGTCGGCGTCGACGCCACGGTCCTCGGCCTCGCCACCCCCTTCCTCAGCGAAGACCTCCAGCCGTCCGGCACCCAGCTGCTGTGGATCGGTGACATCTACTCCTTCGTCATCGCCGGTCTGCTGGTCTCCATGGGCAGCCTCGGCGACCGCATCGGCCGCAAGAAGCTGCTGCTGCTGGGCTCCGTGGGCTTCGGCGCGATGTCGGTGCTCGCCGCGTACGCCACCACGCCCGAGATGATGATCCTGGCCCGGGCGCTCCAGGGCGTCGCCGGTGCGACGCTGATGCCGTCCACGCTGGCGCTGATCCGCAACCTCTTCCACGACCCCAAGGAACGCAGTCTGGCCGTCGGCATCTGGGGCGCCATGGCCTCGGCCGGTATGGCCGTCGGCCCGGTCCTCGGCGGCTTTCTGCTGGGGCACTTCTGGTGGGGCTCGGTCTTCCTGATCAACCTGCCGGTGATGCTGCTGCTGGTGGCCGTCGGCGCCAAGGTCATCCCGGAGTCCCGTAATCCGGATCCCGGCCCCTGGGACATCCCCAGCGTCCTGCTGGCCCTGGTGGGCATCGTCTCCGTCGTCTACGCCATCAAGGAAGCGGCGGTGCACGGCTACCGCTGGGACATCGCCCTGGCGGCCGTCGTCGGAGTGCTCGCCCTGTTCGTGTTCGTCCGCCGGCAGCTCACCCTGCCCTCACCGCTGCTGAACATGAAGCTCTTTCACCACCGGGGCTTCTCCGGAGCGGTGCTGGCCGATCTGCTGACCATCCTCGGGCTGTCCGGGCTGGTCTTCTTCCTCTCCCAGTTCCTCCAGATGGTGCAGCTGCGCTCGCCGCTGAACGCCGGGCTCGTCGAACTCCCGGCGGCGGTCGGCGCGGTGGGCGCCGGTCTGGCCGCCGGCTGGGTCGCCCGGCGGCTGTCCGTACGGCTCGTGGTCGCCGGCGGCCTCGCCGTGGTCGGGCTCTCGCTGGTCGGCTGCACCACACTGCACGCCGACACCGGCACCGCCGCGATGTGCGTCATCCTCTTCGTCGTCGGCGTCGGCGCCGGTTTCTCGTTCACCGTCACCGCCGATGTGATCCTCTCCAGCGTGCCCAAGGAGGAGGCGGGCGCCGCCTCCGCGGTCTCCGAGACGGCCTACGAACTGGGCGCCGCGCTCGGCATCGCCCTGCTCGGCTCCATCGTGACCAGCATCTACCGGGGCTTCGCCGTGCCGCCGGGGATCCCGGGAGCCGCCACCGCCGCCGCCCGCGAATCGCTCGGCGGCGCCTTCGAGACGGCCGGCCAACTCCCCGCCGACCAGGGCGCGGCGCTGATCAGCGCCGCACAGGACTCCTTCGTCGCGGGCGTGGACGTCGCGGCCGGGGTGGGCGCGGTGGTCCTGCTGTCCGCCGCCGGGGCCGCGTGGTTCCTGCTCCGCGGCCAGGAGCTGGCCAGCGGCCCGGCCCCCGCCGGGCCCGCGGAGCTCTCCACGGCCGGCGCGAAGCCGGGGAGCGACTCCGGCCCGGTGGCCGGCGGCCCGGCGGAACGCCCGTAACCCGGTACGGCGCTCCGCCGGACGGCGGGCACCCACCGCGCCCCAGGGCGTGTCCTGTGGATCACGGTCCCCGCGCGCGCCATGATCCACGGGACACGCCCCGGGGGCGACTGTCCGCCGCCCGTTCACGCCCGGTACGCATCGTGGTGACCGGCCGTCCGGAGCGGCTTGCTTGACTCTCCCGTCGTCCCCTCACGGACGGCCCGCTCAGGAGAGTGACGCAGTGCGCGACATCGGACGACGCTCCTTCTTCACCGCCGCGGGGGCCCTGGCCACCGCGAGCGCCATCGGCAGCAACGCCTACGCCACCGGCCACGCCCGCGACGCGGCCACCGCCGACGAATACGTCGACGTCCAGCTCCTCAACATCACCGACCTGCACGGCTATCTCCAGGGCGCCCCGGGCGCCCACTCGATCATCACCGGCGCCGGCGGAAAGACCTACACCGTGGGCGGCGTCGCCTATATGGCCGCCCACCTGGAGCGATTGCGCGCCGGCCACCGCAACTCCCTCTTCTTCGCCCCCGGCGACCTCTTCTCCGGCTGGGAGTTCGACGCCGCCACCTTCGCCGACGAGCCCACCATCGAGGCGCTCAACGCCATGGGCCTGGACTTCGCCTCGGCCGGCAACCACGAGTTCGACAAGTCCGCGACGTTCCTCACCGCACACATGGAGGACGGCGACAGCTTCCCCGTCGTCGGCCGCGACGACGCCTTCGAGGACTCCACCGGCCGCCGCTTCCGGGGCGCGAAGTTCCCCTACTACAGCGCCAACATGGTGTGGAACGGGAACGGCGACCTCGTGCTGCCGCCGTACAACATCGAGTACGTGGACGCCGGCGGCGGCCGCCGGCTGCCAATCGGCTTCATCCATCTGACCGCCATCGGCACCGAGTCCTTCCCCGGCTCCTACCAGCCGGGACTGCGCACCCTCGACGAGCTGGAGACCGCCAACCGCTGCGCGGCGGAGCTCCGGTCCCGCGGCGTCCGGGCGATCGTGCTGAGCATGCACGACGGCGCGGTGGCCGGCGGCGACTTCTCCAGCGGCAGCAACCCCTCCGGCCCCGCCTACGAACTGGCCCTGCGCGCCTCCCCGGACATCGACGCCATCGTCACCGGCCACTGGCACACCGCCTTCACGATGATGCTGCCCGACCCCGACGGCGTGCCCCGGCCGTTCGTCGAGGCCGGCTGCTACGGCCAGCTCGTCAACGAGATCAATCTGCGCCTCGACCCCGACACCGGCGCGGTCATCCGGGAGCTGACCACCGCCACCAACCACCCCAACACCCGGGATGTCACCCCGGACCCGGAGCTCAAGTCGATCGCCGGCTACTGGGCGGACTACGGCAGCCGGCGCGCCCGCAGCCGCCTCGGCACCCAGACCGCCTCCTTCACCCGGCGGCGCAACGCGGTGGGGGAGAGCACCATGGGCAACCTCGTCGCCGACTGGGCCCTGTGGGCGGGCCGGCAGCCGCTCGACCCGACGGCCGATCCCGCCGACCACCCCAACACCCCCGCGGACCTCGCCGTCATCGCGGTCGCGCCACGCGTCGGCCAGGCCGTGATCGCCGGCGATCTGATCCGTAACGAGGAGACGGGCGGCACCGTCACCTTCGCGCAGGCGTGGAACTCCGTCGGCTTCGGCGACCCGATCATGACCGTCACCGTCACCGGCCGGCAGCTCCACGACGCCCTGGAGGAGCAGTGGGCCCCGACCGCCGGCGGCGGCCTCGGCTTCTCCCCGCTGGCCGTCTCCGCCAACGTCCGCTACACCTTCGACGCCGCGGGAGCGGTCGGCCGGCGGATCGACCCGGCCGAGGTGTTCATCGACGGCACCGCCCTCGACCTCACCCGCCGCTACCGGCTCGCCGCCCCCTCCTACACCCTCATCAACCAGGACGGCTTCAGCGCCTTCACCGGCTTCACCGCACCGGTCCGGCACACCCGTGACTTCGAGAGTTTCGTCTCCTTCGTCCGCACCAAGAAGCAGCTGACCCCCGCCCCGTTGAACCGGGTGGCGGTCAAGAACGCGGGGGTGCCCGGCGCCCGCACCGGCACCATCACCCAGCGCCAGCAGCTGCTCCAGCCCGACGGCAGCATGGTGCCGCGGCCCGAGGCGGCTCTGCGTACGGCGCTGACCGGCGGCGCCGAGGGCCAGCGCGCCCCCGGCGGCTTCCGGGTGCCCTGCTGACCCGCCCGCACCGCAGCGGACACGCAACGGGCCCCATCCGGAGAACGGATGGGGCCCGGCGGACGGCGGACGGGTCAGGCGGCCCTGGCCTTGGTGGCGTAGATGTCGACGTACTCCTGGCCGGACAGCTCCATCACGTCGCTCATCACCTCGTCGGTGACGGCCCGCAGGACATAGCGGTCGCGGTCCATACCGTCGTAGCGGGAGAAGTCCAGCGGCTCACCGAAGCGCACCGTCACCGGCGCGATGTGCGGCCGGCCCTTGCCGCCGGGCTGCACCTTGTCGGTGCCGATCATCGCGAACGGGACGACGGGCGCACCGGTCATCAGGGTGAGCCGGGCGATGCCGGTACGGCCGCGGTAGAGACGGCCGTCGGGGGAGCGGGTGCCCTCCGGGTAGATGCCGAAGACGCTGCCCTCCTCCAGGACCCGGCGGCCGGTCATCAGCGCCGCGACCCCGCCGTGCCCGCCGTCGCGGTCCACCGGGATCATGCCGGCGCTGGTGAAGAACCAGGCCATCAGCCGGCCCTTGACGCCCTTGCCGGTGACGTACTCGTCCTTGCCGATGAAGTACACCGGGCGCTTGACCACCAGGCTCAGGAACAGCGAGTCGATGAAGGTGACGTGATTACCGGCCAGGATCACCGGTCCGGTCGCCGGAATGCGCTCCATGCCCTCGACCTTCGGGCGGTACAGGACACGCATGACGAATCCGAGAATCGCCTTCAGCACAATGCGGGACAACGGGCCCTCCGGGTCGTGACTGGTCAATGTCAAGCGCACGCAGAACTCTGCGCAGCCAAGGACCATACTCGCGGGTTACTCCCGCGCGCACATCGGGTTCACGAGGTCGATACGCACAGTTGACGTGTGTTACCACCATCTTCCCCCCGATGTTGTCGTCCGTCTCCCCGGCATGGCCCGTCCGTGCCTACGATCGGCCGGGTTCCGTGGGCCGGTGTGCAACACGCCTTACCGCACGCCGGAAAACACCCGGAAGCACCCGGAAGACCAGCGAATGCCTCAGACAAGGAGCGTGCGCATGCACAAGCGCCAGCAGCCGGGACGTCGGACGGTACTGGGGGCCGCGGCCCTCGGCGCGGGAGCGGCGGTGTTCGGCGGAGCCGGCCAGGCGAGCGCGGCCGGGCGGGCCGGGGCGCCCCAGGAACTGCCGGTACCGCTGATCGTCGGCCACCGCGGCGCCAGCGGCTACCGCCCCGAGCACACCTTCGGCTCCTACCAACTCGCCCTGGACATGGGCGCGGACGTCATCGAGCAGGACCTCGTCCCCACCAAGGACGGGCATCTGGTCTGCCGCCACGAGAACGACATCACCGCCACCACCGATGTCTCCGCGCACCCCGAGTTCGCGGACCGCAAGACCACCAAGACCGTGGACGGGGTGAAGCTGACCGGCTGGTTCACCGAGGACTTCACGCTCGCCGAACTCAAGACGCTGCGCGCCAAGGAGCGCATACCGGGCACCCGGCAGCACAACACCCTCTACGACGGGGTGTGGGAGGTGCCGACCTTCGAGGAGGTGCTGCGGTGGGCCGAGCGCGAGGGCCGCAGGCGGGGCCGCCGCGTCTGGCTGCACATCGAGACCAAGCACCCCACGTACTTCCGCAAGCTGGGCCTCGGCCTGGAGGAGCGGCTGGCCAAGGCGCTGCGCGCGCACGGCCGGCACCGTAAGAACTCGCCGAACTTCCTTCAGTCCTTCGAGCCCAGCAGCATCCAGCGCCTGGACAAGCTCGTCGACTGCCCCAAGGTCGTGCTGCTGTCCACGCTCGACTCCCGGCCCTGGGACTTCACCGAGGCCGGCGACCCGCGCAAGGTCGCCGATCTGGTCAAGCCCGAGGGCCTGAAGTGGCTCGCCGGCTTCGCCCAGGGCATCGGGCCGGACCTGACCGTGATCATCCCGCGGGACAAGGACGGCAAGCTCGGCGAGCCCACGTCCGTCGTCAAGGACGCGCACGCCGCCGGACTGGTCCTGCACCCGTATACGATCCGCAACGAGAACTCCTTCCTGCCGGCCGACTACCGCCGCGGCACCGACCCGAACGGCTACGGTGACGCCCTCGGGGTCTTCAAGGCGTACCTCGGCACCGGAATCGACGGCCTGTTCTCCGACAACCCCGACACCGCGCTGCTGGCCGCCGCGGAGTTCCGCAAGCGCTGACGCCGGCCGCGGACCGCCGCCGCGGCGGCGCCCGGCCGCCCGGACCGGCACCACCTCCCCGGCATTCTCATCTGAGTTGGGAATGTCACAGGGGAGCTCGGTGCCGGTCCGTTCCGCTTGTCCCGATTGCCTGCGCAGAATGCTCGCGGCGAAGATTGCCGCCGCCCTCCGCCGGGGATTCCGGAAGAGGCGGTGTCAGCATCGCCATGGCGGCGCCGGGTACCCCACGGCGCCGTCGGTCAGGGCACATCGTTCCGGGCGCACCCCTCTCACCCTCAGCGCGCCCGGACCAGCGAACCGAATAGGGGAGGCATACGCGCATGGGCACGAGTGTGACCATCTCTGCGGCGACCGACCAGGACGCCGAGCAGATCCTCAAGCTCCAGTACCTCTGCTACCAGCAGGAAGCCGCGCTGTACGACGACTACGGCATCGAGCCGCTCACCCAGACGCTTCAGGCGCTGCGCGCCGAACTCGGCGAGGGCTGCGTCGTGGTGGCCCGGCTCGGCGAGGAGGTGGTCGGCGCCGTGCGCGGCACGGTCGACGAGGACGGCACCGGACGGATAGCCAAACTCATCGTGCACCCGCGGATGCAGCGGCACGGCCTGGGCGGACGGCTGCTCGACGCCGTCGAGGGCCGGCTGGCGGCCGAGCGGTCGGCCACCCGCTTCAGCCTGTTCACCGGCCACCGCAGCGAGGGCAATCTGCGGCTCTACCGCAGCCACGGCTACGTACCCGTGGGCACCGAGCAGCGCACGCCCCGGCTGAACGTGGTCACGCTGGAGAAGGAAGTACCCCAGCCGGCCGGCGCCGGCGAGCTCGTCGCACAGGCATAGCGCAGGAGCGGACCCGCCCCCGGGCGGAGCGGGTCCGCCTCGGGCCGTCCCCGTCAGGCAGAGACCAGGGATCAGAGCAGATAGCGGAAGACCCCGGGGGCCGCGCCGCTGCCGCCCGTGGTGGTGACCGTGATGGTGACCGTGCCCTCGGGCTGGGCGGGAGCGACGGCCGCGACCCGGGTGTCGGACAGGACGGCGAAGGTGGCCGGGACGCTGCCGAAGGTCACCTCGGTGGTCGTCGCCAGCGCGGTGCCCGTGATGTCGACCAGCGTGCCGCCCGCGGGCAGACCGGTCGCCGGGCCGAAGCCGGTGACGGTCGGCGCGGCCACGAAACCGAAGGTCCCGGACGCCGTGGCGGCGCCGCCCCGCGCGGTGACGGCCAGGGCCACTTCGCCCTCCGCGTGGGCCGGGCTCACGGCCGTGAGTTCACTGTCGGACAGCACCGTCGGCGTCACGGCGGTGTCCCCGAACAGCACGGACGTGGCGGTGGTGAGGTTGCGCCCGGTGACGGTGACGGTGCTGCCGCCCGCCGGCGGCCCGGACGCCGGCGAGACATCGAGGATCACCGGCGGGAGGACGTAGAAGAAGGGCACCGGATTGCTGGTGCCTCCCGGTGTGGTCACCGTGGTATCGACGACACCGGCTCCCGAGGGGGCCACCACCGACACCGAGGTGGGCGAAGTGGCCGTGATGGCGGCCGGTTTGGTGCCGAAGCGCACCACCGTGGCCCCGGCGAGACCGGTGCCGGTGAGCGTCGCCGCGAAACCGCCGCCGGTGGAACCCTGGTTCGGACTGATCGGCATCTTCCCGCTCCGTTTCCGCGCCGGCGAACCCCTGAACGCCGGTCGGACTCCAGTGAGCCAGGGCGCCCGGCCGGAGGCGAGGCGCGGCCCCGCTCTTCACCCGGATGGCGCAGCTCGCCTCAGGCCGTCGTTCGCTCCGTACGCGACCGGCGCAGCCACAGCAGCCCGGTGACGGGCAGGAAGACGGGGATGAAGAGGTAGCCCATGCCGTAGTCCGACCAGACCGTGGCGTCAGGGAACGCGGACGGGTCGAGCAGCGTCCAGGTGCCGATGCCGAACACCCCGAGCAGCTCCAGCGCACAGCAGGCGAACGCGGCCCGGCGGGCGCCCTCGCCGCCGCGCACCAGCGAGAAGGTGATGAACCCGTAGACGACCGCGGAGCCCGCCGAGAGGCCGTACGCCAGCGGGGCCCGGTCGAACTGGGCGAGGAGCTGGTACAGCGAGCGGGAGGCGGCCGCGACGGTGAAGATGCCGTAGAGCGCGACCAGCAGCCGGCCGGGGCCGGTGCCCAGGGAGCGCCGGGCCGGGCCGGCCTCGGTGGGCCGGGTGGTCCCCGTGGTCTCAGGCACTGCCGCCTCCCCAGATGTCGAACAGCCGCACTTCCAGGACGGCCAGCACCACGGCGCCCGCCGCGACGGTGGCCGAACCCCAGCGGGTGCGCTCCGAGAGCGACATGAAGCCGGTCGCCGGGACACAGGCGGCGGCCCCGAGCAGATACGAAACGAAGAGCGCGGTGCCCTTGTCCGGCGACACTCCGCGGGACAACTGCACGACGGCGATGACCAGTTGGACGATGCCGAGCAGCGACACCAGGCCCATGCCGATGAAGTGCCAGTCCTTGGTGGGCTGGTCACGGAACGCCGCGAAGCCGCACCAGGCGGCGAGGGCGAGAGCGGTCACCGCGACCGCGATCGTCAGCGCGTCGATCACCGGGGCCTCCGGGCGGCGTGGCCGCGCGCCGTGGGGTTGTGGGGCATGGGGCGATGCTAATCGGCGGCGGGCGGGCGGCCGCGCCCGGCCCCACCGCGGTCCGCACGCCCGCGCGAGGCCCCGGGCCACGGCCACGCTGCGGGGACGCCGACCGTGGCGTTGACCACAGCGCCCCGGGCCCCGCGCCGTCAGCCGCCCGCCCCCTCCCTCCGCGCCCGGCCGCATCAGCGCAGGCCACGGACCGGTCGAGGGGGATCGTTGCCGCCGGCCGAGGGGCTGTCCACGAGTCGGTCGGTGGTGTCCGCAATCCGGACTGGCTTGATCGGGCCGCACAGCTGTCTGGTTTACTTCCCGCATGACCACGACGAGCTACCGCACCCCTGCGACCGAGGCGTACCAGACGCCCGGTGCTCGTTGCCTGTGTCGAATGTGTGACCGCTGAGGGCCCCCGCCTGAGCCTCGCGCCCCGAAGCGAGACCCTGCCATGAGCCGTACGTCGGACTCCCGACGCCCCCGGCCGCCCCGCGTCACCGGAACCCGGAGCCGGGCCCCGCGCCCGCCGCCGCTCCCTGTTCCCCTCTGCCGCACTCGCAAGAATGCCCCGTGCCCGGCGGGCGAGCCGCCGAGCACTCGACAGTGACGGAATTCCCTGTGATCACCACAACGGGCCTGACCAAGGTCTACCGTTCCGGAGACCGCGAAGTCACCGCCCTGGACGGCGTCGATCTGCACGTCCGCGAAGGAGAGGTGTACGGCGTCATCGGCCAGAGCGGCGCCGGCAAGTCCACCCTCATCCGCTGCCTCAACCTCCTGGAGCGCCCCACCTCCGGCACGGTCACCGTCGCCGGCCAGGAACTGACCTCCATCGCCGGCCGCGGCAAGCGCGCCAGCGCCGGACTGCGCGCCGCCCGCAGCCACATCGGGATGGTCTTCCAGCACTTCAACCTGCTGTCCTCACGCACCGTGCAGGACAACGTCGAACTGCCGCTGGAGATCCTCAAGGTCGACCGCAAGGAGCGCTCCCGCAAGGCGCTGGAGCTGCTGGACCTGGTCGGCCTCGCCGACAAGGCCAAGGCATACCCCGCCCAGCTCTCGGGCGGGCAGAAGCAGCGCGTCGGCATCGCCCGCGCGCTGGCCGGCGACCCCAAGGTGCTGCTCTCCGACGAGGCCACCAGCGCCCTGGACCCGGAGACCACCCGCTCCATCCTCCAGCTGCTGCGCGACCTCAACCGCAAGCTGGGCCTGACCATCGTGCTCATCACGCACGAGATGGACGTCGTCAAGACGATCTGCGACTCGGCCGCGCTGATGAAGAACGGCCGCGTCATCGAGCAGGGCACCGTCGCCGAACTGCTCGCCACCCCCGGCTCCGAGCTGGCCCGGGAGCTGTTCCCGGTCGGCGGCGAGCCCTCCGCCGACGACCGCACCGTCGTCGACATCACCTTCCACGGCTCGGCCGCCACCCGCCCGGTGATCTCCGAGCTGTCCCGCACCTACAACGTCGACATCTCGATCCTCGGCGCCGCCATGGACACCGTCGGCGGCAAGCAGATCGGCCGGATGCGCATCGAGCTGCCCGGCCGCTTCGAGGAGAACGTCGTGCCCATCGGCTTCCTGCGCGAGCAGGGGCTCCAGGTGGACGTGGCGGACGTCGACGGCAGCGCCGCGGCGACCGCCGCCGACCCCGCCGACCGGCCGGCCACGCCGGAGCCCGCCGCCACGCTCCAGAAGGAAGGTGCCAAGTGACCTGGAACGAGATGCAGCCGCTGCTGTACGACCGCACGCTCGACACCCTCTTCATGGTGTGGTGGTCCGCGTTCTACGCGGTGCTCCTCGGCATCCCGGTCGGCGTGCTGCTGCATCTGACCCAGCGCGGCGCCGTCCTCCAGAACATCGCCGTGAACAAGGTGCTCGGCGCGATCACCAACATCGGGCGGTCCTTCCCGTTCCTGATCCTGATCGTGGTGCTGATCCCCTTCACCCGGCTCCTCGTCGGCGTCTCCATCGGCCCGACCGGCGCGGTGGTCCCGCTCGCCATCGCCGCCATCCCGTTCTTCGCGCGGCTGGTCGAGGCCGCCCTGCGCGAGGTCGACCACGGACTGGTCGAGGCCGCCCACGCCATGGGCGGCGGCACCTGGACCATCGTCTTCAAGGTGCTGCTCCCGCAGGCGCTGCCCGCGCTGGTCGCCGGCGTCACCACCCTGGTCATCCAGCTGATCGGCTACTCCGCGATCGCCGGTGCGGTCGGCGGCGGCGGTCTGGGCGACCTCGCCTACACCTACGGCTACCAGCAGTACGAGACCTCGCTGATGATCGCCACCGTGGTGGAACTGATCCTCCTGGTCACCCTCGTCCAGGTGCTCGGTGACCGCATCGTCCGCCGGCTCGCCCAGCGCGGCACCCGTGCCTCCTCCCTGCGCCGTAACCGCACCGAGGAGCCGGCTGCCGTCCCCGAAGCCGCCTGATACCGGAGCCACCCGCTCCACCCAAGAGCCCGGACCCTTTGCCGGGCGGACACCGCACATGAACCCGTGTGCGAACAAGAAAGAGGCACTCTTCGTGCGCAACACCCTCAAGATCTCCGTCGCCATCGCCGCCGCTTCCGCCGTCGCCCTCGGCGCGAGCGCCTGCTCGGCCCCCTCCGACACCACCGCCAGCGGCGACAAGGGCGACAAGAACGCCCCGCTCGTCGTCGCCGCGAGCCCCGCCCCGCACGCCGCCATCCTCGACTTCGTCAAGAACAAGCTGGCGGACAAGGAGGGCCTGAAGCTGGTCGTCAAGCCGTTCAACGACTACAAGATCCCGAACAAGGTCACCGACGACGGCCAGGTCGACGCCAACTTCTTCCAGCACAAGCCGTTCCTCGACACCTTCAACAAGGAGAACGGCACGCACATCGTGCCCGTCCAGAACGTGCTCATCGAGCCGCTCGGCGTCTACTCCAAGAAGATCGACAAGCTCTCGGAGCTCAAGGCCGGCAGCACCGTCTCGGTCCCGAACGACCCCTCCAACGAGGGCCGCGCGCTCAAGCTGCTCGCCGACAACGGCGTGATCACCCTCAAGCCCGGTGTCGGCTCCGACGCCAAGCTGACCGACGTCAAGGACGACAAGGGCGTCAAGATCACCGAGCTGGAGGCCGCCCAGACCGCGCCGCGCATCGACGACGTCGACGCCGCGATCGTCAACGGCAACTTCGCCATCGGCGCCCACCTCAAGCCCTCCAAGGACGCGCTGGCCCTGGAGAAGACGAAGGACAACCCCTACGCCAACTTCCTCGCCGTCAAGAAGGGCAACGAGAACGACCCGCGGATCAAGAAGCTGGCCAAGCTCCTGAACTCCCCCGAGGTCAAGAAGTTCATCGAGGACAAGTACAAGGACGGCTCGGTCATCCCGGCCTTCGGCCCGGCCAAGAGCTGACCCGTTCGCGGGGTGTGCCGCCGGGGTGGGTCGCCGCCGGGGTGGTTCGCCACGGGGGCGGTTTGCCCGCCGGCCCGTTTTTTCCCCGCCGCCCACCCCCCTTCGGGGGGTGGGCGGGTGTAGACA
>NZ_JBHXFI010000104.1:0-13610 GCF_042724075.1 Streptomyces sp. NPDC127097 | reverse complement strand
GTGTGTGGGACTGCTTCGCTTTACGTCCCACACACCGGCCCCTCCGGCCCGTCCCCTCCCGTTGGGGGAGTGAGTGCGGGTGGGTGGGGGCTGGCCGCCGTAAGCCATAACCGGGCCCTACGGGCCGCACCGGACCACCTAGGCCAACCCCCACCCGCGGAGGCCCGTCACCGCAGCCGACAGCCCCGCGCAGCGGCACCGCCCGCCGCAGGCGCAACGGCGGGGAAGCCACAAACGTCGGCCGCAGCAAAGCGCAGCGAAAACGTGGGAAGTATTTAAGCCGGCTCACGCCGGCGTTGCGCACGGTCGCTGATCCGCAACAGCAAGGCCACCATGACCCAATTGGCGACCAACGAGGAGCCCCCCTTGGCGAGGAAGGGGAGGGCCTTGCCCGTGAGGGGGATGAGGCCGGTGACGCCGCCGGCGACGACGAAGACCTGGAGGAGGAGCGCGCCGGAGAGGCCGACCGCGAGGAGTTTGCCGAAGGGGTCGCGGGCGCTCAGGCCGACCCGGAGGCCGCGCTGGGCCAGGAGTACGTAGAGCATGATCACGGCCATCACTCCGGCCAGGCCCAGCTCCTCGCCGACGGTGGTGAGGATGAAGTCGCTGTTGCCGGCGAAGCCGATCTGCTCGGGGTGGCCCTGGCCGAGGCCGCTGCCGCTGATGCCGCCGCTGCCGAAGCTGAACAGGGCCTGGGCGAGCTGGTCGGACATGTGCTCCGCCTGACCCGCCTTGGTGAACGCGCGCATCGGGTCGAGCCAGGCGGTGACCCGGCCGTGGACATGTGGTTCGAGGGAGCCGACCACGGCCGCGCCGGCCGTGGCCATCAGCAGGCCGCAGACCACCCAACTGGTGCGGTCGGTGGCCATGTAGAGCATGATCACGAAGACGCCGAAGAAGATCAGCGAGGTGCCCAGGTCCCGTTCGAAGATCAGCACCAGCAGGCTGACCGCCCAGATCGTGAAGATCGGCGCGAGCTGCCGTCCCGGGGGGAGCTGGATGCCCATGACGCGGCGGCCGGCCAGTGCCAGGGCGTCGCGGTTGACGGTGAGATAGCCCGCGAAGAACACCGAGATCATGATCTTCACGAACTCACCGGGCTGCAACGACAGCGGCCCCAGCAGGATCCAGCGCTTGGCGCCGTACATATCGGCGCCGAAGAAGGCCGGGGCCATCAGCAGCACCAGCGCGATCACCATCGTCAGATAGATGTAGCGCTGGAGGATGCGGTGATCGCGCAGCACCAGCAGGATGGCGAGGCAGACCACCACCCCGATCACCGTCCACAGCAGCTGGCCGTTGGCCGCCTGGGCCGTCTTGAGCCGGGGCGTCTGGGCGTAGGTGAGGTCCAGGCGGTGCAGCAGCACCAGGCCGATCCCGGTCAGCAGGGTGGCCAGCGGCAGGATCAGCGGATCGGCGCGGGGCGCGTAGCGGCGCAGGACCAGATGCGGGACCAGCGTCATGAACAGCATGCTGACGGTGAAGAGGGCCAGTCCGGCGGGGAGCCGGCCGTTCATCGACAGGCCGGTGTAGGTGTAGCCGAAGACCGTGATCAGGACGACGAGGGCGAGCAGCCGGGCCTCGGTTCTCCGACGGTCCGGGGCCTGGGCGAGCGCGGCGAACGTCATGGTGCGCTCGACATCCCTCTCCGGCACCCGGGCCTTCCGGGGAACTCTGGTCGGTGCACGCACGGCTATTCCTCCGCCATCTCGTCGAGGCCGCCGGCCGGCCGGGTGCGGGCCCGGTTCGTCGGCCAGGCAATCGAGGAAGTAGACGAGGCAGCCGAGGGCGTGGTTGCGAGGGAAGGGGAAGGCATGTCCGATTTGGCGGGAAGCTGCCTGCCTCGTCACCCGCCCCGCCCCCGCTGTAGATGACCATGATCGCCGAAGGCGGGCGAGCCGGGGAAACGGGGCCGCGTACGGCCGGGAAAGCGGGGCTACGTACGGCCGGGAAAGCGGGGCCGCGTACGGCTGGTCAACCGGCGTCGCGGGAAGAGCTCCCCGCCGCGCTGGCACTCCGCTTGACCGAGTGCTAACCGCGTCATAGTCTCGGCGTTGGCACTCTCCAGTGGGGAGTGCCAGACACAGCGACGGGCAGGTCCGGCACCCGCGACGACGGATCCACCTGGTCGCCACCTCAGACAGTTAACCCCGTGAGATCTCCGAAGGGGGAGGTCGGATCGTGACGACCACCAGCTCCAAGGTTGCCATCAAGCCGCTTGAGGACCGCATCGTGGTCCAGCCGCTCGACGCCGAGCAGACCACGGCGTCGGGCCTGGTCATTCCGGACACCGCCAAGGAGAAGCCCCAGGAGGGCGTCGTCCTGGCCGTGGGCCCGGGCCGGGTCGAGGACGGCAAGCGCGTCGAGCTCGACGTGAAGGTCGGCGACGTCGTGCTCTACAGCAAGTACGGCGGCACCGAGGTGAAGTACAACAACGAGGACTACCTCGTTCTCTCGGCTCGCGACGTTCTCGCGATCGTCGAGAAGTAAGTCACCCAGTTTTGCCGTGATCTGCGCCCCTGGTTCCCGCGTCTAATCAACCCGGGGCAGGGGCGCAGTTCGTTTGAGCGACAGCGGTCCCCACGTCGTGGCCGAGGATCGCAATGAGAGGACTTGAAGCAACCCATGGCGAAGATCCTGAAGTTCGACGAGGACGCCCGTCGCGCCCTTGAGCGCGGCGTCAACAAGCTTGCCGACACCGTCAAGGTGACCATCGGCCCCAAGGGCCGCAACGTCGTCATCGACAAGAAGTTCGGCGCGCCGACCATCACCAACGACGGTGTCACCATCGCCCGTGAGGTCGAGGTCGACGACCCGTACGAGAACCTGGGCGCCCAGCTCGTCAAGGAGGTGGCGACCAAGACCAACGACATCGCGGGTGACGGCACCACCACCGCCACCGTGCTGGCCCAGGCGCTGGTCCGCGAGGGTCTGCGCAACGTCGCCGCCGGCGCCTCCCCCGCCGCCCTGAAGAAGGGCATCGACGCCGCCGTCAAGGCCGTCTCCGACGAGCTTCTCTCCACCGCCCGTCCGATCGACGACAAGTCCGACATCGCCGCCGTGGCCGGTCTGTCCGCGCAGGACAAGCAGGTCGGCGAGCTCATCGCCGAGGCGATGGACAAGGTCGGCAAGGACGGTGTGATCACCGTCGAGGAGTCCAACACCTTCGGTCTGGAGCTGGACTTCACCGAGGGCATGGCCTTCGACAAGGGCTACCTCTCGCCGTACATGGTCACCGACCAGGAGCGGATGGAGGCCGTCCTCGAGGACCCGTACATCCTGATCCACCAGGGCAAGATCTCCTCGATCCAGGACCTGCTGCCGCTGCTGGAGAAGGTCATCCAGGCCGGTGCCTCCAAGCCGCTGCTGATCATCGCCGAGGACGTCGAGGGCGAGGCCCTGTCGACCCTGGTCGTGAACAAGATCCGTGGCACCTTCAACGCCGTGGCCGTCAAGGCCCCCGGCTTCGGTGACCGCCGCAAGGCGATGCTCGGCGACATGGCCACCCTCACCGGTGCCACCGTCATCGCCGAGGAGGTCGGCCTCAAGCTCGACCAGGCCGGTCTGGACGTGCTCGGCACCGCCCGCCGGGTGACCGTCACCAAGGACGACACCACCATCGTCGACGGTGGCGGCAAGGCCGAGGACGTCACCGGTCGCGTGGCCCAGATCAAGGCCGAGATCGAGACCACCGACTCGGACTGGGACCGCGAGAAGCTCCAGGAGCGCCTCGCCAAGCTCGCCGGTGGCGTCTGCGTCATCCGCGTGGGTGCGGCCACCGAGGTCGAGCTCAAGGAGAAGAAGCACCGTCTGGAGGACGCCATCTCCGCGACCCGCGCCGCGGTCGAGGAGGGCATCGTCTCCGGTGGTGGCTCCGCGCTGGTCCACGCCGGCAAGGTGCTGGAGGGCTCCCTCGGCAAGGAGGGCGACGAGGCCACCGGTGTCGCCGTCGTCCGCCGCGCCGTCGTCGAGCCGCTGCGCTGGATCGCGGAGAACGCCGGCCTCGAGGGCTACGTCATCACCGCGAAGGTCGCCGAGCAGGACAAGGGCAACGGCTTCAACGCCGCCACCGGCGAGTACGGCGACCTGGTCAAGGCCGGCGTCATCGACCCGGTCAAGGTCACCCGCTCCGCCCTGGAGAACGCCGCGTCGATCGCCTCGCTGCTGCTGACGACCGAGACCCTGGTCGTCGAGAAGCCCGCCGAGGAGGAGCCGGAGGCCGGTCACGGTCACGGCCACGCGCACTGACGCCCGTCGTCGCGCACTGACGTGAGCCGTCACCTCGGCTGACGTCGGGCTGCTTCACCCGAGACCCGGTTCCCGCTTGGCGGGGGCCGGGTCTTCGGGTTTCCGGCGCGCGGGCGGGGCCCTGCCGGGCGCCGACTCCCCGCCGGCCGGGCCCGGTTCACGCCGAGTGGTGCAGCTCCTCCCGCCGTACGGGCGCGAGGAACGGGCGGCCCCGGCCGTAGCGTTCGAGTTCGTCGAGGGCGTGGTCGGCCAGGCGGTGGAGCTCGGTGCCCAGCGAGCCCGCCACATGCGGGGTCAGCAGCACGTTCGGCAGGTCGTACAACGGCGAACCGGGGCGCGGGAGTTCGGGTTCGGTGACGTCGAGGACCGCGTGCAGCCGGCCGGTGACCAGTTCGGGGAGCAGGGCCGCCTGGTCGACCAGTGAGCCGCGGGCGGTGTTGATCAGGGTCGCGCCGTCCGGCATCAGGGCCAGCTGCCGGGCGCCGAGCAGATGGCGGGTGGCGGGCAGCTGCGGGGCGTGCACGGTGACGAGGTCGCTGTCGGCGCAGAGCGCGTCGAGCGGCACCGGGGCCGCGCCGAGCCGGGTGGCCTCGGCGGCGTCCACATACGGGTCGTACAGCAGGACGCGCAGGTCGAACGGGCGCAGCAGCTCGATGACCCGGCGGCCGATGCGGGAGGCGCCGATGACGCCGACGGTGCGGCGGTAGTTGCCGGCCCCGGCGAGTTCGTCCGGCCAGTCGTGGGGCGCGCGCAGACCGCGGTAGCGGTGGGCGGCGTGCAGCACGCGCTTGTTGGCGAAGAGGATCGCGGCGAGGGTGAATTCGGCGACCGGGAGGGCGTTGGCGGCGGCGGCCGAACTGACGGCGATACCGCGGTCCCAGCAGGCGTCGGTGAGGTGGTGCTTGACCGATCCGGCGGCGTGCACGACGGCCCGCAGCCGGGGGGCCGCGGCCAGCACCCGTTCGGTGAGCGGTGGCGCGCCCCAGCAGGTGAGCAGCACCTCGGCGCCGGCGAGGGCGGCGGCGACCTCGGGGGTGGGGTCGGCCAGATCGTGGGCGACCAGGTGCGGGTCCGTACGGGCCAGGGCCGCGAGCCGGGTGTGGTGACGGGCGCCGAGGAGCCGGCCGGCGACGCCCGGCCCCATCGACAGCAGTACGCCGGGCCGGACCGGTGGCGTTTCCGCAGGTCCCGGGGGACTGTCAGAGGTGGGGTGCATAGTGCTGAACGGACCTCCTTCGCGGTCGCCCGCCGTCGCGCCCCGCTCGTCCCGCGTCGCGCGTCGCCGGCCGGTTCGCGTCGCTGTGCGTCCTGTGCCGTTCCGCGGGGGGCGGACCCGTGGGTGCACCGTCCTCGCGCCCCACCGCCCCGCCCCGCGCGCCACGGCCATGGCACCACCCCGGCGCCGCCCTCGGCAACGGGCCGGCTGACCCGGCGTCAGCGGGGCCCGTATTTACGGCCGGTACGGGACGTCAGTCCCCCCAGCACGCCACGGGGCGCCAGCTTCACCGCGCCCATGAGCGCCTTGTACCGCGGATCCGGAATGGACAGCGACTTCCCCCGCGTCAGGTCCTTCATCGCGGCGTCGACGAGCTTGTCCGCGTCCAGCCACATCCACCCGGGGATGTTCTCCGTCCCCATCCCGGCCCGCTCGTGGAACTCGGTCCGTACGAACCCCGGGCACAGCGCCATCAACCGCACGCCGCTGCCCGCCAGATCGCGCGCCGCCCCCTGGGTGAACTGCACGACCCACGCCTTGCTCGCGCCGTAGGTGCCCCGCGGGACGAACGCCGCCACCGACGCCACATTGACCACCGCGCCGCGCCGCCGGTCCCGCATCCCGCGCACCCCGGCCGTGGTCAGCCGCAGCACCGCCTCGCAGTGCACCTTGAGCATCGTCAGCTCATCGGCCATCGAGACCTCGAGGTACTCGCCCTTGTTGCCGAAACCGGCGTTGTTCACCAGCAGGTCCACCGGGTGCTTGGTGTCCGAGAGCCGGGCCTCGACGGCTGCGATGCCCTCCTCGGTGGCGAGATCGGCGCTCAGCACCTCCGCCTCGATGCCGTGCCGGTCGTGCAACTCGGTGGCCTGCTCGCGCAGTCGCTTCTCGTCGCGGGCCACCAGCACCACGCTGTGGCCGTCACTCGCGAGCCGCCGGGCGAACGCCGCCCCGATGCCCGCCGTCGCTCCCGTGATCAATGCAGTCGTCATACGGGCACGCTATCCGCCCCGGGCACGCCGCCCGAGCCCCAACCCCCGGTGGCGCGGCCGCCCCACGGCCCACCGGAGGCAGATCCTCCGCCGCCCCGCTCCGGGCCCCACCGCCCCGCGCCCGGCGGGCCCGTTCAACCCGCCGCCCGCTCCGCGTACTTCCGCGCCTTCCGCCGTGCCTCCTCCGGCAGCGCCGCCCCCGCCTCCAGCAGCCGCGGCAGCAGCTCCCGCCGGGTCGTCAGGGCCCGGAACACCATCCCGATCGTCACCTCGTGATCCGGCCGGTGCGCCACCTCGACGGCGTCCCCGGCGCGGATCTCGCCCGGCTCGATCACCCGCAGATACGCACCGGGCACCGCGGCCTGGGTGAACCGTCGCAGCCAGCCCCGCTCGCCGAGCCACCCCTGGAACGTGCGGCAGGGGATCCGCGGACCGCTCACCTCCAACAGCAGCCGCGGACCCACCCGCCAGCGCTCGCCGATGAGGGCACCGGTGACCTCGACGCCCGACGTGGTGAGGTTCTCGCCGAACGCCCCGTTGGCCAGCTCGCGGCGCAGCTCCCGCTGCCAGTCGTCCAGATCCTCCCGGGCATAGGCGTACACCGCCTGGTCGTCGCCGCCGTGATGGCGCAGGTCGACCACCGCGTCACCGGCCAGCCCGCTGCCGCCGACGCCCTTGGGTCCGGGGGCGGCCACCGCCACCGGGCCGTCCACGGGCCGC
This sequence comes from Streptomyces sp. NPDC127097, assembly GCF_042724075.1. Classification (NCBI taxonomy): domain Bacteria; kingdom Bacillati; phylum Actinomycetota; class Actinomycetes; order Kitasatosporales; family Streptomycetaceae; genus Streptomyces; species Streptomyces sp. NPDC127097. The sequence continues at coordinate 6,434 of NZ_JBHXFI010000104.1, read as the reverse complement.
TTGTCGATGCCCGTACCGCCCTCGGCGTCGGTGTGCCGGGACGGGGTGGGCCGCCCCAGATTCACGCTCAGCAGCTTCATACGGTGCTCCGTTGCTCGGTCGTGCGACGCGCTCCGGGACCGGCTCCGTGGACGTCGTCCCAGCTCGTGCGCGCCATCGCTCACGCTAGCCGTGTTCCCCAAAAGCCATGACGCAATTTTTCCCGATCGATCCAAGCGGCGCTTATGCTCGAAACATGATCGAGGCCCGTCACCTCCGTGTGCTGCGCGCCGTCGCCAGGACCGGCTCGTTCTCGGCCGCCGCGCGCGAACTGGGCTGCACCCAGCCGGCCGTCAGCCAGCAGATGAAGGCGCTGGAACAGTCCGCCGGCACCCCGCTGCTGGTCCGCGCGGGCCGCGAGATGCGGCTGACCCAGGCGGGTGAGGCGCTCGTCCGGCACGCCGTCGGCATCCTGGCCGGGCTCACCGCCGCCGAGGAGGAGATCGCCGCCATCGCGGGCCTGCGCGCAGGGCGGGTGCGGCTGGTGTCGTTCCCCTCCGGCAGCTCGACGCTGGTGCCGACGGCCCTGGCGACGATGCGCGCCGCGCATCCGGGCACCCGGGTCTCGCTGGTCGAGGCCGAGCCGCCGCGCTCGATCGAGATGCTGCGCAACGGTGACTGCGAGATCGCGCTGGCCTTCCGCTACCCCGAGGTGCGCGGCGCGGACCCGGCGGCCGGTGCGGAGTGGGACGACCTGGTGGTGCGCCCGATCCTGGCGGACCGGCTGGTCGGGCTGGTGCCGGCCGGCCACCGGCTGGCGAAGGCGGGCGTCGCGCGCTTCGCCGAGCTGGCCGACGAACCGTGGATCGCGGGCTGTCCCCGCTGCCGCAGGCATCTCGTGGAGGTCTGTGAGAGCGCGGGCTTCACCCCGCGGATCGACTTCGCGACGGACGACTATCCGGCGGTCATCGGCCTGGTCGGGGCCGGTCTGGGAGTCGCCGCGCTGCCGGAGCTCACCCTCGCGTCGGTGCGTCCCAAGGGGGCCACGGCGGTCCGTCTGGAGCCTGCCGTGCATCGCGAGATCGTCGCGCTCACCCTGCCGGATCTGGCACAGGTCCCCGCCGTCGAGGCCACGCTCGACAAGCTGGTGGACGCCGCGGGGCGCTGACGGCACGGGGCCTTTGGACCCGGCCGCCGTGCAGGAACGTTTCTTCAGGAGCGGTCCGCTCCCGGGGTGTCAGGCGCCGGAGGCGCCCGGGTGGCCGGTCATGGAAGAGGCGGGGACCAGCCGGTGCCGGGCCCGGCCCATGAGTTCCTCGCGCTCGTCCTCCGTCAGTCCGCCCCACACCCCGTAGGGCTCACGGACGGCCAGTGCATGCGCCGCGCACTCGGCCCGTACCGGGCAGCGCATGCAGACCTCCTTCGCCGATGTCTCACGCGCGCTGCGGGCCGCTCCGCGCTCACCTTCGGGATGGAAGAACAGCGAGCTGTCCACGCCACGGCAGGCGGCCAGCAGCTGCCAGTCCCAGAGGTCCGCGTTCGGGCCCGGGAGGCGGGAGAAATCTGCCATTGCTTGTCCCCTCGAAGCGATGCTGATTCGGGCTCGGTGCTCACGACGGTACATCTACTGTCGAAGTAGATGTAAATATGACTCATTGCGAATCTAGTCATAGTCGCCACGAAAATGGAAGAAAGAGAGCCAAATAGGGCATAGGGTGCACGCGCGGATGCCGGTCGCCCCTTGAGTCGTCTGCGTATCCGGCTCCTCACGGAGCGTGCTGAACTCGGTCGCCGAAGCCGTAACTCTTTCGAGTGACCGTCGTTGAGAGTGCGGAGGCGGTTGGCAGAGGTAGACCCCGGGCAAATGTCCGAGGGCCGTCAATCGCTCAGGTGACGATACGTACCAGCCTGGAGGCTCAAGGTGACGCGCATCAGCTGCGGAGGGCGGTCATGACATCCGTCCTCGTCTGCGACGACTCCCCGCTTGCCCGAGAGGCGCTCCGTCGGGCGGTTGCGACCGTGCCCGGCGTCGAGCGCGTGACGACCGCGGCCAACGGCGAGGAAGTCCTCCGCCGCTGGGGTGCGGATCGTTCGGATCTGATTTTGATGGACGTACGGATGCCCGGTCTCGGCGGTGTCGAGACCGTGCGCCGGCTGCTGTCCGCGGATCCGGGCGCCCGGATCATCATGCTCACGGTGGCCGAGGATCTGGACGGGGTCGCGCTCGCGGTCGCCGCCGGTGCCCGCGGCTATCTGCACAAGGACGCCTCGCGCGCCGAGCTGCGGGCGACGGTGACCCAGGCGCTCGCGGATCCGACGTGGCGGCTCGCCCCGCGCCGGCTGCGGTCCGCCGAGATGGGGGCCGCGCCGACGCTCACCGCGCGCGAGATCCAGGTGCTGGAGGGCATGAGTCACGGCCGCTCCAACGCCGAGATCGGCCGTGAGCTGTTCCTCTCGGAGGACACGGTCAAGACCCACGCCCGGCGCCTCTTCAAGAAACTCGGCGCCTCGGACCGGGCGCATGCGGTGGCCCTGGGCTTCCGCTGGGGACTGGTCCGCTAAGGCGTTGTGACGTGCAGCGATGCGGGGGAGTGAAGGTCCCCGCCCGCCGTGTGGCGGGCGGGGCGGCAGAGCGCCCCGCGACCGTCGGCGTACGACGGCGGTCCGATTCGCCGCGCGGTGCCGCATCCTTGGGAGTATGGAGTTCCTCGGGGACGGGCCGGTCGGGCACGAGGGGAGGGCGCAGGACATGACATCAGCCGGCGCACCTGCCGCTCATAACGCTTCAGTGCACAAGTGCGGACCTGATGCCGCGGATCGCGCGGCGCCAAGGCACCATGGTCCGATGCGCGATGACGGGAAGCAGGAAATCGGCGATCTCGTCGCACGCGCCGTAGAGGGGGACCAGCGGGCCACCCACGATCTTCTGGCCCATGTGCACCCCCTCGCCCTGCGCTACTGCCGTACCCGGCTGTCGCGGCTGCCGGGTGACGCCCGGCACTTCGTCGAGGATCTGGCGCAGGAAGTATGTGTCGCGGTGCTCTGCGCGCTGCCGCGCTACCGCGACACCGGCAAGCCTTTCGAAGCCTTCGTCTTCGCGATCGCCGGCCACAAGGTCGCCGATCTCCAGCGGGCCGCCATGCGGCATCCGGGCAGCACGGCCGTGCCGTCCGACGAGATGCCCGAGCAGCCGGACGACTCCCTCGGCCCCGAGGAGCGGGCGCTGCTGAGCAGCGACGCCGAGTGGGCCAAGAAGCTGCTGGCGAATCTCCCGGAGAACCAGCGTGAGCTGGTGCTGCTGCGGGTCGCCGTCGGGCTGACGGCCGAGGAGACCGGACAGATGCTGGGGATGTCTCCCGGTGCGGTGCGGGTGGCCCAGCACCGTGCGCTGAGCAGGCTGCGGGCGCTGGCCGAGCAGTAGCGGTTCCCGGTCGAACACGGCCGGATGTCACCGTAGAAAAGCACAAGTGACGAGGCCCTCATCGCTCGTGGAATGGGCCACCCCATTAGGCCGTTAGCATGGGAGTCCGCGCTGAGGCAAGAGCATTGGGGAAGGTGTCATGAGTGACAACGTCGACGGTATGCCCGCCAAATTCGCCATGCTCGGGCTGACATACGACGACGTGCTGCTGCTGCCGGGTGCGTCGGAGGTGCTGCCGAACGCGGTGAGCACCGCGTCCCGGGTCTCGCGCAACGTCACGGTGAACATCCCGCTGCTGTCCGCGGCGATGGACAAGGTCACCGAGGCGCGGATGGCCATCGCGATGGCGCGGCAGGGCGGCGCGGGCGTGCTCCACCGCAATCTGTCCATCGAGGACCAGGCCAACCAGGTCGACCTGGTCAAGCGCTCCGAGTCCGGCATGGTCACCGACCCGATCACGGTCCGCCCGGACGCCTCGCTCGCCGATGCCGACGCGCTGTGTGCCAAGTTCCGCATCAGCGGGGTGCCGGTGACGGACGCCGCGGGCAAGCTGCTGGGCATCGTGACCAACCGCGACATGGCCTTCGAGATGGACCGCAGCCGTCAGGTCCGCGAGGTCATGACGCCGATGCCGCTGGTCACCGGCAAGGTCGGCATCTCCGGCGAGGACGCCATCGAGCTGCTGCGCCGCCACAAGATCGAGAAGCTGCCGCTGGTCGACGACGCGGGTGTGCTCAAGGGCCTGATCACCGTCAAGGACTTCGTCAAGGCGGAGAAGTACCCGAACGCCGCCAAGGACGCCGAGGGCCGGCTGGTCGTCGGTGCCGCGGTGGGCGTCGGCGGCGAGGCGTACGAGCGGGCGCAGGCGCTGGTCGAGGCCGGTGCCGACTTCCTCGTCATCGACAGCGCGCACGGCCACAGCCGCGGCATCCTCGACATGATCGCCAAGGTCAAGTCCAACATCAGCGTCGATGTCGTCGGCGGCAATGTCGCCACCCGCGACGGCGCCCAGGCGCTGATCGACGCGGGCGCCGACGGCATCAAGGTCGGTGTCGGCCCCGGCTCCATCTGCACCACCCGCGTCGTCGCCGGTGTCGGCGTACCGCAGGTCACCGCGATCTACGAGGCCGCGCAGGCCGCGAACGCCGCGGGCGTGCCGCTGATCGGTGACGGCGGGCTCCAGTTCTCCGGTGACATCGCCAAGGCCATCGCGGCCGGTGCGGACACGGTCATGCTGGGCTCGCTGCTGGCCGGCTGCGAGGAGTCGCCCGGCGAGATGGTCTTCATCAACGGCAAGCAGTTCAAGTCGTACCGCGGCATGGGTTCGCTGGGCGCGATGCAGTCCCGCGGCCAGGCCCGCTCCTTCTCCAAGGACCGCTACTTCCAGGACAACGTGCTCTCCGAGGACAAGCTGGTCCCCGAGGGCATCGAGGGGCAGGTGCCCTACCGCGGCCCGCTCGCCTCGGTCGCCCACCAGCTGATCGGTGGTCTGCGCGCCTCCATGGGCTACGTCGGCTCCGCCGACATCCCCGAGCTCAAGGAGAAGGGCCGCTTCGTCCGGATCACCGCGGCGGGTCTCAAGGAGAGCCACCCGCACGACGTCCAGATGGTCACCGAGGCGCCCAACTACTCTCGTCGCTGAGCGTCCCCGGTCGACGGCGACCGGATGACAGCACTGAGCACCGATGCCCGCGGCCGTACCCCGGCCGCGGGCTCCGGCATGTCGGGGATACTGGAACCGCAGACGTAGAGGAAAGGCCACACACGTGACTGAGATCGAGATCGGGCGCGGCAAGCGCGGCCGCCGGGCATACGCATTCGACGACATCGCCGTCGTACCCAGTCGCCGCACCCGCGACCCGAAGGAGGTCTCGATCGCCTGGCAGATCGACGCCTACCGTTTCGAGCTGCCGTTCCTGGCCGCTCCCATGGACTCGGTGGTCTCGCCGCAGACCGCGATCCGCATCGGTGAGCTGGGCGGCCTGGGCGTCCTCAACCTGGAGGGTCTCTGGACCCGGTACGAGGACCCGGAGCCGCTGCTCGCCGAGATCGCGGAGCTGGACGGCCCCACGGCCACCAAGCGGCTCCAGGAGATCTACGCCGCGCCGATCAAGGAAGAGCTGATCGGGCAGCGCATCAAGGAGGTGCGGGACGCCGGCGTCGTCACCGCCGCCGCGCTCTCCCCGCAGCGCACGGCGCAGTTCTCCAAGGCCGTCGTGGACGCCGGCGTCGACATCTTCGTGATCCGCGGCACCACCGTCTCGGCCGAGCACGTCTCCTCCGCGGCCGAGCCGCTGAACCTCAAGCAGTTCATCTACGAGCTGGATGTCCCGGTCATCGTCGGCGGCTGCGCCACGTACACCGCGGCGCTGCACCTGATGCGTACGGGCGCGGCGGGTGTGCTGGTGGGCTTCGGCGGCGGCGCCGCGCACACCACGCGGAACGTCCTCGGCATCCAGGTCCCGATGGCGACCGCGGTCGCCGATGTCGCCGCCGCGCGCCGCGACTACATGGACGAGTCCGGCGGCCGCTATGTCCACGTCATCGCCGACGGCGGGGTGGGCTGGTCCGGTGACCTCCCGAAGGCGATCGCCTGCGGCGCCGACGCCGTGATGATGGGCTCCCCGCTGGCCCGCGCCACGGACGCGCCGGGCCGTGGCCACCACTGGGGCATGGAGGCGGTGCACGAGGACGTGCCGCGCGGCAAGCGGATGGACCTTGGTGCGGTCGGCACGACGGAGGAGGTGCTGCTCGGGCCGTCCACGACTCCCGACGGTTCGATGAACTTCTTCGGTGCGCTGCGGAGGGCGATGGCGACGACCGGGTACTCCGAGCTGAAGGAATTCCAGCGGGTTGAGGTGACGGTGGCGCCTCGGCGCTGATTCCCACGTTGTCGGGTGCCCCGCCGTGCCTCTTTCTGTTTTTTCGCCTGTCGGCGGGAGGGGGGTGTTGGGGTGGGGCCCCGGCTTGTGGTGGGTGCCGGTGGCGGGGCCTCCGGGGTGGGTGTTCGGACTGCTTCGCTTTACGTCCGAAC
>NZ_JBHXFI010000103.1:0-14463 GCF_042724075.1 Streptomyces sp. NPDC127097 | reverse complement strand
GGGCCCGCAGGCTCGCGAGGTCCTTGGGCGTGGGGACGCCCTTGGAGGAGGCGGCCGGGGCGGGAGGGGCCGCGGCGCCGTTGTCGGTGGGCGCGGGCGGCGCACCGTTGCGCGCGGCCTCGGCGGCCCGCTCCTGGGAGGCGGCGAGCGCCGACTCGGGCAGCGGCGCGGAGAGGATCGCGGCGATCTCGGGGCGGGGTACCGGCGGCGGGGCGCAGGGGCCGCCGAGTTCCTTGGCGCGGACCGCGCGGGTGATCCAGGTCCGGTCCAGCACCCGCCGCTCATCGGCCTCGGCGACCAGGTCCTCGGACTGGTTGTAGTCACCGTCCGCGGCCTGCACGGCCCACAGGTGGACGGCGACGCCGTGCTCCTTCGCCGACATCAGTCCGGGCAGCAGATCGCCGTCGCCGGTGACCAGCACGATGTCGGAGCAGGCGCGGTTACGGGCGAGTTCGGTCAGTTCGGCGTGCATGGCGGCGTCCACGCCTTTCTGCGCCCAGCGGCCGTCGCTGCGGGTCAGGGCACCCAGCCGGACGGTCACCCGGGGCATCACCCGCAGCCTGCGGTGCTCGGGCTGCGGGACGCGGTCGGGGGCGCCGTCGAACCAGTAGATGCGCAGCAGCGGGCGTTCGGTCTCCGCCTCGGCGCGCTGGCGCAGCCCCTGGATGAGGGCGGCATGGTCGACGGTGATCCTGGAACGGGCGGGCTCTCCGGCGAGCAGACTGGCGGCGGCTCCGAGCAAATACCCGGCGTCCACCAGGACGACGCAGCGATCCACGTTCCACCCTCTTCCCTGAGGTGCTGAAAGTCCGGTCGCCCCCCGGCTCGGCCCATGGCTCGAGTGCTCTTCGGCTTTGCTTCGAGTCTGCCCGACCGTACGGGCGTTATCTGCCCGAACTCGATCATCGGCGTGGCGGATTCAGCGGGGGCGTCGCACACGGTGCGTGATCAACCATATAACGCACGGTAATTACCCGAAATGCAGCCGTCTGTCCGCCATGTCAGTCTGGTTCCGGCCCAGATCCCGGATTCCCCCCTCAGGAGGCAAAGATCATGGCCAAGGACAAGAAGCAGGACCGCAGTCAGCAGAAGGCGTCCGCGGCCGAGCGCGGCCAGCAGGAGGCCCAGAAGGCGAGCCTGGAGGCACAGTCCCAGGCGCGGTCGCAGGCGCAGGGCAGCCCGGCGGATGTGGCACGTAAGCACCAGCGGCGCTTCGGTCACAACTGACCTTCGCCACAGGGAAGTTGAGGGGCGCGTCCATAACGGGCGCGCCCCTCGGGGTACCGGCGGGAGCCGGCCGCTCAGCCCGCCAGACAGGACGGGCCGAGCAGCACCTTCAGATCACCGAACAGCGACGGGTCGGGCGTGACCCGGTGCCGGTCCAGCCGGAGCACGGTGGTCTTGCGCGCCCCCAGCAGCTTGATCCGCACCTCCGTGGAGCCACGGTGGCTGTTGAGCACCTCGCCGAGCTTCTCGACCATCGGCGGAGTGACCTTGACCGTCGGAATGGTGATCGTCACCGGGGCGTTGGTGCCGGCCTCCGAGAGGTCGGGGACCATCATCTCCATGGCGACCAGCCGGGGGATGTCCTCCCGCTTGTCGAGGCGGCCCTTGACGAAGACCACGGTGTCCTCGACGAGTTGGGTGGACACCAGCTGGTAGGTGGCCGGGAAGAACATGCAGTCGATGGAGCCGGCCAGGTCCTCGACGGTGGCGATGGCCCAGGCGTTGCCCTGTTTGGTCATCTTGCGCTGGAGGCCGGAGATGATGCCGCCGATGGTGACGATCGAGCCGTCCGAGTAGTCGCCGCCGGTCAGCTGGGCGATGGCGGCGTCCGCCTTGTCGGACAGCACATGCTCCAGGCCGAAGAGCGGATGGTCGGAGACGTAGAGACCGAGCATCTCGCGCTCCTGGGCGAGGAGATAGGTCTTGTCCCACTCCACGTCCGAGAACTCGACGTCCAGCCCGAAGCCCGGCCCCTCGTCGGTGCTGTCGTCGCCCATGCCGCCGAAGAGGTCGAACTGCCCCTCGGCCTCCTTGCGCTTGACCTGGACCACGTTGTCGATCATCGGCTCGTAGTGGGCCATCAGCCCCTTGCGGGTGTGGCCCATCTCGTCGAAGGCGCCGGCCTTGATCAGTGATTCGGTGGTGCGCTTGTTGCAGACGACCGCGTCGACCTTGTCGAGGTAGTCCGGGAAGGAGGAGTACTTCCCCTTCGCCTTGCGGCAGCGGATGATCGAATCGACGACGTTCTGGCCGACGTTACGGACCGCGGTGAGGCCGAAGAGGATCACATCGTCGCCCTGGGCGGCGAAGTTGGCCTCGGACTCGTTGACGTTGGGCGGCAGCACCTTGATGCCCATGCGCCGGCACTCGTTCAGATAGACCGCCGACTTGTCCTTGTCGTCGCGCACGGAGGTCAGCAGCGCGGACATGTATTCGGCGGGGTAATTGGCCTTGAGGTAGGCGGTCCAGTAGGTCACCAGGCCGTACGCGGAGGAGTGCGCCTTGTTGAAGGCGTAGCCGGCGAACGGGACCAGGACGTCCCACAGCGCCTGGATGGCCTGGTCGGAGAAGCCGTTCTTGCGGGCGCCCTCCTGGAAGAGCACGAAGTTCTTCGCCAGCTCCTCGGGCTTCTTCTTGCCCATGACGCGGCGGAGGATGTCGGCCTCACCGAGGGAGTACCCGGCGATGATCTGGGCGGCCTTCTGCACCTGCTCCTGGTAGACGATCAGGCCGTAGGTGAGGCCCAGGACCTCCTTGAGCGGCTCCTCCAGCTCCGGGTGGATCGGGGTGATCTCCTGGAGGCCGTTCTTGCGCAGCGCGTAGTTGGTGTGCGAGTCCATGCCCATCGGGCCCGGGCGGTACAGGGCCGAGACGGCGGAAATGTCCTCGAAGTTGTCGGGCTTCATCAGCCGCAGCAGCGAGCGCATCGGGCCGCCGTCGAACTGGAAGACGCCGAGCGTGTCACCGCGGCAGAGCATCTCGTAGGTCTTGGGGTCGTCCAGCGGGATGGAGAGCATCTCCAGCTCGACGCCCTTGTTCTTCTTCACCATCTTGACGGCGTCGTCCATGATGGTGAGGTTGCGCAGGCCCAGGAAGTCCATCTTCAGCAGGCCGAGCGACTCGCACTGGGGGTAGTCCCACTGCGTGATGGTGACGTTGTCGGTGTGCCGGACCCAGACCGGGGCGTGGTCGACGATGGGCTCGCTGGACATGATCACGCCGGCCGCGTGCACACCCATCTGCCGGACCAGGCCCTCGACGCCCTTGGCGGTGTCGATGACCTTCTTCACGTCCGGTTCGTTCTCGTACATCCCCCGGATCTCGCCCGCCTCGCTGTAGCGCGGGTGCTGGGGGTCGGTGATGCCGCTGAGGTCGATGCCCTTGCCGAGGACGTCGGCGGGCATGGCCTTGGTGAGGCGGTCGCCCATGGCGTACGGGTAACCCAGCACGCGGGCCGAGTCCTTGATGGCGTTCTTGGCCTTGATCTTGCCGTAGGTGCCGATCATGGCGACCTTGTCGGCGCCGTACTTTTCCGTGACATACCGGATGACTTCCACGCGCCTGCGCTCGTCGAAGTCGATGTCGACATCGGGCATGGAGACGCGCTCGGGGTTGAGGAACCGCTCGAAGATCAGTCCGTGCGTGATCGGGTCGAGGTCGGTGATGCCCATCGCGTACGCCACGATCGAGCCGGCCGCGGAGCCACGGCCGGGGCCCACCGCGATGCCGTTGTTCTTGGCCCACATGATGAAGTCGGCGACGACGAGGAAGTAGCCGGGGAACCCCATCTGGATGATGATGTCCATCTCGTACTCGGCCTGCTTCTGCCGGTCCTCGGGGACCCCGTCCGGGTAGCGGCGCTGCATGCCGGCCCGGACCTCCTCCTGGAACCAGGTGACCTCGGTGAAGCCCTCCGGGATGTCGAACTTCGGCATCAGGTCGCGCTTCTCGAACATCCCGCTGGTGTCGATCTGCTCGGCCACCAGGAAGGTGTTGGCGCAGCCCTCCTGCCAGGCGTCCGAGGAGTCGATGGCGTACATCTCGTCCGTGGACTTGAGGTAGTAGCCGGTGCCGTCGAAGCGGAAGCGGTCCGGGTCGGAGAGGTTCTTGCCGGTCTGGATGCAGAGCAGGGCGTCGTGCGCGGCGGACTCGTGGGCGTAGGTGTAGTGCGAGTCGTTGGTGACCAGCGGGGGGATGCCGAGCTTCTTGCCGATCTCCAGGAGGCCGTCGCGGACCCGGCGTTCGATCTCGATGCCGTGGTCCATCAGCTCCAGGAAATACCGGTCCTTGCCGAAGATGTCCTGGTATTCGGACGCGGACTTCAGCGCCTCGTCGAACTGGCCGAGCCGCAGCCGGGTCTGGAGCTCACCGGAGGGGCAGCCGGTGGACGCGATCAGGCCCTCGGACCACTGGGCGATGGTCTCCTTGTCCATCCGCGGCCACTTCGTCAGCCAGCCCTCGGCGTACGCGTCCGAGGACAGCCGGAAGAGGTTGTGCAGACCGGTCTTGTTGGCCGCCCAGATCGTCTTGTGGGTGTAACCACCGGAACCGGAGACGTCATCGCGCTTCTGGTGCGGCTGGCCCCACTGGATCTTGCGCTTGTTGCGCCGCGACTCCGGGGCCACATATGCCTCGATGCCGATGATCGGCGTCACCCCGGCCTTCTGCGCCGAGTGGAAGAAGTCGTAGGCGCCGTGGAGGTTGCCGTGGTCGGACATGGCGATATGCGTCATGCCCATCTCGTTGCACGCCTTGAACATGTCCGACAGCCGCGCCGCACCGTCCAGCAGTGAGTACTGGGTGTGGACATGCAGGTGCGTGAAGGGGGGCCTGGACGAGGCTGCCACGGCGGAGGACCTCCGGGAAAACGGTCGGCGGGGGCACCTGCCCGGCAGGGCCGGGAGGGCGGATGGTGGTCTCGAAGTCTACGGCTCCCCGGTGACAATCGACGGGCACCGCCGAGTAGCCTCGCGCGTTGTCAGTGGCAGATCCTCCCCCGGCCACCGCCGGGGGATCCGCCACGGATCCCGTACCGTTCCGCACCTCAGGAGGCACCCAGCGATGCCGTCCCAGCACGCCCCGGCGCAGGACGCCGCGCAGCGCGGCGAGGAGATCCTCGCCGTTTTCGACACCGCCTTCGGAGAGCTGCTCGCCGCCGACCCCGCGGCCTTCCGCGTCAAATTCCGGAAGATGGCCGCCTCCGCGTTCGCCTTCTACCGCGGCACGGCCTGCCTGTTCTACCGGGACATGGAGGCGTTCGCCGCCCAGGACGGCGGCAAGGACAGCGGCCCGTATCTGGACGAGCGGACCGCCCGGGTGTGGATCCACGGCGATCTGCACGCCGAGAATTTCGGCACGTACATGGACGCCACAGGTCGGCTGATCTTCAACGTCAACGACTTCGACGAGGCGTACGTCGGCCCGTTCACCTGGGACCTGAAGCGGTTCGCCGCCTCGGTCGCGCTGATCGGCTACGCCAAGGCGCTCAGCGACGAGCAGATCACCGACCTGGTGCGCACCTACGCGGCCGCCTACCGGGAGCGCATCCACGCACTGGCCTCCGGGACGAAGAGCTCCGACAAGGACGAGCTGCCGCCCTTCACGCTGGACACCGCCGAGGGCCCGCTGCTGGACGCGCTGCGCGACGCCCGCTCGCTGACCCGGTTCGGGCTGCTGGACTCGATGACCGAGATCCGCGACTTCGAGCGGCGGTTCGCGGCGGGCGGCGGCAGCGTCGAGCTGGACGCGGCGACCCGCTACAAGGTCCTCGCCGCCTTCGACGGCTATCTGGAGACGCTGCCGGAGTCGAGCCTGGACCGCCCGGACTCCTACCGCGTCAAGGACGTGGTGGGCCGCCGCGGCATCGGCATCGGCTCGGCCGGGCTGCCCTCGTACAACATCCTCCTGGAGGGCAACAGCGACGCCCTGGAGAACGATGTCGTGATCTACATGAAGCAGGCGCAGACCCCGGCCGTCTCCCGGCACGTCACCGACCCCGCGGTCCGCGGCTACTTCCAGCACGAGGGCCACCGCACGGTGATCTCGCAGCGCGCCCTCCAGGACCACGCCGACCCGTGGCTGGGCTGGACCGAGCTCGACGGCGCCGGCCAGCTGGTCGCCGAGATCTCGCCGTACGCGGTCGACCTGGACTGGTCCGACATCGACGACCCGGAGGAGATCGCGGCCGTGGTCGCCGACCTGGGCCGGGCCACCGCGACCATGCACGCCGCCGCGGACGACGAGAGCGGCCACTCCCTGGTCCCGTTCTCCACGGAGCGCGCCATCGACGCGGCCATCGCGGCCGACGAGGAGGGCTTCGCGGCGGTCCTGGTCGACTTCGCGCACTCCTACGGGGCCCGCGCCCGCGCCGACCACCAGATCTTCGTGGACCTGTTCCGGAACGGGCGGATTTCAGGGCTACGGTGAGCCGCCCCGTCACCATGCGCCGCCGGGCAGCGTCGCCAGGGCACGTTCGGTAGCCGCCGTGCAGCGCGGCCCTGCTCACCGCGCTGCACCTCACCTGCCCTCGGGCGACCGGACAGCCGCATCGCAAACATTGCGGAAAAACCGTCGGCTCAAACAGCGACAGGGCGCTATTGGCGAATAGCGAACACGGCGGTCCTTTGAATGTGCCTCAGGGGCACAACCATCACTCCAAATGGAATCGGGCATTCCATTAAATCCTTCGCCGGCACCCTCAGAATGGGATAGCATCCCCCCGTTCCGATAAGCGAAGGAACAGGGGAGGAAAGATGAAACTCAAGAAGGCGCTTGTGTCGGTTGCCGCCACAACGGCAGCACTGGGGGGCTTCACGATAGGCGGGGCAACGCCGGCCGGCGCCGCCGGCTACGGATGCGGGAGCGTCGGACACAACAGCTCTGACGCCGTACACAAGGTCGTGGTCGGGGACATGCTCAATGGTCCGTCCGCGTCGTGCAGGCAGATCAGGTCCGTGGCACGCGGCACCACCTTTTATGCATGGTGCGGCGTCTACAACAAGCACGGAAACCTCTGGGTGTACGGGCGCACAGAGGACGACGCCACGGGCTGGATTTACTCACAGGACTTGACCAAGGAGTCCGGGTCGGTCAAGATCTGCTAGTTTCGGTCTCGCGTAACGGTTCGCCGGATATCTGGTCGCCCTTTTTCCTTTTTCCGGAGGAACTGCGACCGCTTCACCAAAGCGCCAGGTGGGTTTCGATTTCCACGGCTCCCGAATGGGACTTCGGCTCGTCGAGACGGAGTGGATACCGATCAGCCGCCGGCTGCGACCTTCGTGGACCTCTTCCGCGACGGCCGGGTCCCCGACCTGTAGGGAGCACGGGCCCGAATCGCCCCGTACGCACCGCATAGCCCGGTGCGTACGGCTTCGGGCCCCCTTAAGCACCCCTTATCCCTGGTCATGGCACACTCGGCTGCGATGGACATTTCGGCACCTCACCTGCGGGCCCTGCGCGCGGCGCTCTTCACGGCGCTGTGCGTCTCGCTGTCCGCGGCGTCCCATGTGCTGCTGTCCCGTATGCCGCTGCCGCTGACCACCGTCGCCGCGATCGCCACTCCCGTATTCGCCCTCGCCTACGCGCTGGCCGGCCGGGAGCGCGGCTACTGGCGCATCGCGGCGCTGCTGGTCCCGCTGGAGCTCGCCGCCGATCTGGTCTTCAGCCTCGGTCAGCACACCTGTTACGGGGCAGCCGGCGGCCCGGTCGCCGGCCCGCTGCGCTCGCTCGGTGTGGATCTGCTGTGCGGCGGCGGCCCGGTCGGCGCACCGCTGACGCGGCTGCCCGAGGACCAGGCCGGGCCGGCGAGCAGCTGGCTCGTCCTGCTGGCGGCGCATCTGCTGGTCGGGCTGCTGGCCGCGGGCTGGCTGCGCCGCGGTGAGGCCGCGCTGGGCCGGCTGCTGGGCGCGGTGGCCGGCTTCGCCTTCCGTCCGCTGCTGCTCGCCGTCGCGGTCATCGGCGCCACCACCGCCCCGCGCCGCCCGGCGCCCGCTCCCGTACGGTCCGGGTCTCCCGCCCGCACCGTCCCCCTGCTCGTGCACTGTGTCGTCCGCCGTGGGCCGCCCTGCGCGCTCGCCGCGTAGGCAGACCGCACCCACCCCCGTCCCACGGATTCACACGGAGCAGGAACAGTCATGAGCAATCGCAACAACCAGGCCAACAAGCAGGCAGCCCGCGAGCGGCTGCGCGCCGAGCGCGAGCGGCAGGCGAAGAAGGACCGGCTCCGCCGGCAGCTGACCGTCGGCGGTGCGATCGTCGGTGTCCTGGCGATAGCCGGCGGCATCGCGGTGGCCGTGGCCGGCTCGGGCGACGACGCGGCGAACGGCCCGCTGGTCAAGCCCGCCAACACCAGCGGCGCCAACGGCACCACGATCATCGTCGGCAAGAAGGACGCCAAGAACACCCTGGAGCTCTTCGAGGACCCGCGCTGCCCCGGCTGCGCCGCCTTCGAGCAGACCGCCGGCGCCACCGTCGAGAAGGACATCCAGGACGGCAAGTACAAGGCGTCGTACCACCTGGGCACGTTCCTCGACAACAACCTCCAGGGCACCGGCTCCAAGAACGCGCTCAGCGCGCTGGGCGCCTCCCTGAACGTCAGCCCGGACGCCTTTCTGAAGTACAAGTACGCGCTGTACTCGAAGGAGTTCCACCCGGACGAGACCGGGCCGGACAAGTTCGCCGACGACAACTACCTGATCAAGGTCGCCGACACCGTCCCGGCACTGAAGGGGAACGCCGCCTTCCAGAAGGCCGTCAAGTCCGGTACGTACGACCGCTGGGCGCTGGGTGTGTCGAAGGCGTTCGACTCCGTCAAGGACGTCAAGAGCACCCCGACGATCAAGCTCAACGGCACGGTGCTGGGCACGAAGACCCCGCAGGGCACGTCGGCACCGTCCAGCGTGGCCGCCTTCAACTCCGCGGTGGACAAGGCCCTGAAGAAGTGACGTAGGCGAGGGCCGGTCCCCCCGGCCGGTCCCCCGGCTCCCCGGCCGGCGCGCTCCGTGCGCGCCGGCCGATGCCAAATCTTGACCCGTGCCGGTGCCGTGCACATGGCAGACTCCCGAACGTGCAGGCGACGGGAGGGCGTCCCGGGACCCGGCCGGCGGCCGCGCCGGGGGTCCAGCTCCGGGCGGTACGGGCGGCGTTGTTCACCCTGCTGTGCACCACCCTGTCCGCGACCTCCCATGTCCTGCTCTCCCACGCCCCGTTGCCGCCCGCGTCGGTCGCCGCCATCTGCGCCGGTGTCTTCGCCGCGGCCTACGCACTGACCGGACGGGAGCGCGGCTACGGCCGGATCGCCGCCCTGCTGGTGCCCCTGGAGCTGACCGCCGACACCGTCTTCACCGCCGGACAGCACACCTGTTACGGCGGGGCCGGCGGCCCGGTCACCGGCCCGCTGCGCTCGGTCGGCGTCGATCTGCTGTGCGCGGGCGGCGAGTTGGGCACTCCGCTCGCCCGCCTCGCCGCCCATACCGGCACGTCGCTGCCGCCGGTGCCGGCCGCCGCCCCGTGGCTGCTGCTCGCCGCCCATGTCGCCGTCGGCCTGCTCGCCGCCGGCTGGCTGCACCGCGGTGACGCCGCCCTGGACGCCCTGCTGTGCGCCGCCGCGGCCGGCGCCTTCCGCCCGCTGCGGACCGCGGTCGCGGTGGTCACCACCGCGTTCCCGCCGCCCCGCCGGCGCCTGCGCCCGCCGCCTCCGCCGGCCGCCCGCCCGCTCCCCGTCCTGGTGCACTGCGTCCTGCGCCGCGGCCCGCCCGCCGCGGCCGCCGTCTGACCAGTCCACAGCAGCAACCCCACCCTTGAGGGACGGAACCCCCCATGAGCAACCGCAACACCCAGGCCAACAAGGCCGCCGCCCGCGAGCGCATCCGGGCCGAGCGCGAGCGCCAGCGGAAGAAGGAGAAGCTGCGCCGTCAGCTCTTCGTGGCCGGGGCCGTGGTCGGTGTCCTGGCCGTGGCCGGCGGCATCGGCTACATGGTGATGAAGGCCAACGAGCCCACCGGCTGGGAGGCCGCCAAGGAGGCCAAGCCCGTCGCGCCCGCCCACACCCAGGGCAAGAACGGCACCGAGATCCTGATAGGTGACAAGAACGCCAAGGAGACCCTGGAGGTCTTCGAGGACGTCCGCTGCCCGGCGTGCGCGTCCTTCGAGCAGAGCAGCGGCGAGGCGCTGCTGAAGGACATCAAGGACGGCCGCTACCGGGTCCGCTTCTCGATGTACACCTTCATCGACGACACCCCGGCCGGCGGCGAGGGCTCGAAGAACGCGCTGAGCGCGCTCGGCGCGGCGCTGAACGTCAGCCCGGAGGCGTTCCTGAAGTACAAGACGGCGCTGTACTCCACCAAGTTCCACCCCGAGGAGCAGGTGGACAGCTACAGCAAGGACGCCGAACTGCTCAAGGTCGCCGCCACGGTGCCGGAGCTGAAGAACAACAAGGAGTTCGAGACGGCGGTCAAGCAGGGCACCTACGACCGCTGGGTGATGGACATGACCGCGCTGTTCGGCCGTAAGGGCGTCAGGCAAACGCCCACCTTCATGCACGGCGACAAGAAGCTGACGATCCCCCAGGTGCCGCAGCAGCAGATGACGCAGGCGCAGTACAACCAGCTCGCCCAGGCCAACTTCAAGAAGATGATCGACAAGGAGTTCGGCCCGGCGAAGGGCTCCGGGAAGCCGGACCCGGGCAAGGGTGACAGCAAGGGCGATGAGGGCCAGAAGGGTATCCGCGAGGGCGAAAAGGACCCCACGGCCTCCCGCTGAGTGCCTTTCGGACAACGGGTGGGCGAATTCTCGGGGTTCCGGCGCGAATTCTGGAACTTCCGGTGAATTCGCCCTCCCGGCGCCGCTTACCGGCCAGTAGGGTGAGCGGCCGTGACCGATCATGACCAGATCTCGCGCCGCACTGCCGTTACGGCCGTAGCCGCCACCGCCGCACTTCTGCCGTTTGCCGGCGCCACCACGGCGCACGCCCAAGAGGCCACCGGCCAGGACGCGTTCTTCCAGCACGGAGTCGCCTCCGGTGACCCGCTCCCGGACGGCGTCCTGCTGTGGACCCGCGTCACGCCGACCCCGGCGGCCACCCCCGGATCCGGCCGGGGGCCGGCCACCAAGGTGAGCTGGCAGGTGGCGACCGACAAGGAATTCGCCACCGTCGTCGCCCGGGGAAGCCTGACCGCCTCGGCCGCCGCCGACCACACCGTCAAGGCGGACGTCCGCGGCCTGAAGCCGGCCACCCACTACTACTACCGCTTCACCGCCGGCGGGCAGCACTCCCCCGTCGGCCGGACCCGCACCGCCCCGGCCCATGACTCCGCGGCCGGCAACGTCCGCTTCGGCGTGGTCTCCTGCGCCAACTGGGAGTCCGGCTACTTCTCCCCGTACCGGCACCTGGCCGCCCGCGCCGACCTGGACGCGGTGCTGCACCTCGGGGACTACCTCTACGAGTACAAGTCCGGCGAGTACCCGGAGTTCAAGTACGTCGTCCGCCCGCACTCCCCCGCCCATGAGCTGCTGACGCTCGCCGACTACCGCATCCGGCACGGCGTCCACAAGACCGACCCGGACGCGCTGGCCATGCACGCCACGCACCCGGTCATCGCCATGTGGGACGACCACGAGTTCGCCGACAACGCCTGGAAGGGCGGCGCGACGAACCACACGCCGGACAGCGAGGGCCCCTGGTCCGCGCGGATGGCCGCCGCGAAGCAGGCGTACTTCGAGTGGATGCCGGTGCGCCCCTCGACGGCCGGCACCACCTACCGCAGGCTGCGCTTCGGCACCCTCGCCGATCTGCATCTGCTGGATCTGCGGTCGTTCCGCGACGAGCAGGCCAAGCCGGGCAGCGGCGCGGTCGACGACCCGAGCCGTACGCTCACCGGGCGGGCCCAGCTGGACTGGCTCAAGGCCGGCCTGGAGCGCTCGGACACCGCCTGGCGGCTGGTCGGCACCTCGGTGATGATCTCGCAGGTCGCCTTCGGCGCCGTCCCCGCGAAGCTGCTCGGCCCGCTCGCCGACATCCTCGGGATACCCAAGGAGGGCCTGGCGATCAACACCGACCAGTGGGACGGCTACACCGATGACCGGCGCGAGCTGCTGAGCCACCTCAGCGACCGCGGTATCGACAACACCGTGTTCCTGACCGGCGACATCCACATGGCCTGGGCCAACGAGGTGCCGCTCCAGGCGGCGACCTACCCCGCCGACCGCGCGGTGGCGACGGAGTTCGTGGTCACCTCCGTCACCTCCGACAACGTGGACGACTTCCTGCACGTCGCCCCGCACACGATCTCGCTGGCCGGGGTCGCCGCCCTCAAGGCCGCCAACCGGCATGTGAAGTGGCTGGACATGGACTCCCACGGCTATGGGGTCCTGGACGTCAGCGCCGAGCGGACGCAGATGGACTACTTCGGGGTCTCCGACCGGACCGACCCGCAGGCCACCAGCGAGCTGCTGCGCTCGTACCGCACCCGGTCCGGCACCCAGCAGATGGAGCGGGCGGACCAGCCGGTCGGCTGACGGCGCAGGTCCCGCGCGGCGCCGGCCGCCCGGTTCACAGCCCGGCGAGGAAGCCCAGCGCCACCTTCCAGGTGCGCTCCGCGGCCTCCGCGTCGTAGTCGGGCAGCTCGGGATCGGTGAACAGGTGGCCGGCGCCGGCGTAGCGGAAGACCTCCACGTCCGCGCCGGCCCGGCGCATCTGGAGATACCAGGCGTTCAGCCAGTCGTGCGGCTCGTACGGGTCGGGGTCGGCGACGTGCAGCTGCACCGGCAGATCGTCGGCGGTGGTGTCCTCCGCGATGTCCGAGGTGCCGTGCAGCAGGAGCAGCCCGCGGGTCTTCTCGTCGCCCAGCGCGAGGTTCTGGGCGACCGAGCCGCCGAAGGAGAAGCCCGCGTAGACCAGCCCGCGGTCGGAGTACGGCGCCACGGCCGTGATGGCCCGCTTGAGCAGCTCCTCCTTGCCGATCCCGTCCTTGATGACGATGCCGTCCGGTACCGAATCCGCGGTCCGGCCGTCGAACAGATCGGGGACGATCACCTCGTGTCCCGCGGCCCGCAGCCGGTCCGCCGCGGCGTGCACCGCGGGACGCAGCCCGCATACCGAATGAAACAGGACAATCGTCGAAAGCCCGCTGGTCGAGGACTCGGTCGAGGCCGGCACTGACACCACTTCCCTGGAGTTGGATCGTTCTCGCCCCATCCTGCCAGTTACCGTCGTGGGGACCGGGTACCCGCACACCACAGCCCCTCGCACCCCACGGAGGAGGAGTTCCGTGTCATTGGAGGACGTCCTGCGTCCCGTCGCCGTCATCGGCGGCGCGGTCCTGCTCACGCTCGTCCTGGTCTGGCTCACCGACCGCGGTCTGCGCCGGATCGACGCCGCCCATCCCGAGACCCCCTTGTGGGGGCTGCTGCGCCGCTGCCGGATACCGCTGCGGGTGGCCCTGTGCACCGCGCTGCTGCGCGGCTCGTTCGACGAGGCGGGGCTGAAGGTCGCCGCGGACCACGAGGCGGGCGTCGGCCAGGCGTTGACCCTGGTCCTGATCGCGGCCACCGCCTGGCTGGTGGTCCGGGCCGCGGCGGCGATCGTCGAGTCCTCGTACTCCCGCTATGCGGCGAGCGGCCGGGACGCGGCGCGGGTACGGCGGGTGCGCACCCAGGTGACGCTGATCCAGCGGGTGGTGACGGCCGTGGTGATCGTCGTCGCGGCCGCCTCGATGCTGCTGACGTTCCCGGCGATGCGGGCGGTCGGCACGTCCATGCTGGCGTCCGCCGGCCTGCTCGGCATCGTCGCCGGTATAGCCGCCCAGTCCACCCTCGGCAACCTCTTCGCGGGGCTCCAGATCGCCTTCGGTGACATGGTGCGCATCGGGGACACCGTCGTCGTGGACGGCGAGTGGGGCACCGTCGAGGAGATCACCCTGACCTCGCTGACCGTACGGACCTGGGACGAGCGCCGGATCACCATGCCGGTGTCGTACTTCACCGGCAAGCCGTTCGAGAACTGGTCGCGCGGCGGGGCGCAGATGACCGGCACGGTCTTCTTCCACCTCGACCACAGCGCGCCGGTGGAGAAGATGCGCCAGCGGCTGCTCGAAACCCTCCAGGAGTGCCCGGACTGGGACGGCCGGGCCTGGAGCCTGGTGGTCACCGACACCACCCCGTCCACGATCGTGGTACGGGCGCTGGTCACCGCGCGGGACGCGGACACCCTCTGGACGGTGCGCTGCGAGGTCCGTGAGCGGATGCTGGAGTGGCTGCGGACCGAGCACGCCTACGCGCTGCCGCGGATCAGCACCGCGCCGGCCCCGACCGGGGTCCCGGAGGCCCGCCACGGCGAGGAGCCGGACGCCCGGCGGCTGTCGAAGGACTAGGGGGTGTCCGCAAAGTCATGGGAGCCAGAGTTGTAGGCAGGCGAGGGTGACCATGGCCTGGTAGTGGGTGGCTCGTTTGTCGTAGCGGGTG
>NZ_JBHXFI010000102.1:0-14545 GCF_042724075.1 Streptomyces sp. NPDC127097 | reverse complement strand
AGGACCGGAGCAAACACCGGGGCAATCAATCCCACGCACCCGCGTCGCCCGCGCCGAGGACGGGCCCCGGTGCGTCCCCTCCGACCCCCGCGGCACCCACGTAACCCGCAACGGCGCCAGCCACAACGGCGCCGCACCAAACAACGCACGGCGACCAAACAGGCGCGCCAGCCACCACGGCGCCGCACCAAGCGACGTACGGCGACCAAACAGGCGCGCCAGCCACCACGGCGCCGCACCAAACAACGCACGGCGACCAAACAGGCGCGCCAGCCACCACGGCGCCGCACCAAACGACGTACGGCGACCAAAACAGGGGCGCGGGGAACTGCGCGATCAGCCACAACAAACCCGCAGCCAAAAACGAGACGCAGCCCCCCAACGCCCGTCAGAACGAAGCCCGAACCTCCCCCACCCGCGTACCGCCCCCGAGGAGCGGCGCGTCCTCAAGGCGGGTGAGGACCGGCGCGTCGACGCCCATGAGGCGAAGGGTGCGGGCGAGGACAGGCCCGAGCGTGCGGGTGGCGCCGTCGTCGATCTTGAAGGCGAGGGCGCGGCCATCCGGAAGGGCCAGGGCCTGCACGGCCTCGGCGCCCATCTTGGAGAGGGTGCCGGGGAGGGCCCGCATCAGCCAGGTGTCGGGGCGGCGGGTGCCGGCGACGTACTCGGGGTGGGCGCGCATCGCGTCGGCGACCCGCCGCTCAGGGCTGCCCGGCTCGGCCATGACGAAGTGCCGGAAGGCGCGCGCCAGCCCGGTCAGCGACAGCGACAGCAGGGGCGCCCCGCAGCCGTCCGTGCCGACATGGGCGACGTCCTCGCCGCTCGCGGCGCGGACCCCGTCGGCGACCAGCTGCTGTAGCGGATGGACCTCGTCGAGATACGTGGCGAGCGGCCAGCCGTTGAGCGCGGAGGCGGCCAGCATCGCGGTGTGCTTGCCCGAGCAGTTCATGGTGAGGCGGTCGCGGACCCGGCCAGAGGCGAGGTAGGACTCCGCCTCCTCGGGGTCCAGCGGCAGGTCCGCGGGCGTCTGGAGGTGGTCGGCGGTCAGGCCGTGCTCGGCCAGCATGGTCCGTACGAGATCGAGGTGGAACGGCTCGCCGGAGTGGCTCGCGGCGGCCAGCGCCAGCCGCTCGCCGGAGAGGTCCAGACCCGCCCGCAGCACCGCCGCGGCCTGCATCGGCTTGTTCGTGGAGCGCGGGAAGACGGGCGCGGTCACGTCGCCCAGCGCCCAGTCCACGCTGCCGTCGGCGGTGAGCACCACGAGGGAGCCCCGGTGCCGCCCCTCGACGAAGCCGGAGCGGACGACCTCGGCGAGGACGGGGGAGGCGGCAGACGGAACGGAGGAAGCGGGGGAAGCGGAGGAAGCGGAGGAAGCGGAGGAAAGCGCGGCCGCCGGGGAATCCGGGGACAGGGCGGATTCCGAGGTCGGCTCGGATATGGGGGTGGGCGAGGTCATCGTCGGCCTTCCGGGAATGACCCGCGCCCCCCAGAGGCTTGTGGCCCGGTCAGGACAGCAGGTCGTCTACTTGCGCTTCACCTTCACGGTACCTGCGGGCAATTTCGGCACTGCAATCGTCGGTGGTGCGCTGCAACGACTGACGGCGCCGGGACACCTGCTGCTCGTAGCGGATCAGCCGGCCCATCGCGTCGTGCAGCTCCTGGTCCGTACGCGCGGTGAGGTCGGACAGCTCCACCTCGCCCAGCATTTCCTCGGCGAGCCTGCGGTATTCCTCGCTGTGCGGCGTACCGAGCGTCACATGCCGGGCGGAGGAGCGGTGCCGCGACGGCAGGTCGGTCAGGATCTCCGGGAGCCGGTCCAGCAGCGGTGACTGCTGGGCACTACGGCGGGCGATCTCGGCCCGCAGGATGTCGATCCGGCCCTGCAACAGCCGCCGCAGATAGCTGAGATCGGCCTCTTCCTGCTGGGAATCACGCCGTACGACGCGCAGCTCGGGCAGCCCCAGGCCGGACAGGTCGGGGGTGGTGGCCGGCAGGCAGTGGTCGCGCTGCTGCGGGGGGCGGGGGTGCTGCGCCTGGCCTGCCTGGAGCATGGGGCCGTCCTCGGTGCCGGGGGGCTCGACGCGAGCCGTCGCTGTGGTGGTCGTCAGGGCGGTGGGGGGTGGTGGGGTGGCGGGCGCCGGATGTGCGGAGTCGGTCGCGGGGGCGGTCGATGTGGTCCGTCCGGTCGGTGTCGTACGGGCGGTTGGTACGGGACCGGGTGTCTGTCCGGCGCCGAGAGTGTTCATGAATCGTGTCCCCTCGTCCGGTGCCGCGTCCTGGGCATGTTGTCCATGAAACGCACCACGTGCACGCATCGTGCCACTCTGGGCGGTCCTTCCGCAGGGCCATGGCACCCGAACGGCCCCCGTGGGGGCACGGCTGTCCGAAGGTGGTTGGCCGCCCGGCATGATGGCGGGTATGCGAGCTGTGGTGCAAAGGGTTGACGGTGCCCGCGTCGAGGTGGCGGGCGAGACGGTCGGGGAGATCGTCGGTGAGGGGCTG
Source organism: Streptomyces sp. NPDC127097 (assembly GCF_042724075.1). NCBI lineage: Bacteria > Bacillati > Actinomycetota > Actinomycetes > Kitasatosporales > Streptomycetaceae > Streptomyces > Streptomyces sp. NPDC127097. The sequence goes on along the minus strand of NZ_JBHXFI010000102.1, from coordinate 12,043 downwards.
TGCGTGCTGGTGGGGGTCACGCACGAGGACACGAAGGAGAAGGCGGCGCAGCTCGCCCGCAAGCTGTGGTCGGTGCGGATCCTTCAGGGCGAGAAGTCCTGCTCGGACACCTCGGCGCCGCTGCTGGTGATCAGCCAGTTCACTCTCTACGGTGACGCCCGCAAGGGCCGCCGCCCCACCTGGAACGCCGCCGCACCGGGGCCGGTCGCCGAGCCGCTGGTCGACGAGGTCGTCGCGCAGCTGCGGGCGCTGGGCGCCCATGTGGAGACCGGCCGCTTCGGTGCGTCCATGAAGGTGTCGCTGACGAACGACGGGCCGTTCACGGTGCTCGTGGAGGTCTGAGGCCACTCCGGCGGTCGGGGCCGGACAAGGTCCTGCCCCGCGCGCCGGGGGGTCCGCGCCGGAGCCGCGGGCCCCTACGGCTCCACGACGACCTCCTGCGAAGCCGCCGTGCTGCCCGCCATCAACGGCGCGTCCACCGGCACATTCCGCTTGACCAGGGCCAGCGCGATCGGGCCGAGCTCGTGGTGGCGGGCCGAGGTGGTGACGAAGCCGAGCTGCCTGCCCTCCTCGCCGTCCGAGGCGAGGCGGACGGGGGTGCCGTGCGGCGGCAGATGGACCTCGCTGCCGTCCAGGTGCAGAAAGACCAGCCGGCGCGGCGGCTTGCCCAGGTTGTGGACCCGGGCGACGGTCTCCTGGCCGCGGTAGCAGCCCTTCTGGAGGTGGACGGCGGTGCCGATCCAGCCCAGCTCGTGCGGGATGGTGCGGTGGTCGGTCTCCAGGCCCAGCCGGGGGCGGTGGGCCTCGACGCGCAGCGCCTCCAGGGCCAGCACGCCGATCGCGGGACCGTGGTCCGCGGCGAAGGACTCCAGGTCGGCGCGGGGCAGGAAGATGTCGCGGCCGTGCGCGGTCTCGCGTACGACGGCGTCCCCGGGGACCTCGGCGATGGAGCCGGCCGGGAGGTGGACGACGGCGATCTCGTCGGTGCGGTCGACGACCTCGACCCGGTAGAAGAACTTCATGCTCTCCAGGTAGGCGATCAGTGCCTCCTGGTTGCCGGGTTCGGTGTGCATCCAGGTCGTCTCGCCGTCGTCGACGAGGGAGACCGCATGCTCGATGTGGCCGTGCGCGGACAGGATCAGCGCCTCGGTGGCATGGCCCGGCGGCAGGTCGCTGACGTGCTGGGTGAGCAGCAGATGCAGCCAGCTCAGCCGCTCGGGGCCGGTGACGGTGACCACGCCACGGTGCGAGAGGTCGACGAAGCCGGCGCCGTCGGCGAGGGCACGCTGCTCCCGGAAGAGGTCGCCGTAGTGCGCGGCGACGCCTTCGTCGGGGGCCTCGGCGGGGACGGCGCCGGGCAGCGACAGCAGGGGGCTGGCGGTTGAAGGTCGCGGCATGGGGCCAGCCTACGACTCGGGGGCGACCGCCTCAGCCGTCGCCCTCGGCCGCCTTGGCGCGGCAGGCCGCACAGCGCCCGAAGATCGCGAAATGCTTCATATCCGTCTCGAAGCCGAATTGTTCGCGCAGCATCGCCGTGAACGGTTCGGCCACCGACAGATCCGCCTCGATGACCTCCGTGCAGTCCCGGCACACCAGGTGCATGTGGTGGTGGCGGTCGGCGAGGTGGTAGGTCGGGGCGCCGTGGCCGAGGTGGGCATGGCTGACCAGGCCCAGCTCTTCGAGGAGTTCCAGGGTCCGGTAGACCGTGGAGATGTTCACCCCGCCCGCCGTCTTGCGCACCTCGGTGAGGATGTCGTCCGGGGTGGCGTGCTCCAGCCTGTCCACAGCCTCCAGCACGAGCTGACGCTGCGGGGTCAGGCGGTATCCGCGCCTGCGGAGGTCGCTCTGCCAGTCGGTGGTCACCACACCGCCAGTGTAGAAGGGCGGGCGCCGGGTGTCCGCAGGCCGCCGGGTCGGCCGCCCGCCCGTAGGCCGCGCGGACCGCGGGCCAGGTTGCCGGCCGGGGAGAGCGGGACTCTCCCCGGGGTGCTCACGGGTTGTAGGGCGTGCCGTCCGGACGGAAGAAGGAGACGCCGTCGGGCATGTCGTCGGGCAGGCTCTCCGCCCACTCCTTGAGGTCGGCGACCTTCTTCAGATGCGCGGACATGTACGGCCGCAGCGGGACGTCCGGGGTGGCCTTCTCGCCGACCCACATCAGGTCGCTGTTGACGTAGCCGTAGAGCCGCTTGCCGCCGCTGTACGGGCCGGAGGCGGCGGTGCGCGCGATGGCGTCGGTGGCCAGGTCGATCTGCGGCTTCTGGTCGGCCAGCTCGCCGTACCAGACCTCCACCACGCCCTGGTCGCGGCACATCACGATCTCGACCTTGCGGTCCGCGTCGATGCGCCAGTAGCCGCTCTCGGACTCCAGGGGGCGAACCTTCTTGCCTTCGGCGTCGAGCACCCAGCTGTGCGAGGTGTACTCGAGGAAGTCACGGCCGTCGTGGGTGAAGCTGACCTCCTGCCCGAAGTTGCACTTCTCGGTACCGGGGAAGTCGGCGACGCCGGCGCCCTCCCAGTTGCCGAGGAGGAAGGCGAGCGGCACCAGGGCCGGGTTCAGGTCGGACGGGATCTCGATCATGAGAGCTCAGACGATCTATAGAGAGGGGGACCGCCGGGGGCGCGGGCGGCGCTCCGGCGAAGGGTGGCGGTGACAGGCGCGCTCAGCGCTGGCCCTGGTAGAGCTTCTTCCAGGTCAGACCGGCGAACGCGACGACGGCGACGCCGACCAGGACCAGCAGTGTGGTGAAGAATGCCTCAAGCACGAGCGCGCCCCTTGACGAGTGAGGGTGTAACGGACCGCCTGCGAGTCTAGTCGGCGGCGGTGACAGCGGCGCTGTGAGGTCCGCCGCGCCTACTCTTGCCTCATGGCGAAGAAGCTCGTGATCAAGGTGACGGCGGGCGCGGACGCGCCCGAACGGTGTTCGCAGGCGTTCACGGTGGCGGCGGTGGCGGCGGCCAGCGGCGTCGAGGTGTCCCTGTGGCTGACCGGGGAGTCCGTGTGGTTCGCGCTGCCGGGGCGGGCGGCGGAGTTCGAGCTGCCGCACGCGGCGCCGCTGCCGGAGCTGATCGACGGCATCCGCGCGGGCGGCGGGGCGATCACGGTCTGCACCCAGTGCGCGGCGCGGCGGAACATCGAGCAGAAGGATCTGATCGAGGGGGCCGGGATCGCCGGTGCCCAGCTGTTCGTCAGCGAGATCATGCCGGACGACGTCCAGGCGCTTGTCTACTGAGCGTCCGCACCGTGTGGCGGGTCCGGCCTACTGCCGGTGCTTGTCGTCGCCCCGGTCGTCCAGTTCCCGCCACCAGCGGTCGGACTCGGGATCGCCGGACTCGTCCCACCAGCGCTCGCCGGGCTCGCGCCGGTTGCCGATGACGGCCGCGACCGGCGGGATGACCATGGCGACGACGCACATGCCCACCGCGGCCGGGACCGACCACAGCCGCACCACACCCCAGGCCAGGACGAACAGCACCAGGCACACGCCCATCAGGACGAAGTACCTGCGGTGACGGCGCTCTACGGGCGACCGGCGGTGCGCGTCCATGACTCCACGGTAAGTCCGTGCGGGGCCGGACAGAAGTCGGGGCGGGCCCCGGTGCCGGCCGCGCACGGCGCGGAGGGCCGCACCCCCAGTCATGGCGTCCAAACCCCTGGGGTGCGGCCCTCCGGCCGTACGGACGGTGGCGGCGGAATCCGGGTGGCCCGGGGCCGCCGCCACGCGCGGTGCCGTCAGACGGCGATGGCGACCTCCGCCAGTCCGCCCTTCTGGGCGACGACGGTGCGGTCCGCGGTGCCGCCCGGGACGAGCGCGCGCAGCGTCCAGGTGCCCTCGGCCGCGTAGAAGCGGAACTGTCCGGTCGCGGAGGTGGGGACCTCGGCGGTGAACTCGCCGGTGCTGTCCAGGAGTCGGACGTAACCGGTGACGGGCTCGCCGTCGCGGGTCACGCTGCCCTGGATCGTGGTCTCACCGGGCTTGATGGTCGAGGCGTCCGGGCCGCCTGCCTGTGCTCCACACATAGGGGTACTTCCTTGAGGGGTTCGGGGGGGAGAGAGAGAAGCGGCTTGCTTACTTGGCGGCGCCGAGCTCGATCGGCACACCGACCAGCGAGCCGTACTCGGTCCAGGAGCCGTCGTAGTTCTTGACGTTGGTCTGGCCGAGCAGCTCGTGCAGGACGAACCAGGTCAGCGCGGAGCGCTCACCGATGCGGCAGTAGGCGATGGTGTCCTTGGCGAGGTCGACGGACTCACCCTCGTAGAGGGCCTTGAGCTCGTCGTCCGACTTGAAGGTGCCGTCGTCGTTGGCGTTCTTCGACCACGGGATGTTGCGGGCGCTGGGCACGTGGCCGGGGCGCTGCGACTGCTCCTGGGGGAGGTGCGCCGGGGCGAGCAGCTTGCCGCTGAACTCGTCGGGGGAGCGCACGTCGACCAGGTTGAGGTTGTCGATCGCGGCGACGACGTCGTCACGGAAGGCGCGGATCGCGGTGTTCTGCGCCTTGGCCTGGTACTCGGTGGCCGGACGCTGCGGAACCTCGGAGCCGTCGACCAGGTCGCGGGAGTCCAGCTCCCACTTCTTGCGGCCGCCGTCGAGCAGCTTGACGCTGTCGTGGCCGTAGAGCTTGAAGTACCAGTAGGCGTAGGAGGCGAACCAGTTGTTGTTGCCGCCGTAGAGGACCACCGTGTCGTCGTTGGCGATGCCCTTGGCGGAGAGCAGCTTCTCGAAGCCCTCCTGGTCGACGAAGTCGCGGCGGACCGGGTCCTGGAGGTCCTGCTTCCAGTCGATCCGGACGGCGTTCTTGATGTGGTTCTTGTCGTAGGCCGAGGTGTCCTCGTCTACCTCGACGAGAACCACCTTCGGGTCCTCGAGGTGGGCCTCGACCCAGTCGGCGTCTACGAGGACGTCGCTACGGCTCATGATTCTTCTCCTCCGGGGCAGTTGCGGGGGGCAGTGGCAGAGTTGCACTCGGGTATGCCGGGTGCGCGCCGTGGACTTCCGGGCGGCCGTGTGGGGTGTACGGGGCCGACGTGGCGCTGTGCGGGGACAGGGGGGAACGGCCGAGGGGGCCGGCCGGGCGACGCGGACACCCCTGCTCCTGAAGGAGCGCGGGAGAGGGAGCGACGGCCCGTCAGACAGGGCGACAGAGCATGGCGGCGACGCGGCACAGGTCTACTGCCCGCCGCTTCGTCAGGACCGCCCGTCCCCGCGGACGGAGACCGCTCAATGAGCTCTGCATGGCACCGATCGTAGGGACGCGGAGCGGCGCATGTCACCGGCGTGTCGAATAGCGAGACGCGTTTGTCCGTGATGTGAGATGGGAGGGCGTGCGGCGCGGTCACGCACGGGCTCCGGGCGGCCGTACGCCCGTGGGGGGTCTGGCGTACGGACCGGGGTGTCTCAGGAAATGGACGGAGTACGGATCGGCCGGCGGACCGGTGGGGCGGACCGCCGGGGGCGTCCGGTCAGCCGGGAAGCTTGACGTTCTTGCCGGAGGCCGAGATCGAGAGGCCCTCGGACATCGTCACGACCTTGTCCAGCTTCAGGTTGCCGGGCAGCTGGTCCAGCTTCCAGTCGTGGTCGGTCTGGGCGCGCACCTTCGCCTCACAGCCCGGGAGGGCCCGGCACATCCCCGGGAGCCCGTCGGCCCGCAGCCGGACGGTGTCGCCGCCCACGATGGTGATGGCGCCGGTCACCTCCAGCGAGCTGAGGACCGGGATCTTCGGCGAGATCTTGACCTGGCTGCGGCCGTTCTTCTGCCCGCCGAAGCTGATCTTGACGCCGCCGCCCGCCGCCTTCGTCAGGTCGGCGTAGGTGATCCGGGCGTTGCCGGTGGCCGAGGCGGCGCTCTCGATGGAGGTGTAGTCGCTGGTCAGCCCGACGTCGAAGAAGTGCGCCGACAGCTGGTCGATGCGCAGCGAGCGCCCCTGGGCACGGGCCTCGATGCCCCCGAGGTCGGCGTCCACCTCCTGGAGGCTGCGGCCCGCGACCTGGGTCAGGAACGGGAAGCCCTTGATGGCGACGGTCGGGGTCCGGTCGAGCCCCTGGCTGCCGCGGATCTTCTCCGCGGCCTTGTCCTCGGCGAGCCCCACGGCCACCCGGTCGGCGGCCACGAACAGCCCCCCGAGTATGACCACGAGGACCAACAGCACGCGTAGTGCACGCATCGAACCACTACCCCCACACTGGGCCGGATTACGGCCGACTCGTCCATGCAGGCCCCCTGCCTGCGCTCCGGGGGAGCCTAGACGACGGGCTCCGGCAAACGGGAGCGGCGGCCGCCGGACGGCACATGATGCGCCACCGGCGGCCACCGCTCCGTTTCACCTCGCGCACGGCCCGCTGTGGGTTACCCCAGCGCCCGCCCCAGGACGTACACCGCGGGTGCGGCCAGGGCCAGCGGCAGGGCCACCCCGGCCGTCAGGTGGACGAAGCGGGAGGGGTAGTCGTAGCTGGCCACCCGCAGGCCGATCAGGGCGCAGCCGCCGGCCGCCAGCCCCAGGAGCGCACCGGACGCCCCCAGGCCGGTGAGCTGCCCGGCCGCGATCCCGGCGCCCGCGGCGGCGACCAGCGCGATGCCGGCCGAGGCGACGGGGGGCAGCGGCAGCGCACGGGCCAGGGTGGCCACCCCGACCGCGGCGGCGCCGACCGTCACCGCGTGCGGGCTCGCCGCGAGCTGCCCGGCGGCCAGCACCACCAGGGCGGTCGAGGTCAGCCCCGCGGTCAGCGCGTACATCCGCTCGTCGGCGCTGCTGCGGTTGCGCAGCTGGAGGACGAGGACGAGCAGACACCACACCCCGAGCGTGCCGATGCCAACCAGGGGCGCGCTCGCGGGTTCGGTGGCCAGCAGGGCGACATCGGTGGTGAGCCCGGCCAGGAAGGCCAGCGCGATGCCCTGGCGGGCCGGCCACATGCCGTTGAGCCGGAACCAGCCGGCCGCGGTGACGGCCTGGAGCAGCGCCACCGGCACGGCGAGCACCGGACGGGCCAGCGGCGCGGTCAGCGCCAGCAGCAGCGCCAGTCCGGCGGTCAGCGCGGCCGGCTGCACACCGGGCGGGATGATCGGCGAGCGGCCCTCGGCGCGGGCGCGCTGGTTGGCCGCGAGCGGTGCGCTGGAGACCACCGCGGCGGCCGGTGCGGGCGCGGCGGGCGCCGGCCTGGCCGGCTGGGGGTGCCGGCGGGCGTACGGCTCCTCGGCCGGTGACGCGGTCTGGTGCTGCGGGGGCAGCGGCGCGGGCTCGGCGTGCGGGGCGCGGTAGCCGTCCTGGCCGTGCGGCGGCTGCGGCGCCGGCCGGGCGTGCTGCGGCTGTCCGTGCTGCGGCTGCCCCTGCTGCGGCTGTCCGTACCGGGGCTGCTGTCCGTACGCCTCGTACCCGTACGGGTCCTGCCCGGTCCGGCCGCGCCCGTAGGGGCCGGGCCCCGGCTGCGGCACCGGGCCGGGGGCCTGCTGCTGCCGGTAGGGGTCAGGGGCCGGCTGCCGGCGGTACGGCGCCTGCGGGTCGTACGGCTGCTGCGCCGCGGGCTGCTGCGCCGGTCGCCCGTACGGATCCGGGCGGCCATACGGGTCCGGCCGGCCGTACGGATCCTGCGGGGCGTACGGCTCCTGCTGGGCGTAGGGATCCTGCGGCGCATACGGGTCGTGCGGCTCGTAGGACGGTCGGTGCTGCGGCTGGTGGTCGCTCATGGTCGTCTGTTCACCCTCCCGCGAACGGCGGCAGGACCTCGACGGTGCCGCCCTGGGCCAGCGGCACCGCACCGTGGTCGCGGGTGCCGACCGGATCGCCGTCCACCAGGAAGGAGCAGCGCAGCAGGACGCGCGCGAACTCGGGGTTCGCGGCATGCGCCGCGCGTGCCGCGTCGAGCGCCTCGGCGAGCGTCGCCGCCGCGTACGGCTCTTCTGCCGTGCCTGCGGCGGCCTTGGCCGCGGCCCAGTAGCGCACGGTGCCAGTTGTTGTCACGGCGGCCTCTTCGTCGTGTCGGTCGGGGGGCTTCCGTGGTGGCGGAGACCCCGTCGTTGCCGCCTCCATGATGGCGTACGCGGCGGCCCCTCCGGTTCCGGGCACATTCCGGCAACGGGACAGGAACGGGAGGGGCAGAACACGAAAATTCGATTGCCGAGGGCAAGTGTTCGCCTAGGCTCACGGTGTGTTGGTCCGACTAGCGCGGGCGCATTTGCGGCCCCACAGGCGCTCGATATCCCTGATCGTTCTGCTCCAGCTGATCCAGACCCTGGCCACCCTCTACCTGCCCACCCTCAACGCCGACATCATTGACAACGGTGTCGTGAAGGGGGACACGGGCTACATCCTGCGCATCGGCGGCTTCATGGTCGCCGTCACCCTGCTCCAGATCGTCTGCGCGATCGGCGCCGTCTACTTCGGTGCCCGTACGGCGATGGCGCTCGGCCGGGACATCCGCGCCGCGGTCTTCGACCGGGTGCAGTCCTTCTCCGCCCGCGAGATGGGCACCTTCGGCGCGCCGTCGCTGATCACCCGGACCACCAATGACGTCCAACAGGTCCAGATGCTGGTGCTGATGACGTTCACCATGATGGTCTCGGCGCCGATCATGTGCGTCGGCGGCGTCATCATGGCGCTCAACCAGGACGTGCCGCTGTCCGGCCTGCTCCTGGTCATCGTCCCGGTCCTCGGGATCCTCGTCTCACTGATCGTGCGCCGGATGCGTCCGCTGTTCCGCGGGGTGCAGGAGCGCATCGACACCGTCAACCGCGTGCTGCGCGAGCAGATCACCGGCATCCGCGTCATCCGCGCCTTCGTCCGCGACCGGCACGAGCGCGAGCGGTTCGCCGGGGCCAACACCGGTCTCTACGAGATCTCGCTGCGCGCCGGCCGGCTGATGTCGATGATGTTCCCGCTGGTCATGCTGATCGTGAACCTCTCCAGCGTGGCCGTCGTCTGGTTCGGCGGGCTGCGCATCGACAGCGGCTCGATGCAGATCGGCGCGCTGACCGCGTTCCTCAGCTACCTCATGTACATCCTGATGTCGATCATGATGGCGACGTTCATGGTGATGATGCTGCCGCGCGCCGAGGTCTGCGCCGAGCGCATCCAGGAGGTGCTGGCGACCGACTCCAGCGTCACCCCGCCCCAGAACCCCGTCACCGAGCTCCGCCGGCACGGCGAACTGGAGCTGCGCGGCGTCGAGTTCCGCTTCCCGGGCGCCGAACAGCCGGTCCTCAAGGACATCTCGCTGCTCGCCCGCCCCGGTGAGACCACCGCCGTCATCGGGTCGACCGGCAGCGGCAAGTCCACCCTCCTCGGGCTCGTCCCCCGCCTCTTCGACGCGACCGGCGGCACGGTCCTGGTGGACGGTGAGGACGTCCGCACCCTCGACCAGGAGACCCTGGCCACGGCCATCGGCCTGGTCCCGCAGAAGCCGTACCTCTTCTCCGGCACCGTCGCCACCAACCTGCGCTACGGCAACCCCGACGCCACCGACGACGAGCTGTGGCACGCCCTGGAGACCGCCCAGGCAAGGGACTTCGTCGAGCGGATGGAAGGCGGCCTGGACGCGCCCATCGCACAGGGCGGCGGCAATGTCTCCGGCGGCCAGCGCCAGCGGCTGGCCATCGCCCGCGCCCTGGTACGGCGCCCCGAGATCTACCTCTTCGACGACTCCTTCTCCGCCCTGGACTACGCGACGGACGCCGCGCTGCGCGCCGCCCTCGCCCGCGAGACCGACCGGGCCACGGTCGTGATCGTCGCCCAGCGGGTCTCCACGATCCGCGGCGCCGACCGGATCGTCGTCCTGGACGAGGGCCGGGTCGTCGGCACCGGCACCCATGCCGAGCTGATGGCCGGCAACGAGACCTATCGGGAGATCGTGCTCTCCCAGCTCACCGAGCAGGAGGCGGCATGACCACCGCGGACAAGGGGCCGGCCCCCCGGGACGGGGCCCCGGCGGCCACCGGGGAGACACCCCCCAAGGCCCCACCGCGCGGCCCGGCACCGGCGGCCGGCCCCGCCCGGATGATGGGCGGCCAGCCCACCGAGAAGTCGATGGACTTCAAGGGCTCCGGCAAACGGCTGCTGGCCCAGATGCGGCCGGAGGCGGGCATCATGACCGTCGCCCTGCTGCTGGGCGCGCTGAGCGTGGCACTGACCGTCGTGGGCCCCAAGGTCCTCGGCCACGCCACCGACCTGATCATGGCCGGCATCATCGGCCGGCAGCTGCCCGACGGGCTCACCCGGGCCCAGGCCGCCGCCCAACTCCGTGCCCACGGCCAGGACGGGCTGGCCGACATGATCGGCACGATGCCGGTCGTCCCCGGCCACGGCATCGACTTCGGCACCGTCGGCCAGGTCCTGCTCTGGGTCACCCTGATCTACGCGGCCGCCTCGCTCTTCGGCTTCGTCCAGGCCAGGATCGCCACCCGGGTCGTCCAGCGCGCCGTCTTCCGGATGCGCGAACAGGTCGAGGAGAAGCTGGCCAGGCTGCCCCTGAGCTACTTCGACCGGCAACAGCGCGGCGAGGTCCTCTCCCGCGCCACCAACGACATCGACAACATCCAGCAGACGCTCCAGCAGACCCTCAGCCAGATCGTCGCCTCGCTGCTGACCATCGTCGGCGTCCTCGCCATGATGTTCTGGATCTCCCCGCTGCTGGCGCTGGTCGCCCTGATCACGGTCCCGGTCTCGGTCGTCGTCGCCACCAAGGTCGGCAAGCGCGCCCAGCCGCAGTTCGTCCAGCAGTGGAAGACCACCGGCAAGCTCAACGCGCACATCGAGGAGATGTACACCGGCCACAGCCTGGTGAAGGTCTTCGGCCGCCAGCGGGAGTCCGCCGAACTCTTCCGCGAACAGAACGAGGCCCTCTACGCCGCCGGGTTCAAGGCCCAGTTCATCTCCGGGATCATCCAGCCCGCGATGATGTTCATCGGCAACCTCAACTACGTCCTGGTGGCGGTGGTCGGCGGCCTCCGCGTCGCCTCCGGCGCCCTCTCCATCGGCGACGTCCAGGCATTCATCCAGTACTCCCGGCAGTTCAGCCAGCCGCTCACCCAGGTCGCCTCGATGGCCAACCTCGTCCAGTCCGGCGTCGCCTCCGCCGAGCGGGTCTTCGAACTCCTCGACGCGCAGGAGCAGGACCCCGACCCCGTCCGGCCCGCCCGGCCCGAACGCATCGAGGGCCGCGTCGAGTTCGAGGACGTCTCCTTCCGCTACGCCCCCGACAAGCCGCTCATCGAGGACCTGTCGCTGGCCGTCCACCCCGGCCAGACGGTGGCGATCGTCGGCCCCACCGGCGCCGGCAAGACCACCCTCGTCAACCTCCTGATGCGCTTCTACGAGGTCCGCGGCGGCCGGATCACCCTCGACGGCACCGACATCGCCGCCATGTCCCGCGAGGAGCTGCGCGCGCACATCGGCATGGTCCTCCAGGACACCTGGCTCTTCGGCGGCACCATCGCCGAGAACATCGCCTACGGCGCCCCCGCGGGCACCTCCATGGACAAGATCGTGGCGGCCGCCCGCGCCACCCATGTCGACCGCTTCGTGCGGACCCTGCCGGACGGCTACGACACGGTGCTCGACGACGAGGGCAGCAATGTCTCCGTCGGCGAGAAGCAGCTGATCACCATCGCCCGCGCGTTCCTCGCCGAACCGGCCATCCTCGTCCTCGACGAAGCCACCAGCTCGGTCGACACCCGTACCGAGGTCCTCATCCAGCACGCGATGGCCCAGCTCCGCACCGGCCGCACCAGCTTCGTCATCGCCCACCGCCTCTCCACGATCCGTGACGCGGATGTCATCCTCGTCATGGAAAACGGGGCGATCGTGGAACAGGGGCCCCATGAGGCCCTGTTGGCCGCCAACGGTGCGTATGCGCGGCTTTATGCGGCGCAATTCGCCGAGCCCTTGGCCGAGGCCGGCTGAGGCCCACGTTTTCGGCTGGCCCGCCGTGGTTGTTGCTCGCCGTTGCTGCCCCACGCCCTTCAGGCAGGGGGGGGCCCCCACCGGCCAACCACCAACAACCCCCCCCGCCCAAACCCCCCCCGGGTCGGAACCCCCGCGGCGCCCCCCGCAGGGGCC
>NZ_JBHXFI010000101.1:0-16012 GCF_042724075.1 Streptomyces sp. NPDC127097 | reverse complement strand
CCCCCAACGGGAGGGGACGGGCCGGAGGGGTAGGGGTGTGGGACGTAAAGCGAAGCAGTCCCACACCCCTGCCCCGGAGGTCCGTCACCGCACCCAACAACCACCCGGCCCGCCGCAGGCGCAACGGCGAGACGACCCGCGGCGGGACAGACAAAAACGTGGGAAGGAAGGCCAAGCGCAGCGGAGGGTCAAAACCGCTTCAAAGGGAGAGGGGCGCCCATGACCGCGTACGGCGTGGGGGCGCTGGGGAAGAGGACTCGGCGGGCCAGGTCGTGGTAGCCGAGGGAGCGGTAGAGGCGGCGGGCGGGGCTCTCGGTGTCGATGGCGGAGAGGATGGAGCGGGGTTCGGCGGCCTCGTCGGTGATGCGGGTGATCAGTGAGCGGCCGAGGCCGCGGTGCTGATAGCCGGGGTGGACGTGCAGCTCGGTGATGGTGAAGGAGTCGTCGAGCCAGTGGTCGAGGCACTCGTTGCGGAGGTAGGGCTCGACGACGGTGGACCACCAGTGGGTGCGGTCGTTGGGCATTCCGTAGACGAAGCCGACCAGCCGGCCCTCGGGGGTGGTGGCGCCGAGCGCGCGGGCGCCGGGGCAGCCGAGGTGGCGCAGCACGATGTGCCGGCGGACGGCGACCTCCTCGTCGCTCAGGCCGAAGGCGAGCGCCTGGACGGCCAGCGCGTCATCCACGCGGGCAGCGAGATCAAGGGGGCCGACCGCGACGTCATCCATGCTCGGAGCGTACAAGGCGGTGGGTCAGAACAGTACGCTCATGAACGCTCCGACTTCCTCAAAGCCCACCCGGCGATAGGAGGCGCGGGCCGCGGTGTTGAAGTCGTTGACGTAGAGGCTGACGACGGGGGCGACGTCGCTGAGGGCGTAGTTGAGCACGGCGGCCATCCCGGTCTCGGAGAGGCCCTTGCCGCGGTAGGCGGGGTCGACCCAGACGCCCTGGACCTGGCAGGCCCGCGGGGTGGCGGCGCCGATCTCGGCCTTGAAGATGACCTTGCCGTTCTCGACCCGGGCGAAGGAGCGGCCGGCGCCGACGAGTTCGGCGACTCTGGCCTGGTAGAGCAGTCCGCCGTCGCCGGCCATCGGGGAGATGCCGACCTCTTCGGTGAACATGGCCACGCACGCGGGCATGATCAGGTCCATCTCGTTCTTGCGGATCCGCCGGACGTACGGGTCGGGGGCGATCTCGGCGGACGGTGCGGTGGTGACCATCAGGGGCTGGTGGGCCCGGATCTCGCGGGCCGGTCCCCAGTAGGGCTCCAGCAGCGACCACAGTTCGGCGGTGACTTCCGCGGGGCCGACGATGGACGAGCAGCGGCGGCCCTGGCGGCGGGCGCGCTCGGCGAAGCCGTGGATGGCTTCGGAGGTGGCGCAGACGGGGACGAGGTTGGCGCCGGCGTAGCAGAGCGACTCCAGGCGGCCGTCCACATACCAGCCCCACATCTCGCCGCCCAGCCGCCAGGGGTCGAGGCCGGCGATCTGTACGCGGGCGGCGACGAAGGCATTGGCGACCGGATCGCGGTCGAGGACCGCGAGGGCGTCGTCGAGCTCCCCGGGCTCGAGGACCTTGATGGCGGTGGTCGTCAGCACGTGTCGGAAAGCCTCACCGTTACGGGCCTGGGAGGCCAGGCGGGAGCAGGTCTTGGCACTTTACCTCCCCCCGCGCGGGAGCACCCTGCCGCTGCGGGGGCGGATCGTCCCGGCAGCGCGGAGCCCCGCGGCCCGGGGCGGGCGGCGGGGCTCGGCGGCGGTGCCGCGGGGCGGTGGTCAGCCGGCGACGGCGACGGTCGGCTCGCCCGAGGCGATGCCGTCCTTCTCCATCTGCTCGGCGATCTTCATGGCCTCTTCGATGAGGGTCTCGACGATCTTCGACTCGGGGACGGTCTTGATGACCTCGCCCTTGACGAAGATCTGGCCCTTGCCGTTGCCGGAGGCGACACCGAGGTCGGCCTCGCGGGCCTCGCCGGGGCCGTTGACGACGCAGCCCATGACGGCGACGCGCAGCGGCACCTCCATGCCGTCCAGGCCCGCGGTGACCTCGTCGGCGAGCTTGTAGACGTCGACCTGGGCGCGGCCGCAGGACGGGCAGGAGACGATCTCCAGCCGGCGCTGGCGGAGGTTGAGCGACTCCAGGATGGAGATGCCGACCTTGACCTCTTCGGCGGGCGGCGCGGAGAGGGAGACGCGGATGGTGTCGCCGATGCCCTCGGAGAGCAGGGCGCCGAAGGCGACGGCGGACTTGATGGTGCCCTGGAAGGCGGGGCCGGCCTCGGTGACGCCGAGGTGGAGGGGGTAGTCGCACTGGGCGGCGAGCTGCCGGTAGGCGTTGACCATCACGACCGGGTCGTTGTGCTTGACCGAGATCTTGATGTCGCGGAAGCCGTGCTCCTCGAAGAGGGACGCCTCCCACAGCGCGGACTCGACGAGCGCCTCGGGGGTGGCCTTGCCGTACTTCTGGAGCAGGCGGCGGTCCAGGGAGCCGGCGTTGACGCCGATCCGGATCGGGGTGCCGGCGTCGCCGGCCGCCTTGGCGATCTCCTTGACCTTGTCGTCGAACTGCTTGATGTTGCCGGGATTGACCCGGACCGCGGCGCAGCCGGCGTCGATCGCGGCGAAGACGTACTTCGGCTGGAAATGGATGTCCGCGATGACCGGAATCTGCGACTTCCGGGCGATCACGGGCAGCGCATCGGCGTCGTCCTGCGTCGGGCAGGCGACCCGGACGATCTGGCAGCCGGAGGCCGTCAGCTCGGCGATCTGCTGCAATGTCGCGCCGATGTCGGACGTCCGCGTGGTCGTCATCGACTGCACCGAGACCGGTGCGTCTCCGCCCACGGCGACCGGGCCGACCTGGATCTTGCGGCTGACCCGGCGGTCGGCAAGCTTGGTCGGTACGTCCGGCATTCCCAGTGAAATAGCAGTCATCTGGCGAGCAACCCCAAGGTGTGGATCAAGGCCCCGCAGCGGCGGGCTCCGGTCTTCGAGATTACGGCACAGGAGTCGCGGCAAGCACATCGCGCCCGTGTGGTGCCACGAATGGGACGGCCGGGCACCTCCAAACGCCACAGAGGTGCCCGGCACACGCCACTGAGGTGCCCGGCAAACGCCACGGACGTGCCCGGCCGCCGCCAAACCCGTTTTCAGGTCAGCTTCACCGGATTCACCACGTCGGCGACCAGGACCAGCAGCGTGAAGCAGATGAAGATCCCGGCGACGACGTAGGCGACCGGCATCAGCTTGGCGACGTCGAAGGGGCCGGGGTCGGGACGCCGGACGATCTTGGCGAAGGCCCGCCGGATCGACTCCCACACGGCCCCGGCGATGTGCCCGCCGTCCAGCGGCAGCAGCGGCAGCATGTTGAACAGGAACAGCGAGAGGTTGAAGCCGGCGACCAGGAAGAGCATGGTCGCCACCCGCTGCTCCGGCGGAATGTGCAGGGAGAAGACCTCGCCGCCGACCCGGGCCGCACCGACCACGCCCATCGGGGAGTCCTGCTTGCGCTCGCCGCCGTTGAAGGCCGCGTCCCACAGGTCCGGGACCTTGGCGGGCAGGTTTATCAGCGAGGAGACGCCCTGCTCGACCATGTTGCCCATCCGGTCGACGGACTGGCCGAAGGACTGCTGGACGACGCCGCTGGCCGGGGTGAAGCCGAGGAAGCCGGCGGTGACGAATTCGCCGGGGACATAGCCGCCGCGGCCGTCGGTCTTGGCGACCTTGTTCTCGATCAGGTCGGCGTGCAGGGTCTTGCGCGCGCCGTGCCGCTCGACGACGAGGGTCGCGGGCCCGGTGGTGTCGCGGATCTGCTGCTGGAGGGCGCCCCAGTCCGGCACGGGGTGGCCGTTGAACGAGACGATCTTGTCGCCGGCCCGCAGCCCCGCTGCCTTGGCCGGGGAGTCCTTGGCGCCGGACGGGCACTTGTCCGTCTTGGCCGCCGCCGAGATGACGCACTCCGAGACCGAGCCGACCTGGGTGGTCTGGGTGTTGATGCCGAAGCCCATCAGCACGCTCATGAAGATCACGACCGCCAGGATCAGGTTCATGAACGGCCCGGCGAACATCACGATGACGCGCTTCCAGGGCTTACGGGTGTAGAAGAGCCGCTTCTCGTCCCCGGGCTGGAGCTCCTCGAAGGCCGCCGAGCGGGCGTCCTCGATCATGCCGCGGAACGGCGAGGTGGAGCGGGCCTGGAGCTTTCCGTCGTCGCCGGGCGGGAACATGCCGATCATGCGGATGTAGCCGCCGAGCGGGACGGCCTTGATGCCGTACTCGGTATCGCCCTTCTTACGGGAGAAGAGCGTCGGCCCGAAGCCCACCATGTACTGCGGCACGCGGATACCGAACATCTTGGCCGTGGAGAGATGGCCGAGCTCGTGCCAGGCAATGGAGAACAGCAGGCCGACGACGAAGACGACTATGCCGAGGATGGTCATCCAGGTCGTCATGCGCGAGCCTCCGAAGGTGTCCGTGCCGCACGGGCGGCCAGTTCGCGGGCGCGGGCGCGCGCCCAGGTTTCCGCCTCCAGGACGTCCGCGACCGTCAGGGAGGTTCCCCGTGCGGGCGTGCCGTGCTCGGCGACCACTGCGGCGACCGTATCCACAATCCCTGTGAATGGCAGCCCGCCCTGGAGGAAGGCGTCCACGCATTCCTCGTTCGCCGCGTTGAAGACGGCGGGGGCGGTGCCGCCCAGATCACCGACCCGGCAGGCCAGCGAAACGGCGGGGAAGGCCACCTCGTCCAGCGGGAAGAACTCCCAGGTCTGCGCCTTCGTCCAGTCCACGCCCGGGGCCGCGTCCGGGACCCGCTCGGGCCAGCCGATGCCCAGGGCGATCGGCATCCGCATGTCGGGCGGGCTGGCCTGGGCGAGCGTGGAGCCGTCGGTGAACTCCACCATCGAGTGGATGTAGGACTGCGGATGGACGACGACCTCGATGCGGTCGAAGGGGACGTCGAAGAGCAGATGCGCCTCGATGACCTCCAGGCCCTTGTTGACGAGGGTCGCGGAGTTGATGGTGACGACCGGCCCCATCGCCCAGGTGGGGTGGGCCAGCGCCTGCTCGGGCGTGACCCCGGCCAGCTCGTGCCTGGTGCGGCCGCGGAACGGGCCGCCGGAGGCGGTGACCACCAGCTTGCGGACCTCGGCCCGCGCACCGCCGGCCAGCGCCTGGAAGAGCGCGGAGTGCTCGGAGTCGACGGGGATGATCTGGCCGGGCGCGGCGAGCGCCTTGACCAGGGGGCCGCCGACGATCAGCGACTCCTTGTTGGCCAGCGCGAGCACCCGGCCCGCCTTGAGGGCGGCCAGCGTGGGGGCGAGCCCGATGGAGCCGGTGATGCCGTTGAGGACGGTGTGGCAGGGGGAGGCGGCCAGGTCGGTGGCCGCGTCGGGGCCGGCCAGGATCTCGGGCAGCGGCTCGCCCGCGCCGTAGCGGTCGGCCAGCGCGGTACGCAGCGCGGGCACCGCGTCCTCGCGCGCCACGGCGACGGCGGTCACCCGCAGCTGGTGCGCCTGGTCAGCGAGCAGCTCGACCCGGCCGCCGGCCGCGGAGAGCGCGGTCACCCGGAAGCGGTCGGGGTTGCGCAGCACGATGTCGATCGCCTGGGTGCCGATCGAGCCGGTCGAACCGAGGATCACGATGTCGCGCGGGCCGCCGGGGTGCGGGGCGGCCGGCTCGAAACGCAGATGCGGGTGGGCGAGGGAGTCCGTCATGTGGTCCATTGTGGCCGGTCGCCGAGGAGGCCAGGACACCCAGGCCCGGTCGGATGGATCATGCGGCTCAGCCGCGCGCCGCGGGACGTGCCCCGGGGCCGGTCCGGTGGATCGCTGCCGGACCGGCCCCGGGCGTACGGCCGAGGGACGTCAGCGGATGGGCCGCCGGACGTTGTCGGTCATGCTCGGGCCCGGAGTGGCGTCGGCGATCCAGGGGCCGTCGCTGCTGGGGTCGATGATGCCCTCCTCCAGCCAGGCGTAGCTGCCGTCGAGGACTCCGGAGACGACCTTGCGGTCGAGTGCGTCGGTGTTGGTCCACAGCCGGCCGAACAGCTCCTCGACGCGGATCCGCGCCTGCCGGCAGAACACATCGGCCAGCTGCTGTGCCTCCCGGCCGTGGTCCCCGGTCTCGAGCAGATACTCGGCCCGTACGCAGGCGGCGCTCATCGCGAAGAGTTCGGCGCCGATGTCGACGATCCGGCCGAGGAAGCCCTGCTTGGTCTCCATCCGGCCCTGCCAGCGGGACATCGCGTAGAAGGTGGAGCGGGCGAGCTTGCGGGAGGTCCGCTCGACATACCGCAGATGGCCCGAGAGGATGCCGAACTCCTGGTACGTACGCGGGAGTTGGCCCGGTCCGGCGACGAGCTTGGGCAGCCAGCGGGCGTAGAACCCGCCCGCCTTGGCCGCCGCCCGGCCCTTGTCGGCGAGGGTCTTGTCGGGGTCGATGAGGTCACCGGCGACCGACAGATGGGCGTCCACCGCCTCGCGGGCGATCAGCAGATGCATGATCTCCGTGGAGCCCTCGAAGATCCGGTTGATGCGCATATCGCGCAGCATCTGCTCGGCGGGGACCCCGCGTTCGCCGCGGGCGGCGAGCGAGTCGGCGGTCTCGAAGCCGCGGCCGCCGCGGATCTGGACCAGTTCGTCGGCCATCAGCCAGCCCATCTCGGAGCCGTAGAGCTTGGCGAGGGCGGCCTCGATGCGGATGTCGTTGCGGTTCTCGTCGGCCATCTGGGAGGACAGGTCGACGACCGCTTCGAGGGCGAAGGTGGTGGCGGCGATGAAGGAGATCTTGGCGCCGACGGCCTCGTGCCGGGCGACCGGCCGTCCCCACTGCTCGCGGGCGCCGGACCACTCGCGGGCGATCTTCAGGCACCACTTGCCGGAGCCGACGCACATCGCGGGCAGCGACAGCCGTCCGGTGTTGAGGGTGGTCAGGGCGATCTTCAGACCGGCGCCCTCGGGGCCGATGCGGTTCGCGGCCGGGACCCGTACCTGGTGGAAGCGGGTGACGCCGTTCTCCAGGCCGCGCAGGCCCATGAACGCGTTGCGGTTCTCGACGGTGATGCCGGGCGAGTCCGCCTCGACGACGAAGGCCGTGATGCCGCCCTTGTGGCCCTCGGACACGGGCACCCGCGCCATCACCACCAGCAGGTCGGCGACCACGCCGTTGGTGGTCCACAGCTTCACGCCGTCGAGCACATAGTCCGTACCGTCCGGGACCGCCATGGTCGCCAGCCGGGCGGGGTCCGAGCCGACATCGGGCTCGGTCAGCAGGAAGGCCGAGATGTCCGTACGGGCACAGCGGGGCAGGAAGGTCTCCTTCTGCTCCTTGGTGCCGAACAGCTTCAGCGGCTGGGGGACGCCGATCGACTGGTGTGCCGACAGCAGCGCGCCGATGGCGGGGCTGGCGGTGCCGACCAGGGAGAGGGCGCGGTTGTAGTAGACCTGGGTGAGGCCGAGGCCGCCGTACTTGGGGTCGATCTTCATCCCGAACGCGCCGAGCGCCTTGAGCCCGTCCACGGTCTCGTCCGGGATCTGCCCCTCGCGCTCGATCCGCGCCCCGTCGACCTCCGTCTCGCAGAATTCGCGCAGCGTGGCCAGGAACTTCTCGCCGCGGCGCACGTCGTCGACCGCGGGGGTGGGGTGCGGATGGATGAGGTCGAGCCGGAAGCGCCCCAGGAACAGTTCCTTGGCGAAGCTGGGCTTGCGCCAGTCCTGCTCGCGGGCCGCCTCGGCGACCTGGCGTGCTTCGCGCTCGGAAACGTTGCGGATGGATGGAGCGGTCATCAGGAGCTCACCTCGCCGCTGGGTCGGGAGTTCAGCGCCGGCGGCCGGTCGGCCGCTGGACAGCGCTACTTGTGAGAGTTACCCGATCCGCACGGCTTGCACCACTGGAGGTACCGGGCGCGGGTGGGTGTTCGGGCCACCGCACGCCAAGCGGGACCTGTGCCCCGGCCCCGGACCGGGCCGGCCGCCCGCCCTCCGCCCTTCGGGGGGTGCGGCATACCGCGGAGGGTGTACACGCGGCGCGGTCTCCCCCCTGCGGTACCGGCGCGGCTCCCCCTCAGACAGGAGGAAGCGGCGGGGACGCGTCCCGTACGGTCAAGATCCGGCATGGCGGGAGACGATGCCGGAAACGGGGGACGCGGCGCGCTCCGGAAACAGGGTGCCGGAGCGCGCCGCGTCATGAGGCCGGCGCCGGGGGGCGCGCCGGCCGGGGCCCGGACGGCGATACGGCCCAAGGGATGGCCGTCGCTGTCCACCGGTCCGGGCCGGGCCGGGTGTTACAGGGCGAGTCCGGTCAGGACCAGCACCCGCTCGTAGGTGTAGTCGTCCATCGCGAAGCGCACGCCCTCGCGGCCGACACCGGACTGCTTGACGCCGCCGTACGGCATCTGGTCGGCGCGGTAGGACGGCACATCGCCGATGATCACGCCGCCGACCTCCAGCGCGCGGTGGGCGCGGAAGGCGGTCTGCACGTCATGGGTGAACACGCCCGCCTGAAGGCCGAACTTGGAGTCGTTGACGGCCGCGAACGCCGCCGCCTCCCCGTCGACCTTCTTGAGCGTGAGCACCGGGCCGAAGACCTCCTCGCAGGCGAGGGTGGCGTCGGCCGGCACGTCCGCCAGCACGGTCGGCGCGTAGGAGGCGCCGTCGCGCTTGCCGCCCGCGAGCAGCTTCGCGCCGCGCTCCACGGCCTCGTCCACCCAGGACTCGACGCGCTTGGCCGCGTTCTCGTCGACCAGCGGGCCGACCTCGGTCGCGTCGTCCGACGGGTCGCCGGTGACCTGCGCCTCGACGGCCGCCACGATCTTCGGCACCAGCCGGTCGTACACGGACGCGTCCGCGATGACCCGCTGCACCGAGATGCAGGACTGGCCGCCCTGGTAGTTGGAGAAGGTGGCGATGCGCTGCGCCGCCCAGTCCAGGTCCGCCTCGGAGGAGAAGTCCGGCAGGACGACGGCCGCGCCGTTGCCGCCGAGCTCCAGGGTGCAGTGCTTGCGCGGCACCGAGTCGAGGATCGCGTAGCCGACCTTCTCGGAGCCGGTGAAGGAGACCACCGGCAGCCGCTCGTCCTGGACCAGCGCCGGCATCCGGTCGTTGGGCACCGGGAGGATCGACCAGGAACCGGCCGGCAGGTCGGTCTCGGCCAGCAGCTCGCCGAGGATCAGGCCGGAGAGCGGGGTGGCCGGGGCGGGCTTGAGGAGGATCGGGGCGCCGGCCGCGATGGCCGGGGCGACCTTGTGGGCGCAGAGGTTCAGCGGGAAGTTGAACGGGGCGATGCCCAGGACCGTGCCGCGCGGGAAGCGGCGGGTCAGCGCCAGCCGGCCGGCGCCGCCGGCGTCGGTGTCCAGCCGCTGCGCCTCGCCGCCGTTGAAGCGGCGGGCCTCCTCGGCGGCGAAGCGGAACACGGACACGGCGCGGCCGACCTCGCCGCGCGCCCACTTCATGGGCTTGCCGTTCTCCGCGGAGATCAGCCGGGCGATCTCCTCCGTACGCTCCACCAGCCGGCGGTGCACATGGTCCAGCGCGGCGGCCCGTACATGCGCGGGAGTCGCGGCGAGCTCCTCCTGGACGGCGACGGAGGCGGCGATGGCCTCCTCGACCTGGGCCTCGGTGGGGACGCTCACCGTGCCGACGAGACGTCCGTCCCAGGGGGAGGTGACATCGAAGGTGGCCTCGCCGGTGGCCTCGCGGCCGGCGAGCCAAAAGGCGGTGGGGGCTGCATCAGTGGGGATCGGCACAGTGGAACCCGGCCCTTCAGAAGTGGTGGGTGGTGCGCATGGCTCAGGGAGCGTCTCTGCGGTTTTGACTCTGGACCCACGGTAGGGGTGCGGCGCCGTCGTGGCGTTTGTCCGAAGCGGCGTAATCACGACGCCGGTCTCTCCGCGGTGGAGGGGGCGTACGGGGCCGACCCGGGGCGCGTCGTGGGGCGGGCCTCCCCAAGGCGGCGCGGGCCTCCCCCAAGGCGACGCCGGCCCGCCGTCACTCCCCCTGCGGCGCCGAGGTCGCCTTGAGGGCCAGCCACAGCTCCATCCGCACATCCGCGTCGTCCAGCGAGCGCCCCAGGATCTCCTCCACCCGCCGCATCCGATAGCGCAGCGTGTGACGGTGCACCCCCAGGTCGGCGGCGGCCGCGTCCCACTGGCCGTGCCGGGCCAGCCAGGCGCGCAGCGAGGCCACGAGATCGCCGCGGCCGGTCGCGTCGTGCTCGCGCAGCGCCCGCAGCAGCCCGTCCGCGAAGGCGCGGACCGCCTCGTCGGCGAGCAGCGGCAGTACGGACCCGGCCGCCACGTCCTCGTGCTCGACCAGCGCACGGCCGCGCCGGCGCGCCACCGAGAGCGCCTGTTCGGCCTGGCGGTAGGCGTTCCCGGCGGCGATCGGCCCGGTCGGCGCCGACAGCCCGACGGCCACCCACGCGCCGTTGCCCGCCTCCGCCCGCGCCGCCCGGCCGCGCGCCCGCGGCTGCGCACCGGCCCGGGACTCGGCCTCGGCGGCGTACGCGGCACAGGCGTCCGCGGCCGCCCCGCCGTCCGCGACCAGCACGATCAGCCGGCCGCCGTCCGGGACGGCGAGCACCGCCTCACCGGTCCGCGCGGCCGCGGAGTCCATCGCGTCGGCCAGCGCATCGAGCACCCCGGCGGCCCCGGCTC
Organism: Streptomyces sp. NPDC127097; assembly: GCF_042724075.1. Classification (NCBI taxonomy): domain Bacteria; kingdom Bacillati; phylum Actinomycetota; class Actinomycetes; order Kitasatosporales; family Streptomycetaceae; genus Streptomyces; species Streptomyces sp. NPDC127097. Next base: position 5,366 of record NZ_JBHXFI010000101.1, on the reverse strand, counting down.
TTGCGCCGCCGCCCGGCACCGGCTCCTCACCGGCCACCGGTTCGGCGACCACCACCCGGAACGGCGCGTCCAGCAGCCCGCCGTAGAGCCGCCCGGCCACCGCCCGCGCATGGTCCGGCTCCCCCGCGAGCAGCATCTTCAGCACCGCGGCACCCAGCCGCTGCTCGGCGTCCTGAAGCGCCCGGGACCGCTCGGTGGTCAGGGTGAGCAGCGCGACCGCGGAGTGCACGGCGTAGCGCTCGGCGGTGCCGAGCGGCGCGGCCGTCCCCACCGCGAGCACCCCGCGGGCCCGGCGCCCGGTGCCCAGCGACTGGAGCTCGACCCGGTCGTCGCCGTCGGTGTCGCTGACGACCGAGCTGGCGGGGGCGGGCCGCTCCCGCAGCCGCCCGACGTCGTCGGTCAGCCGGGCCGCGCGGCGGGCGGCCCAGTCGGGGGCGGCGGCCACCACCGCACCCGACGCGTCGTAGAGCGCGGCCCAGCCGTCCAGATGCGCCGCCAGCCGGGCCAGCAGCTCGGCCGGCCCCTCCGCGCTGAGCGCCGCCCGGGTCAGCTCCCGCTGCGCCTCGAACCCGGCCGTCACCGCGCGGTACTGGTCGGCGGCGACCGCCGCCGACACCGCCTTGCTGATCGCGATGAACGGTGTCCGGCGCGGCACCCCGAGCAGCGGCAGCCCCTGCTCCCCGGCCGCGTCGACCAGCGCCTGCGGCACCCCCTCGTAATTCACCCCGACCGCGAAGCCCAGCCCGACGACCCCGGCCTCCGCGACCCGCCGCACATACCTCCGGGTCGCCTCCGCGTCCTCCGCGTCCAGTTTGAGCGCGGTGATCAGCAGCAGCTCGCCGCCCTCCATGTACGGCACCGGATCGATCAGCTCACTGGCGTGCGCCCAGCGCACCGGCACGTCCAGCCGCTCCTCGCCCGCGAGCACGGTCAGCTTGAGCGCGGTGTGATTGACCAGGGAAGCCAGGGTGTGCGGCATGGAACCTTCATGACGTCGACGACTGCGAGGACCGGCCGGCAACCGGCCACGAACCGGCCGATGCCCGCCCGACACCCGATTGATTACGCCGCCTCGTATGAACGGCCACTGCCGATTCTGCCTCAACGGAGGAAACGGGGGGACCACCATTCCAGCCCCCCCACACCTCCGTGCCCGGCAGCCAGCCCGGGCGGCCGGGACGGACGGCCCCCGGCGCCCCTGCCCCTCAGGACCGCAGATCCACCAGCACCGGCGGAGCATGCTCCCCGTCCACCGACGTCACGGACAGCACCGCATGCCCCGGCGGCACCGAATTCGCCAGATCCGAAGCGGACCAGCGCTCCCGCTCGACGGTGCGGACGGTGACGGCTTTGGCGGTCACGTTCTTGCCCGTGACCAGCCGCCGGATGGAGTGCATGACCTTGGTGAACGGCTCGTCGGAGACGATCTGCCGGTCGGTGACATCCCGTGTCTCGACCCACGCCTTGCCCCAGACCTCGGCGAACCGCGCCCCGTCCCAGGTGGTCACGCCCGCGAACGCCATCCGGCAGCCGACCGCACCGAGCAGGGTTCCGCGCAGCGCGTCGGGCACGTCGTCCAACGACCGCAGCGTCAGCACCGCTCCCGCGTTCGACGACCGCAGCCGCTGGAGACCGCGCAGCGCCTCCTGGGTGATCACATGCGAGGCGTCGTCAAGCACCAGACAGGCGAAGACCGACCGGTCCGACCGGGCCACCGCGCACTCGGTGAACTGCGCCAGGACCAGCCGCGCCAGAATCCGCGCGGCCTCCGTGTGTCCGCGCTCGGGCAGATCGATCCGCACCCGCAGCGGATGGTCCAGGGCGCGCAGTGACACCTGTCGTGCGCGTCCGGTCGGGTCGAAGAAGCCCGCGAACGCCGGCCGGTCCAGCAGCGCGATCCGGTCCGCGAGCAGCACCCCGGCGTCTCCCGGCCGTTCCGCCTGCCGCTCCCGGGCGTCCAGTTCCCGCAGCGCGCCGTGCTCACCGGCCGACTCGAGCGTGGCCCGCAGACCCGCCACCGCCTCGCGTGCCCCGTCCAGCAACTCCCGTAGCTCCGCCACCCCGGGGAACCGCCCGTGCGCCACCTGGAACGGCCCCAGCAACTGCCCCAGCACGGTGGCCGCCCGCCGCACGTCTCCCCCGGGCAGCGTCGCCGCCACATCCCCTACCAGCGCCTCGGCCAGCATTCCGGCCGCCTCATCGGGGTCGGTCGTCCCGCCGTACAGGTCCAGGTCGCACTCCGCGTCGCGGTGCCCGATCCTGACCACCGCGTCGAAGGCGTCCTCGGGCGCGGGCGCCGAGGCCGCCGTCCCGAGGGACACGACGGCGGCACGCCCGGCCAGCGCCTGGAGGCACAAGCTCTCAACCAGCGGGCGCACCAGGCGCGTTGTCTTGCCGGAACCGGGCGGCCCGACCGCCAGCAGCGAGGTGCCGAGCACATCGGGTTCGAGCGCACAGCCCGTACCGCGCCGCTCATAGGGGTTGCGTGCGTCCTCGGACGCCGTGCCGATGCGCACCTGGGAGGTGAGGAGGTCGTGCGGTGCGGTTCGCGTCGCCAGATCGCGTGCCCCGGAGGGGTGCAGACACGCGGCGGCGCCGTGGTCCCGCACGCTGTCGACGAACGCCTGGAGCCGGCTCGGTTGTGCGCGTACGGACTGCCAGGCACGGCTGATCCGCGCGTGATCGACATCGTTCATGAGCCCGGACCGGGCCTCGTGCGCCAGGCGGTCGGCGGCCCCGGGAGCGCCCGCGGCACGCAGGGCGGCCCACTCGGCCTGGTCCACCTGAAGCACCCGGGCGGTGGGGTCGGCCGTCTTCCCGGTCTCGGACGTCCCCCGACGGCTCGGCGAGCCGTACCGGCGGCGCAGCTCGGTCAGGCAGGCGAACCGGCTGAAGACGGCCAGCAGCAGCCCGAGGTCGATCAGCGAGAAGCTGGTGGCGTAGTAGAAGTACGACGCGGCCTGGCCCGATACCGGCGTCAGATGCTCCAACTGAAGCATCAGCAGGGACGAGTCGGTCGTCTTGTCGATGCACCACTGCCAGAGAAACCACACGAGCAGCAGGGTCACGGCCGCCCGCGCGAAGAGCTGTCCGCCGGGGAGCGCAGCGGGTTCCTTGGGCGCCAGCCACGCCGGCAGCCTGTCCCAGACCCGGTTCGCCGCCGGGGCGAGCAGCCGGCGGAACAGCGTGGGCCATCGCCCCACCCGGCTGAAGACGATGACGATCGCCCCGAGAACGAGAGCCATATAGATGAAGGACGAGATGATGTTGGCGTTGCCCGTCTTCCACGCGTCGGGGAGCATCACCTCGCGCGGCCACTTCCAGTAGGGGCCGAGGTAGTCGTTCATCAGCAACGACCAGATCAGCCACGCGCACAGGAACGAAATCACCGCCCCGGCGATCAGCTGCGGCATCGCGATCTCGTGCGGCTCCTCCTTGGGCCGGGGCTTGTGCTCGAAGGCCCATACCCCTGGCCCCGCCAGGACTCGCGGGGCGCTCAGCCAGGCCATGAACGGGGACTGCGGTGCCTCGCCGGACCGGGTGCCGGACCCCGCGGTCCGGCCGGCCGCTGCGGCCGGGGCGGCGAAGTGCGGCGCCGCAGTGGGCCGCGGCGGCACGTCCGGGGGCGCCGCCGGCCGCGGCACCTGGTCGGAGCGGGTGTTGCGTGCGTCGTGCGTGCCCTCGGTGTCCATCCGGTGCCCCTTGTCCCCCTTGAGCCGTGGCCTGGCGCGGCCGGGGCGGCCGGCCGCGTTGTCATTGTCATGCCCGCGCTGGTGGCCGCCGTTGCCGGGTGGGCCGGCGTTCAATCTACTGGCCGTGGGGCGTCGCTATGTCCGGTGCGGACAACGCAACACGCGCACTTCTCCCGAACGGAACATGCCAGACCCGGCCCGCCGCCCCTAGCCTGCGAGAACAACACCTGTGTACGTCCCGTTCCACCCCCAGGAGACTGCCATGACCGAACTGTCCGGAGGCCCCGCCCTCGCCCAGGAGCGTCGCGTCGTCACCGCGATCCCCGGCCCGAAGTCGCAGGAGCTGTGGGCCCGTAAGCAGGCCACGGTGGCCGGTGGTGTCGGCGCCGTGCTGCCCGTCTTCGTCAAGCGCGCGGGCGGTGGCGTCCTGGAGGACGTGGACGGCAACTCCCTGATCGACTTCGGCTCCGGCATCGCGGTGACCTCGGTCGGCAACAGCGCGGAGGCGGTCGTCCGCCGGGCCACCGCGCAGCTCGCGGCCTTCACCCACACCTGCGCCATGGTGGCGCCGTACGAGCCGTACATCGAGGTCTGTGAGCAGCTGGCCGAGCTGACGCCGGGTGACCACGCGAAGAAGTCGGCGCTGTTCAACTCCGGTGCGGAGGCGGTGGAGAACGCGGTCAAGATCGCGCGTGCGTACACCAAGCGGCAGGCCGTGGTCGTGTTCGACCACGGGTACCACGGCCGGACGAACCTCACGATGGCGCTGACCGCCAAGAACATGCCGTACAAGCACGGCTTCGGCCCGTTCGCGCCCGAGGTCTACCGCGTCCCGCTGGCCTACCCCTACCGCTGGCTGACCGGCCCGGAGAACTGCGCGCAGGAGGCCGCCGACCAGGCCATCTCGCAGATCACCAAGCAGGTCGGCGCGGAGAACGTCGCGGCGATCATCATCGAGCCGGTGCTCGGCGAGGGCGGCTTCATCGAGCCGGCCAAGGGCTTCCTCCCGGCGATCGCGAACTTCGCCAAGGAGAACGGGATCGTCTTCGTCGCGGACGAGATCCAGTCCGGCTTCTGCCGCACCGGCCAGTGGTTCGCGTGTGAGGACGAGGGCATCGTCCCGGACCTCATCACGACGGCCAAGGGCATCGCCGGTGGTCTGCCGCTGGCGGCCGTCACCGGGCGCGCGGAGATCATGGACGCGGCGCACGCGGGCGGTCTGGGCGGCACCTACGGCGGCAACCCGGTGGCCTGCGCCGCGGCGCTGGGCTCCATCGAGACCATGCGCGAGCAGGACCTGAACGCCAAGGCCCGCCGGATCGGCGAGATCATGACGGCCCGTCTGCACGCGATCGCGGAGAAGTACGACATCATCGGCGAGGTCCGCGGCCGCGGCGCGATGATCGCGATCGAGCTGGTCAAGTCCGGTTCCAAGGAGCCGAACCCGGAGGCCACCGGCGCCCTCGCCAAGGCATGCCACCAGGAGGGCCTGCTGGTGCTGACGACCGGCACGTACGGCAATGTGCTGCGCTTCCTGCCGCCGCTGGTCATCGGCGAGGACCTGCTCAACGAGGGTCTGGACATCCTGGAAGGTGCCTTCGCCGCGCTCTGAGCGGCCGGCGGGGCGCACCCCGTGGGAGGAACCCCGGCGCGGCCCGGGGCACGGCTCAGGTC
>NZ_JBHXFI010000100.1:0-16648 GCF_042724075.1 Streptomyces sp. NPDC127097 | reverse complement strand
CCCCTCCTGAGAGGGACGCCCCACCGCCGTTTCGTCTCTGCCCGTCAGCGGCCGTTCGCCGGCAGCCAGCCCGTCTGGACCAGCTGCGCACCGCGCTTGCGCGTGATGAACGTGGCCCGGCCGGGCGTCAGGCTCTGCCCCTTGATGTTGCCCATCAGCGGGCCCTCGGCCGGATCGGCGGAGAGGATCAGACCCTGCGCACCGAGCTCCTTGGTGCGCTGCATCACCGGCTCGAAGGACGACCGTCCGGCACCCGACGAGCTGCGCGCGATGATCAGGCGCAGACCCAGGTCACGGGCGAACGGCAGGTACTCCAGCAGCGGCTGAAGCGGGTTGCCGCTGCTGGTCGCCACCAGGTCGTAGTCGTCCACGATCACGAACGCGTCCGGCAGGTCGTACCAGCTGCGGTTGCGCAGCTGCTCCGGGGTGACGTCCGGGCCCGGCATCCGCCGGCCCAGCGAACCGGCCAGACCGCTGATGACCTCCTGCAACTGCGGCCCCGCGGCGCAGTACTTGTACAGATGGCTCTCGGGGACCTCGCCGAGCAGCGCGCGGCGGTAGTCGGAGACCACCATCAGTGCCTTCTCGGACGGGTACCGCTCGGCGATCTGCTTGGTCAGCAGGCGCAGCAGCGACGACTTTCCGGACTCGCTCTCGCCGTAGATGACCAGCAGCGGGTCGGTCTCGAAGTCGATGAACGCCGGCGACAGCGTGGTCTCGTCGACACCGATCGCGATCCCGTGATCCGGGTAGTCGCTGCCCTTGGGCAGCTCGTTGACGTGCAGCATCGTCGGCAGCATCCGCACCGCGGGGGCGGGCTCGCCCTGCCAGTGCTCGCTGACCGTCGACACCAGGTTCGCGATGCCCTCGCTGAGCGTCTCCGGGTCGCTCATCCCGTCCAGCCGCGGCAGCGCCGCCAGGAAGTCGAGCTTCTCGGGGGACATACCGCGACCGGGCTTGCCCATCGGCACGTTCTCCGCGCGCTTGCGGTCGAACTCCGACTCCATCGGGTCACCCAGGCGCAGCTCCACGCGGTTGAGGAGCTGGTCGCGCAGCGCGGGGCGCACCTCGGTGTAGCGCGCACCGGCGATGATCAGGTGGACACCGAAACCGAGACCCCGGGCGGCGATGTCCAGGATCACCGGGTCCATCTGCTCGTAGTCGGTCTTGAACGTCGCCCAGCCGTCGATGACCAGGAAGACGTCGCCCCACTTCTGGTCGGGGTAGGCGCCCGAGGCCCGCCGCTGGCGGTAGGTCGCGATCGAGTCGATGCTGTTGGCCCGGAAGAACTCCTCGCGCTCGTTGAGGATGCCGACGACCTCGGAGACCGTACGGCGCACCTTCTCGGCGTCCAGACGCGAGGCGACACCACCGACGTGCGGCAGGCCCTCCATGGTCAGCATGCCGCCGCCACCGAAGTCGAGGCAGTAGAACTGCACCTCGGCCGGGGTGTGGGTGAGCGCGAACGAGGCGATGGCGGCCCGGATCAGCGTGGACTTACCGGACTGCGGACCACCCACGACCAGACCGTGACCGGCGCCCGCGGAGAAGTCCAGGTACATCACGTCACGCCGCTGCTCGAACGGCTTGTCCACCAGCGCGACCGGCACCACGAGCTTGCCGAGCGCGGTGTACTCCGGCGCGTGCACACCCCGTTCGGGCGTGACCGCGAGGGTCGGCAGCAGCTGGTTGACCGTGGGCGGCTCGTCCAGCGGCGGCAGCCACACCTGGTGCGCCGGCGGGCCCTGGCCCTGCATGCGCTGGACGATGACGTCGAGGACGGTGTCGGCGAGCGCGTCGTCCTGCTCCGGCTCGACGGGCTCGACCGGCGTGGGGTCCTCGATGATCTGCTCGACGACCGGGGCCGCGGTGAACGGCACCGGCAGCCGCCGGGTCCGGCTGCCGCCGGGGCCGCCGCCGGCACCGGGACCGCGGTACGGGCCCGAGACGTACGCGGCCTTGAACTGGACCATCGTCTCGGTGTCGTACTTGAGGATGCCGGAACCCGGGACGTTCGGCAGGTGGTAGGCGTCCGGTACACCGATCGCGGTCCGCGACTCGGCCGCGGAGAACGTCCGCAGACCCAGTCGGTAGGACAGGAAGGTGTCCAGGCCGCGCAGCTTGCCCTCTTCCAGGCGCTGCGAGGCGAGCAGCATGTGCACACCCATCGACCGGCCGATACGGCCGATCTGGATGAACATGTCGATGAAGTCGGGCTTGGCGGTCAGCAGCTCGGAGAACTCGTCGAGCACCATCACCAGCGACGGCAGCGGGTCCAGGGGCGCACCCGCGGCACGCGCCTTCTCGTAGTCCGTGATATTGGCGTAGTTGCCCGCCGAGCGCAGCAGCTCCTGACGGCGCTGGAGTTCACCGGTGATCGAGTCGCGCATGCGGTCGATCAGGGTGACGTCCTCACCGAGGTTGGTGATGACGGCCGCGACGTGCGGCATCTCGGACATACCGGTGAAGGTGGCGCCACCCTTGAAGTCCGCGAGGATGAAGTTGAGGGTCTCCGAGGAGTGGGTCACCGCGAGCGCGAGCACCAGGGTGCGCAGCACCTCGGACTTACCGGAACCGGTCGCACCGACACACAGGCCGTGCGGGCCCATGCCCTCCTGCGATGCCTCCTTGATGTCGAGCATGACGGGCTGGCCGTCCTTGTCGACACCGATCGGCACCCGCAGCCGCTCGTGCAGGGTCCGCGGCCGCCAGGTACGCGACACATCGACCGAACCGGCGTCACCGAGGTTCAGCAGATCGGTGAAGTCCAGGTTCGACAGCAGCGGTTCCTCACCGTCCGCGCCCGAACCCGCCCGCAGCGGGGCCAGCTGGCGCGCCAGCGCCTCCGACTCGGCGATCGACAGGGTGTCGCAGACACCGTGGTAGACGGCGCCGCTGGCCGACTCCAGCACCAGCTTGCCCGGCTGGACCTGGACGGCCAGACCGCCCCGGATCTCGTCCAGATCACCCGGTACGACCTCCAGGATGGTGACGCCCTGAAGACCCTCGGCCCCGGCGATCACCGAGTCCATCGGCACCTCGCCGCCGTCCAGCACGATCACCACATGCGGGGCGTCGGTCACCGGATTGCCCTGCGGGTTGAACCGGCCGCGGCCCTCCAGGTCGTCCGCCAGCAGCTCCTCGATCTCACCGAGGTCACCGACGACCAGCCGGCGCGACCCGGCGCCGTCCGTGGTCTTGTCCTGCACGTGCGGCAGCCACTTCGTCCACTCCCACTCCGCCTGCGCACCGGGCGCGGCGACGACGGCCACCACCAGGTCCTCGGGCGAGTGCAGGGTGCACAGCTGGGCGACGAGGGCGCGCGAGGCGCCGTAGACCGTGTCCGGGTCGCCGGAGACGGTCAGGTGGTAGAAGGCCCGCAGCGAGACGGCAAGCGGCAGGTTGTCCAAGTGCCCGTGCTTGTCGAGGAACTCCTTCATCGCATGCGCGGTGAGCGGTTCCAGCTCGTCGACCGGAGCGGTCTCCGGGGCCCGCAGGGGCGTGGCCAGCTGCTGCGGCCCGAGTCCCAGCCGTACCTGCCCGAAGTCCGGGTCGGACGACCGGCGTTCCCAGACGCGTTTGCCCTCGGCCACGATGGACCACAACTGGCTTGGGTCGGGGTGCGTGAACAGCTGTGCGTCCCGCTGCTTACGCGCGGTGCGCCGTACCTCTTTTCGCTTCTGCGTAAGGTACTTGAGGTAATCCTGGCGCTCTTGGAGCATTTGCCCGGAAGGCCCTTGGCGGGCCTTGACGATCTGCACGATCGCCATTGCCAGAGTGGACGCCACCATAAAGCCGCCCATGATTTTCATGAACGGCTGATTGCCCATGAACAAGAATCCCGCCGATGACGCCATGCCCATCATGGGCATAAGGGTCATCAGCATGTTCTCTGATTCACCCTCACGCGGCAGCTCCGGAGGTGCCTCGAGTGTCACCTCCTCCGAGGGGACTTGGGGTGGCAGCGCGCGGGGCGGGCGCTTGACGATGACAACGCTCACCGAGGCATCAGTCCTTCATGCATCTCGCAGTCTCGGACCGCCCCCGTTGGATTCGACGGTCCCCCGAGCCAAGTACTTGGCCCGACGCAGGCGTTGATCCTACTGTTAAGCGTCAAGTCTCGGGGTGGGTGGGGCGGCCGCCGAATTGGACGGTACGCTGACGCCTCGCGAGCGTGCCTCAGCCCCATAGTGACGGCTCCATATATACGGCGCGCGAAGCGACAAAACGCCCAACGGATAGGGGGAACCGCCAGGTGAGCACGAGCACTGGCACCGGCTTTTGCCGGGTCACAGTCGCCGCGCCGGATGCACGGATCGATGTGGCTCTGCCGGAAGACGTCGCACTCGTGGACATTTACCCGGAGATTCTGCGGCTCTCCGGTCAGTCCCAGGCGGAGGGCGCCCCGACCGGCTATCACCTTGTACGCCGCGACGGCACGGTACTTGACGCCGGGCAGTCGCTCGCGCAGCAGCAGATCCTCGACGGCGACCTCCTTCTCCTGAAGCCGTTCGCCGAGTCGCTGCCGCTCCCGGTCTTCGACGATGTCTCCGACGCCGTCGCCTCCGCGGTCAAGCGCAACCGCAGCCGCTGGAGCGACGACCTCATGCATGTCGTCGGCCTCTCCGCCGGTGTGCTGCTGCTCGTCATGATGGCGTTCGCGCTGTGGTTCTCGAACCCCCTGAACCGCGACATGCACCGCCTGCCCGGCATCATCGCCGGTGTCGTCGGCATCGTCCTGGTCGCGCTGGCCGGCGTCCGCGCCCGCGTCTACGACGACCACGGCTCCTCCATCGCACTGGGCCTGGCCTCGCTGCCGCATCTTCTGCTCGCCGGCTCCGGCATCTTCCCCGTCGACGAGGGCGCCGGCCCCGGCCGGCTGCACCTCCTCGTCGGCTGTGTGACCGTACTGATCGCCTCCGTGCTCCTGGTGGTCCTGCTGCCGCGCGGTGACGCACCCTTCGTCGCCGCCGCGTTCCTCTCCGCCATCGGCACCCTCGCGGTCTTCGCCGCGATCCTCACCGACGCCGCGCCCATCGAGGTCGCCGCCGTCACCGCCGTCGTCGCCATCGCGCTGGTCGCCTGGCTGCCCGGCCTCTCCGCCCGCTTCGCCAGGCTGCCGATCGGCTACAAGTCGCCCGACCAGATCGCCAAGGGCTCCTACGACAACAGCGGCGAGACCGAGTCCGTCGACTTCGTCAAGATCGGCAACCAGGCCAAGCGCGGACACGAGCTGCTGCTCGGCCTGGTCGCCGGCTGCGCCGCCCTGGTCGTCGGCTCGGCCGGTGCGGTCCTCGGCTTCTCCGACAACATGTGGGCCCAGCTGCTGGCGCTGGCCGCGGGCATCACGATCATGCTGCGCGCCCGGCTCTTCGACTACACCGCGCAGGTCGCCTGCCTGACCATCGCGGGCATCCTCACGATCGTCCTGCTGATCCTGGGCATCGCGCTGAATCCGCCCACGGAGATCTTCGTCGAGCTGGAGCGCTTCCAGGACGCCGGCCCGCTGAACATCCGCACGGTCTGGTTCTCCAGCAGCATCGCGGCGGGCGCCGCCCTCCTGGTGGGCGTCGGCCTGGTCGTCCCGCGCAAGGGCGTCACCCCCTTCTGGGGCCGGATCTTCGACCTCTTCGACGGCCTGGTCCTGCTGTCCCTGGTGCCGCTCTGCCTGGCGGTCCTGGACGTGTACGCCACGGTGCGCGGCCTCACCGGCAGCAGCTAGGCCGCTACTCACCGGCCTTTTCCGCGGCCCCCCGACCAGCCGGTCGGGGGGCCGTCGCCAGCTGGTACGCTGTGTGACGGTCCGGTCGAGTCATCCAAGATCCCCTGTGAAGCAAATCCAGGGGCGCTCACGGGCCGAAACCAAGAGGAGTACCGCGTGTCGCTCGACGCCGCTACGAAGAAGCAGATCATGGCCGAGTTCGCCACCAAGGAGGGTGACACCGGTTCCCCCGAGGTTCAGGTCGCGATGCTCTCCCGCCGTATCTCGGACCTGACCGAGCACCTCAAGACCCACAAGCACGACCACCACTCCCGCCGGGGCCTGCTGCTGCTGGTCGGCCAGCGCCGCCGCCTGCTCCAGTACCTGGCGAAGAAGGACATCACGCGCTTCCGTGCGCTGGTCGAGCGCCTGGGCATCCGCCGCGGCGCGGCGGGCGCCAAGTAAGACGCCGTAGAGGGAGCGGTTCCCACCCGGGGGCCGCTCCCTTTGCCATACGCACCGGACTCCGCCCCGCCGCGAGGTGGACGGAAGCTTTGTAGTCTGGTGCCATATCGCAAAACGCGAACGCGGTAGGAGCGCCACCTGGCCGCCGGTCCTCGGTAGTGGCCCCCGGACGATCCATGGAGACACTCCATGGCCCTCACTCCGGGTGCTTCGATCGAAGACCGGCCCGCACCGGCGCTCCACCGAAGACGGTCCCCTGCCACACGGGCAGCGGACACATACGAGGAGATATTCCTGGTGGAGAACGAGACCCACTACGCCGAAGCCGTGATCGACAACGGTTCCTTCGGCACCCGCACCATCCGCTTCGAGACGGGCCGCCTGGCCAAGCAGGCCGCCGGTTCCGCCGTGGCGTACCTGGACGACGACACCATGGTGCTGTCGGCCACCTCCGCTTCCAAGACCCCGAAGGACCAGCTGGACTTCTTCCCGCTGACCGTCGACGTCGAGGAGCGGATGTACGCAGCCGGGAAGATCCCCGGTTCCTTCTTCCGCCGTGAGGGCCGCCCCTCCGAGGACGCGATCCTCACCTGCCGCCTGATCGACCGCCCGCTGCGCCCCTCCTTCAAGAAGGGCCTGCGCAACGAGATCCAGATCGTCGAGACGGTCATGGCGCTCAACCCCGACCACCTCTACGACGTGGTCGCCATCAACGCCGCCTCCTGCTCCACGCAGCTGGCCGGCCTGCCCTTCTCCGGCCCGGTCGGCGGCACCCGTGTCGCGCTGATCAACGGCCAGTGGGTGGCGTTCCCGACCCACACCGAGCTCGAGGACGCCGTCTTCGACATGGTCGTGGCCGGCCGCGTCCTCCCGGACGGCGACGTCGCGATCATGATGGTCGAGGCCGAGGCCACCGAGAAGACCATCCAGCTGGTCAAGGACGGCGCCGAGGCCCCGACCGAAGAGGTCGTCGCCGCCGGTCTGGAAGCCGCCAAGCCCTTCATCAAGGTCCTGTGCAAGGCCCAGTCGGACCTCGCCGCCAAGGCCGCCAAGCCCGTCGGTGAGTTCCCGGTCTTCCTCGACTACCAGGACGACGTCCTGGAGGCGCTCACCGCCGCGGTCAAGGACGAGCTCTCCCAGGCGCTGACCATCGCCGGCAAGCAGGAGCGCGAGACCGAGCTGGACCGCGTCAAGGGCGTGGCCGCCGAGAAGCTGCTCCCGCAGTTCGAGGGCCGCGAGAAGGAGATCTCCGCCGCGTACCGTTCGCTGACCAAGAGCCTGGTCCGCGAGCGCGTCATCAAGGAGAAGAAGCGCATCGACGGCCGCGGCGTCACGGACATCCGTACGCTCGCCGCCGAGGTCGAGGCCATCCCGCGGGTGCACGGTTCCGCCCTGTTCGAGCGTGGCGAGACCCAGATCCTGGGCGTCACCACCCTCAACATGCTCCGCATGGAGCAGCAGCTGGACACCCTCTCCCCGGTGACCCGCAAGCGCTACATGCACAACTACAACTTCCCGCCGTACTCCGTCGGTGAGACCGGCCGCGTGGGCGCCCCCAAGCGCCGCGAGATCGGCCACGGTGCGCTCGCCGAGCGCGCCATCGTGCCGGTGCTGCCGACCCGCGAGGAGTTCCCCTACGCGATCCGCCAGGTCTCCGAGGCGCTGGGCTCCAACGGCTCGACGTCCATGGGCTCGGTCTGCGCCTCCACCATGTCGCTGCTGAACGCCGGTGTGCCCCTCAAGGCCCCGGTCGCCGGTATCGCCATGGGCCTGATCTCCCAGGAGATCGACGGCCAGACCCACTACGTCGCCCTCACCGACATCCTCGGTGCGGAGGACGCCTTCGGTGACATGGACTTCAAGGTCGCCGGCACCAAGCAGTTCGTCACCGCGCTCCAGCTCGACACCAAGCTCGACGGCATCCCCGCCTCGGTCCTGGCCGCCGCGCTGAAGCAGGCCCGTGACGCGCGTCTGCACATCCTGGACGTCATGAACGAGGCCATCGACGTTCCGGACGAGATGTCCCCGAACGCCCCGCGGATCATCACCGTCAAGATCCCGGTGGACAAGATCGGTGAGGTCATCGGCCCCAAGGGCAAGATGATCAACCAGATCCAGGAGGACACCGGCGCCGACATCACGATCGAGGACGACGGCACGATCTACATCGGTGCCGCCGACGGCCCGGCCGCCGAGGCCGCCCGCGCCACGATCAACGGCATCGCCAACCCGACCATGCCGGAGGTCGGCGAGCGCTACCTGGGCACGGTCGTCAAGACCACCACCTTCGGTGCGTTCGTCTCCCTGCTCCCGGGCAAGGACGGCCTGCTCCACATCTCGCAGATCCGCAAGCTCGCCGGTGGCAAGCGCGTGGAGAACGTCGAGGACGTGGTCGCGGTCGGCGCCAAGGTCCAGGTCGAGATCGCCGAGATCGACCAGCGCGGCAAGCTCTCCCTGATCCCCGTGATCGAGGAAGAGGATGCGGCCGAGGGCACGAAGGACGACGCCGCCAAGTGACGTCCCGTACGCACACGACGACGGCCCGCACCTCCACGGAGGGGCGGGCCGTCGCCCGTACCCAAACGCTTCTCAAGGGCACCGCGGGCGCCGGCACGGTCCGCCGGACCACCCTCCCGGGCGGTCTGCGCATCGTCACCGAGACGCTGCCGACGGTCCGCTCCGTCACCTTCGGGATCTGGGCGAACGTCGGCTCCCGGGACGAGACCCCGTCCCTGAACGGCGCCACGCACTACCTGGAGCACCTGCTCTTCAAGGGCACCGAGCGGCGCAGCGCGCTGGACATCTCCGCCGCCATCGACGCGGTCGGCGGCGAGATGAACGCCTTCACCGCGAAGGAGTACACCTGCTACTACGCGCGGGTGCTGGACACCGATCTGCCGCTCGCCATAGACGTGGTGTGCGACATGCTCACCGGCTCGCTGGTGGAGGCCGAGGACGTGGACGCCGAGCGCGGCGTCATCCTCGAAGAGATCGCGATGACCGAGGACGACCCGGGCGACTGTGTGCACGACCTGTTCGCGCACACCATGCTCGGTGACACCCCGCTCGGCCGCCCGGTCCTGGGCACCGTCGACACCGTCAACGCCCTCACCCCCGAGCGCATCCGCCGCTTCTACAAGAAGCACTACGACCCCACGCACCTCGTCGTCACGGCCGCCGGCAACATCGACCACGCCAAGGTCGTCCGCCTGGTCCGCCGCGCCTTCGAGCAGGCCGGGGCCCTGGACCGGACGGACGCCGTCCCGATGGCGCCGCGCTCCGGCAACCGCGCCATCCGCACCGCCGGCCAGGTCGAACTGCTCAACCGCAAGACCGAGCAGGCCCATGTGATCCTCGGGATGCCCGGGATGGCGCGCAACGACGACCGGCGCTGGGCGATGGGCGTGCTGAACACCGCCCTGGGCGGCGGGATGAGCTCCCGCCTCTTCCAGGAGGTCCGCGAGAAGCGCGGCCTGGCCTACAGCGTGTACTCCTACACCTCGGGCTTCGCCGACTGCGGGCTGTTCGGTGTCTACGCCGGCTGCCGCCCCAGCCAGGTGCAGGACGTCCTCAAGATCTGCCGCGACGAACTCGACCAGGTGGCGGCCCAGGGCCTCACCGACGACGAGATCCGCCGCGCGATCGGCCAGCTGCGCGGCTCGACCGTCCTCGGCCTGGAGGACACCGGCGCGCTGATGCACCGCATCGGCAAGAGCGAGCTGTGCTGGGGCGAGCAGATGTCGGTCGACGAGATGCTCGCCCGGATAGCGGCCGTCACCCCGGACGAGGTGCGCGAGGTGGCCCGGGACGTCCTGGGCAACCGTCCCTCGCTGTCCGTCATCGGCCCCCTGAAGGACCGGCAGGCGGCCCGGCTCGACGACGTCGTCGCCTAGGCCCCGCCGCGATACCACCAAGAGAGAGACGGGAAACGATGAGCAAGCTGCGCGTGGCCGTACTGGGAGCCCGGGGGCGCATCGGCTCCGAGGCCGTACGGGCCGTCGAGGCCGCCGAGGACATGGAGCTGGTCGCCGGGCTGGGCCGGGGCGACAAGCTGGAGACGCTGGTCGAGGCCGGCGCCCAGGTCGTGGTCGAGCTGACCAACCCCGGCGCGGTGATGGGCAACCTCGACTTCTGTGTGCGGCACGGGATTCACGCGGTGGTCGGGACGACCGGGTGGACCGACGAGCGCCTCGCGCAGCTGCGCACCTCGCTCGCCGCCTCGCCCGGGGCGGGCGTGCTCATCGCCCCGAACTTCTCCATCGGTGCGGTGCTGACCATGCGGTTCGCCCAGCAGGCGGCCCGGTTCTTCGAGTCGGTCGAGGTCGTCGAGCTGCACCACCCGAAGAAGGCGGACGCCCCGTCCGGCACCGCCGCCCGCACCGCCCAGCTGATCGCCAAGGCCCGTGAGGAGGCCGGCTGCGCCCCGCAGCCGGACGCCACCAACACCGCGCTGGACGGCGCCCGCGGCGCGGACGTGGACGGCGTCCCCGTGCACTCCGTACGGCTGCGCGGACTGCTGGCCCACCAGGAGGTGCTCTTCGGCGGCGAGGGCGAGACCCTCACCATCCGCCATGACTCCCTCCACCACAGCAGCTTCATGCCGGGCATCCTGCTCGGTGTGCGCCGGGTGGTGAACACTCCGGGCCTGACCGTGGGCCTGGAAAACTTCCTCGACCTGGGCTGACGGGTATGGGCGGAAAGATCACGTACTTCTTCCTCGCCACCGTGCTGATCCTGGTGTTCGGCGTGGTGGCGCTGGAGGGCGTCCTCCTCCTGCTGACCGGCGAGCCGGCGGCCATGGGCATGGGAGCGGTGGCCTTCCTGCTGCCGTGCATCGGCGGCTGGTTCCTCTGGCACAACACCCGCTTCGCCCGCGACGCCCACCGGCTGGCGCGGGTGCTGGAGGCCGAGGGCGCACTGCCCGCCGACGAGCTCCAGCGCACCCCCGGCGGCCGGATCGACCGGGACGCGGCCGACGCGGTCTTCGCCCGGCGGCAGGCCGAGACCGAGGAAGCGCCCGGCGACTGGCGTACGTGGTTCCGGCTCGCGGTGGCCTACCACGACGCCCGGGACACCCCGCGCGCCCGTAAGGCGATGCAGCGGGCCATCGCCCTGCACGACCACAAGGCCGCCCCGGCCGCCTGAGCTGTCGTACGGGTCGGGGCCGGCCGGTCCTGACCCATAGGCGCGCGGCGTCCGGCGGGCGCCACCACGGACGAGGACCGAAGGCTCAGCCGCGGTGTTCCGCCGCCCATGCCTCCAGGATGTCCGCGGCCTGCTCGAAGGCTTCCGGACGGGACAGGAAATCGCCGTTGCGGTCCGTGATCAGGGTCCGCAACGGCTCCCCCTGGGTCCGCTCGATGATCAGGGCCTGGCCCTGCACCGTCCGCGGCAGCCCCAGCCAGCGCACCGGCTGCTGGCGGGTGCGCACGGAGGCGATGGCGCTCCACGGCTCGGTCGCCGTACGCAGCAGATTCACCTGGCGCAGCCCCTGCGCGCTGACCCACACGCCGACGCGCAGCAGCCGTAGGGCGAGGGCGATCATCAGCGCCCCCACGGCCGCACAGGCCGCGGCGCCGGGCAGCGAGCCGGCCATCGCGATGATCATCGCGGAGAGCAGGACGAACGAGGCGAGCAGCAAAAGCACCGCCGCCGCCCCTACCCGCCACGGTCCGGGGCGGTAGGGACGGCGCCAGTGGTCGGGCTCGTCATGCGGCAGTGCGGCGGAATCCGCGGCACCGGTGTCGAGGTCGCGGTCGGCCGTCAGGAAGGGCAGGGGCACGGCTGATCCTCACTCATGGGCACGCTGTCGGAAGCTGTGACCGGTGAGGCTATCGGGACCGGCGGAGCGGAACCACTTTCCGGCACGCCCCGCCCGCCCGTTCAGCGATGCGCCTCGGACTGATGCACGTGGCTCGCCCCGGAACTGTCCTGCGACAGGGCGGGAACGCCGAACAGCAGGGCGCCGGCCAGGCCGCCCACGACTGTCAGCGTGATGAGAGACTGGCCGAGGAGCTGCGCGCGGGATGCGCGCTGCCGCGGCGGGGGAGTGACATTGCTGCGGAACCGGTCTGCCTCGGCAACGAAGGCGAACGGGACGGGCTCTCGCCGGCGGAACATGAGCGGGCTCTCCTAGGAACCTCGAAGTGGGCACTGTCACAGGGTTAGACGTCTGCGGAGTCCGGTTGGTGCCCGTTTTCCGAGACTTCTGTGAAAAATATCAACTGCCGCCCCGTGGGGTGCTAAAGAGTGCCCGTTTTGCGGCTAACGCGGCATCACGTCGCATTTCCTGAGCTGTCGGTGGCGGGTCGTAGGCTGGTCGCGCACGAGGAACGAATGGAAGGAACCGCCGGTGTCCCAGACCCCTGCCGAGAGCGCTGCGAGCCCCGATAGCGCAGCCGTCAGCTTCCGGAGCGAGGTGACGGTCGAGCTGGTCAAGCACAGCGCCGCGGACAGCGACGTGCTGTGGGCGGCCCGTGTCTCCACGGCCGGCGAGCAGTCCCTCGAAGAGCTCCAGAAGGACCCGGAGCGCTCCAAGGGCTTGATCAACTACCTCATGCGGGACCGGCACGGCAGCCCCTTCGAGCACAACTCCATGACGTTCTTCATCAGCGCGCCGATCTTCGTCTTCCGCGAGTTCATGCGGCACCGCGTCGGCTGGTCGTACAACGAGGAATCCGGCCGCTACCGCCGGCTCGACCCGGTCTTCTACGTCCCCGGTGCGTCCCGCAAGCTCGTCCAGCAGGGCCGCCCCGGCAAGTACGAATTCGTCGACGGCACCCAGGAGCAGCACGAGCTCACCGGCCGCGTCATGGAGGATTCCTACCGCCGGGCCTACGAGGCGTATCAGGAGATGCTGGCCGCCGGCGTCGCCCGTGAGGTCGCCCGCGCGGTGCTCCCCGTCGGCCTGTTCTCCTCGATGTACGCGACCTGCAATGCCCGCTCCCTGATGCACTTCCTGGGCCTGCGGACGCAGCACGAGCAGGCGAAGGTGCCGTCCTTCCCCCAGCGTGAGATCGAGATGGTCGGCGAGCAGATGGAGGCCCACTGGGCCAAGCTCATGCCGCTCACGTACGGCGCATTCAATGCGAATGGCCGGATCGCTCCGTAAGGCCCAGGCCGCGGGCCGGTTACCGGAGCGCGCAGGACAGACGTGCGAAGTGTCCGGATTGCGGCATTTTGAGAAGTTCATTTACGCTGAACAGACGGACCCGGCACTGCTTGAACCCCCGAGCAGGCAGTGCCGGTGTCCACATCCCTGCTCCCCAGAGGCGCATCCCGCGGTGAGCTACGAGTAGCGTGGGACCCATGGCTCCGACTTCCACACCGCAGACCCCCTTCGGGCGGGTGCTGACCGCCATGGTCACGCCATTCACGCCGGATGGCGCTCTCGATCTCGACGGCGCGCAGCGGCTCGCCGCCCATCTGGTGGACGCCGGCAATGACGGTCTCATCGTCAACGGCACCACCGGAGAGTCCCCGACCACCAGCGATGCGGAGAAAGCACAGCTGGTCCGCGCCGTGGTCGATGCGGTGGGCGACCGGGCCTTCGTCGTCGCCGGAGCCGGCACCAACGACACCCACCACAGCCTTGAGCTGGCCCGCGCCGCCCAGGACGCCGGCGCCCATGGCCTGCTCGCGGTGACCCCGTACTACAGCAAGCCCCCGCAGGAGGGCCTGCTCCGCCACTTCACGGCGATCGCGGACGCCACCGAGCTGCCGGTGATGCTCTACGACATCCCGGGCCGCAGCGGTGTCCCGATCAACACCGAGACCATGGTCCGGCTCGCCGAGCACCCCCGGATCGTCGCCAACAAGGACGCCAAGGGCGACCTCGGCCGTGCCAGCTGGGCCATCGCGCGCTCCGGCCTGGCCTGGTACAGCGGCGACGACATGCTGAACCTCCCGCTGCTCTCGGTCGGTGCCGTCGGCTTCGTCTCCGTGGTCGGCCACATCGTGACCCCCGAGCTGCGCGCCCTCCTGGACGCCCACCTCAACGGCGATGTCACCAAGGCCACCGAGATCCACCAGAAGCTGCTGCCCGTCTTCACCGGCATGTTCCGCACCCAGGGTGTCATCACGACCAAGGCCGCGCTCGGCCTCCAGGGCCTGCCGGCCGGTCCGCTGCGGCTGCCGCTCGTGGAGCTCTCCCCCGAGGAGACCGAGCAGCTGACGCGCGATCTCGCCGCCGGCGGGGTACAGCTCTGATCACAGACTTCATAACTGAATACGGACCAACAATCGCCCTACAGCAAGTGCACGAATGTCATGCGCGCCACGTGCCCTCGACGGCAGCGTGGCGCGTGTGGTGAGGAGAGTCTTTTGAGTCATCCGCATCCTGAGCTCGGCGCCCCGCCGAAGCTTCCCAAGGGTGGCCTGCGCGTCACCCCCCTCGGCGGCCTGGGTGAAATCGGCCGCAACATGACGGTCTTCGAATACGACGGCCGGCTGCTGATCGTCGACTGCGGAGTGCTCTTCCCCGAGGAGGAGCAGCCCGGAATCGACCTGATCCTTCCGGACTTCACGTCCATCAGGGACCGCCTCGACGACATCGACGGCATCGTGCTCACCCACGGGCACGAGGACCACATCGGTGGTGTCCCCTACCTCCTGCGCGAGAAGCCGGACATCCCCCTCATCGGCTCGAAGCTGACCCTCGCCCTCATCGAGGCCAAGCTTCAGGAGCACCGGATCCGCCCCTACACCCTTGAGGTGAAGGAAGGCCACACCGAGCGGATCGGCTCGTTCGACTGCGAGTTCGTCGCGGTCAACCACTCGATCCCGGACGCGCTGGCCGTCGCCATCCGCACCCCCGCGGGCATGGTCGTGCACACCGGCGACTTCAAGATGGACCAGCTCCCGCTGGACCGCCGGCTGACCGACCTCCCCGCCTTCGCGCGACTCGGCGAGGAAGGCATCGACCTTCTGCTCTCCGACTCCACGAACGCCGAGGTCCCGGGCTTCGTCCCACCCGAGCGGGACATCTCCAACGTCCTGCGCACGGTCTTCGCGAACGCCCAGAAGCGCATCATCGTCGCCAGCTTCGCCAGCCATGTGCACCGCATCCAGCAGATCCTGGACGCCGCCCATGAGTACGGCCGCCGGGTCGCCTTCGTCGGCCGCTCGATGGTCCGCAACATGGGTATCGCCCGTGAGCTGGGCTATCTGAAGGTCCCCGCCGGCCTGGTCGTCGACGTCAAGACGCTCGACGATCTCCCCGACGACGAGGTCGTGCTGGTCTGCACGGGCTCCCAGGGCGAGCCGATGGCCGCCCTCTCCCGGATGGCCAACCGCGACCACCAGATCCGGATCGTCCCGGGCGACACGGTGATCCTGGCCTCGTCCCTCATCCCGGGCAACGAGAACGCGGTCTACCGCGTGATCAACGGCCTCACCCGATGGGGTGCGGACGTGGTCCACAAGGGCAACGCCAAGGTCCATGTCTCGGGCCACGCCTCGGCCGGCGAGCTGCTGTACTTCTACAACATCTGCAAGCCGAAGAACCTGATGCCGGTGCACGGCGAATGGCGCCATCTGCGGGCCAACGCCGAGCTGGGCGCCCTGACCGGCGTACCGAAGGACCGGATCGTCATCGCCGAGGACGGTGTGGTGGTCGACCTGGTCGACGGCGTCGCCAAGATCGTCGGCAAGGTCAAGGCCGGCTATGTCTACGTCGACGGCCTCTCGGTCGGCGATGTCACCGAGGCCCACCTCAAGGACCGCCGGATCCTCGGCGACGAGGGCATCATCTCGGTCTATGTGGTCGTGGACAGCACCACCGGCAAGATCGTCGGCGGCCCGGACATCCACGCCCGTGGCTCGGGCATCGACGACGCCGCCTTCTCGGGCGTGATCCCCAAGATCGACGAGGCCCTGGCCAAGTCGGCACAGGACGGCATCACGGAGCCCCACCAGCTCCAGCAGCTGGTCCGCCGTACCGTCGGCAAGTGGGTGTCGGACAACTACCGCCGCCGCCCGATGATCCTCCCCGTGGTCGTCGAGGTCTGACGCACAGAGCCGTACGAACGTACTCAAGTCGGAGCGGGGCGCCAGGATTTGCATCCGGGCGCCCCGCTCCAGTACGTTTACGGCTCCGCCTGAACGGGAAGCGCCGCACGCCGTGCGTACGGAGCACCCCGGGAAGACCGGGCGGAATTCCGACCCAGAGCAATCTGATAAAGTCGGATCAGCCGAAAGGCACCCCCTCCGACGGGAAATCGGAACGAATTCGAAGCCGGAAACGGAACGAAATCGGATCTGGTAGAGTCGGAAACGCGAAGAAGCCGAAAGGCGGAAACGCATCGGCGAAAATCGGGCCCGCAAGGATCTGATAGAGTCGGAAACGCAAGACCGAAGGGAAGCGCCCGGAGGGCCTGGTGAAACAGGCGCAAAGGAAGCGTCCGTTCCTTGAGAACTCAACAGCGTGCCAAAAGTCAACGCCAGATATGTTGATACCCCGTCCACCGGAAACATTCCGGAGGA
>NZ_JBHXFI010000099.1:0-16755 GCF_042724075.1 Streptomyces sp. NPDC127097 | reverse complement strand
CGTATGAGGTGGAGAATCTTTTCGAGCCGTTCCGGCGGTTGCGGACCGAGCGGACCGGTAGTGACAAGGGTGTGGGTCTGGGGTTGTCGATCGTGAGGTCGGTGGTGCGGGCCCATGACGGGAGCATCAGTGCGCAGCCGCGTGAGGGCGGGGGACTGATCATGCGGGTCGTCCTGCCGCTCTGACGCAGGCCGGAGCGCGGTTGTACGCCCGCTGGAGCCCCTGTACGCCCCCGTGGGCAGGCATCGGACATCTGTGCGTACGATCGCTCGTCTCGCGGCCGTATGCAGCCTCGCCTCCCGGTTTGACGAGAAGGGGGGTCGGCATGGATCCTTCGCCCCGAGTTCGCTTTGCGCGGAATTGAACCGGTCCGCCTGCCGGTCCTTGCGTGTGTGATCCCTCACAGGCGCGAAATTCCAGCCATCTACGCTCCGTGATCAGAATGCCCGTCGGAATGCCGGGGAAGTCCGGGTTTCCGGGGGGTGAGATCACGGGAAGTACAGGTGGTGGGCTGCGCGAGGTGCGACTTTCGGACCGTGTACGGTCCTGATCGCCATCCAAACCGATCACCTCTTCAGGGGTGCGGTTGGGTGTCGATTGAGTAACAGACCTTGATGTGAGGCAAAATCTCCGCCTCAGGTCGGGCACAAGTCCGGCCTCTCACGCGTTACGAGCGCTGAGACACCGCAGACACCCAGAGGGGGAGAGCGAAAATGGCTACGGATTACGACACCCCACGCAAGACCGACGACGACCTCAACGAGGACAGCATTGAAGAGCTGAAGTCGCGGCGGAACGACAAGTCCGCCTCGGCCGTCGACGTCGACGAGTTCGAGCAGGCCGAGGGCCTGGAGCTGCCGGGCGCGGACCTTTCCAACGAAGAGCTCGCTGTGCGCGTGCTGCCCAAGCAGCAGGACGAGTTCACGTGCATGAGCTGCTTCCTGGTCCACCACCGCAGCCAGCTGGCCGCGGAGGACAAGAACGGCAACCCGATCTGCCGCGACTGCGCGGCCTGAGAACGGTCTGCGCCGTGGCAGGCGTGAACCCGTTCCGTAAGGGACCCAAGGGCGCCGAAGGACCGGCGGCCGGCGCACGATCACGCAAGGAAACCGCGCCCGTGCCCGCCGACCCGACCGCCCTCCCCGCGGAGCGGACGACCGGTGCATCGAAGGAGCGAGGCCGCACGGCCTCGCTCGCGGCCGTGCTCGGTCGCGGTGCCGGCGGCAGGGTGCGGGCAGGGCTCGCCGTGGTCGCCGACCAGATCATCGAGCTCGCCCCGCGGATCCCGGTCCGCGACCTCGCCACCCTGCGCGCCCAGTTCCCCGGACTGACCCCCGAGGACCTGGCCGACAAGCTCGTCGCGGGCGCCTGCAGGGGCACCGCCACCGTCGGAGCGGGCGTCGGCGCGGCAGCGATGCTGCCCGTACCGCCCGCCATGCCGGCCGAGCTGGCCGCCGAGGTCACCGGCGTCGCCTCGGTCGAGATCAAGCTGATCGCCGAGCTGCACGAGGTCTATGGCCTGCGGCCGGCGGGCAATTTCCGGCAGCGGGGAATGGCCTATGTGATGTCCTGGAGCGAGGAGCGGGGGATCGACATCGCGAAACCGACCTCGCTGAACATCGCCCTCGGCATGCAGATGCGGCGCGAACTGCGCCAGCAGATCATGAAGCGCACGCTGCGCAATCTCCCCAACCTCATCCCGTTCATGATCGGTGCCTCCGTCGGCGCGCTCATGAACCGCAGGGACACCCGGAAGCTTGCGGACAAGGTCCGCAAGGACCTGCGCACGAAGCAGGTCCCCTGGGAGGCCCTCCCCGGCTCCGCGCCGGCCGCCCGCACGGACGACGCGGGGACCGCCCGGCCCCCGCTCCCGCCGGTTGACTGATCCGGGCCGGAAACCGCAGGTCAGCCGCGTACGGCCGCCAGTGCCGCCACCAGACGCGCCGGCTCCCGGGTCGAGAGATAGGCGTACGGCGTCGGGTCCTCGGGGTCGGTGATCTCCACCCGCACCGCGGTACGGATATAGCCGCGCAGCAGCATGAACGCCCGCGCATCGGCCTTGTGCGTACGCCACGCCAGCGCCTCGTCCGCGTCCAGCGCCCGGGCCTCGCCCAGCGCCGTCGCCGGGATCTTCGCGTCGCCGGCGATCAGCGCGCCGCCCACCACCCGGATCCGCGCCGAGCCGTACCCGCTCACGCCCACCGCGGCCAGTGCCGCGCCACCGATCAGCCCGCCGAGCATCGGGAGCGTCCCCAGGGGCAGCAGCATCAGGGCACAGGCGACGCCGATCAGCGCGGCGATCAGCCACCAGGACCGGGGCGCGGTGAGACGTTCTTCGTACGACTGCATGGCTCCAGCTTGGCACGGCGGCGCGGGCCCGCTACGCGCGCGGGTAGGGTCTGCACTCGTGAGTGGAACTGACAGAACGAGGGCGGGGCTGACGCCACCGACGGACGCCGTCGCTCCGGTCCGGCATGCCGAGGCGCCGGCACCCGGAGAACTCCTCGGCGCGCACTACGACCGGTGCTTCGGCTGCGGCACCGGCCAGCCCCACGGTCTGCACCTGGAGGCGCGGGCCGGCGACGGCGTGAGCGTGACCGCCGAGTTCACCGTCAAGGAGGCCCACCAGGGTGCGCCCGGTCTGGCGCACGGCGGAGTGCTGGCCACCGCGCTGGACGAGACCCTCGGCTCGCTGAACTGGCTGCTGCGGGTGATCGCGGTGACCGGCCGCCTGGAGACCGACTTCGTACGGCCGGTCCCCCTGGGCACCGTGCTGCACCTCGACGCGCGGGTCACCGCCGTGCACCGCAGAAAGATCTACTCGACGGCCGTGGGGCGCATAGGCGGCCCGGACGGCCCGGTCGCGGTGCGCGCCGAAGCCGTCTTCATCGAGGTGAAGGTCGACCACTTCATCGACAACGGCAGGACCGAGGAGATCCAGGCGGCGATGGCCGACCCGGACCAGGTCAAACGAGCGCGTGCCTTCGAGGTGAACCCGTGAGTCAGGTACGGAATCCGGTGGATGTGCTGCTGCGCCGGCTGGACCCGGACGTGCCCGTTCCGTCGTACGGGCATCCCGGCGACGCGGGCGTGGATCTGGTGACCACCGAGGCGGCCGAGCTGGCGCCGGGGGAGCGCGCCGTGCTGCCCACCGGGGTGTCGATCGCGCTGCCCGACGGCTACGCGGCCTTCGTGCACCCGCGGTCCGGGCTGGCCGCGCGCTGCGGATTGGCGCTGGTGAATGCCCCCGGGACGGTGGATGCCGGGTACCGTGGAGAGATCAAGGTGATCGTGGTCAATCTGGACCCGCGCGAGCGCGTGCGGTTCGAACGATTCGACCGGATCGCCCAACTGGTCGTCCAGCAGGTCGAGAAGGTGCGCTTCCACGAGGTGGCGGAACTTCCCGGCTCGGCGCGGGCCGAGGGGGGATTCGGTTCCACCGGCGGTCATGCGGCGGTGGGCGGCTCCACGGGCGGGAATGAATACGCATCGGTCGGTGCCGACCGGGAAGGACAGTGACGTGTTCGGACGTCGCAAGAAGAACGAGGCTCCTGAAGAGTCGGCCAAGGACACCACGCTCGACGAGCGAGCGGTGAGCGACGCCGACGAGGAAGAGGCGGAGCAGCAGCGGCTCAGCCTTCCGCCCGCGCCGCGTCCCGACGGTCCCTGGGACGCGTCGGAGGTCTCCGAGCCCGGCGAGGGCCGGGTCGACCTCGGCGGGCTGTTCGTGCCCGGTGTCGAGGGCATGGAACTCCGGGTGGAGGTCGCCGGTGACGCCATCGTCGCCGCGACCGTGGTGCTTCAGGACAGCGCCGTACAGCTCCAGGCTTTCGCCGCCCCCAAGAACGAGGGGATCTGGGGCGAGGTCCGTGAGGAGATCGCCGCCGGCATCACCCAGCAGGGCGGGGTCATCGACGAGGTCGAGGGCCCGCTGGGCTGGGAGCTGCGTGCCCAGGTACCCGTACAGCTGCCGGACGGCACGAACGGGGTGCAGGTCGTGCGCTTCATCGGCGTCGACGGCCCCCGGTGGTTCCTGCGGGGTGTGATCTCCGGCCAGGGCGCGGTGCAGCCGCAGGCCGCGGGCGTGCTGGAGCACATCTTCCGGGACACCGTGATCATCCGCGGCGATGCCCCGATGGCGCCCCGCGACCCGATCGTCCTGAAGCTGCCGGACGACGCCCAGATGGTGCCGGACGGTGTGCAGCAGGAGCCGGTCGAGCAGTCGCGTTTCGGCGGCGGTGTGGAGCGACTGGAGCGCGGACCGGAGATCACCGAGATCCGCTGACACCCACCGGCGGCCGCCCGGCGCGCAGGCGCCCGGTGACGGCCGGAACATGACGGTCACAAGGGCCCGTACTCCCCGATGGGGGGTGCGGGCCCTTCCGTTTGTGCAGGTCAGGTCGTGGTGCGTAAGAAAGCCGTCAACGGAGCGCTAATGGCCGTAAGGGAGGCGTCAACAGCGGTCACGCGAGCCGGGAAGGGCGCTTTGCTCTAGGGGTCCTGTCCGCCCCATCCATCTAGGAGCACACGATGGCCGACGTGGCCTTCGTCGTCGTCACGATCGCGGTCTTCGCGCTGGTGGCCCTCGTCGCCAAGGGGGTGGCGAAGCTGTGACCGCCGAAAACATCGTCGGCCTGCTCGTGGCCGCCGCCCTGCTCGGCTATCTGGTCCTCGCCCTCGTCTTCCCGGAGAGGTTCTGAGGTGTCGACTGCTGCTGCCGCGGCGGGCCAGATGAGCCCCGTTCTCGCAAGTGTGCTCCAGCTGACCGCGCTCGTCGCGGCGCTGGCCCTGGCGTACCGTCCGCTCGGCGACTACATGGCCGCCGTCTACACCTCTCCCAGGCACCTCCGTGCCGAGAAGGTCATCTACCGCTGCATCGGCGCCAACGCGGACGTCCAGATGCGCTGGCCGGCCTACCTGCGCAGCGTCCTGGCCTTCTCCGCGGCGGGCGTGCTCGTCCTCTACCTGCTCCAGCGCCTCCAGGGCGGGATGCCGCTGTCCCTCGGCTTCGCGTCGATCAGCCCCGACCAGGCGTTCAACACCGCGGCCTCCTTCGTCGCCAACACCAACTGGCAGTCCTACAGCGGCGAGCAGGCCATGGGCCACGCCGTGCAGACCGCCGGCCTCGCGGTGCAGAACTTCGTCTCCGCCGCCACCGGCATGGCCGTCGCCATCGCCCTGGTACGCGGCTTCGCCCGCTCGCGCACCGGGGAGCTCGGCAACTTCTGGACCGACCTGGTCCGCGGCACCGTACGGGTGCTCGTCCCGATCGCCGTCCTCGGCGCGCTCGTCCTCGTCGCCTGCGGCGCCCTCCAGAACTTCTCCGGCATCCACGAGGTCGGCCAGTTCACGGGCGGCTCCCAGCAGACCAACGGTGGTGCGGTCGCCTCCCAGGAGGTCATCAAGGAACTGGGCACCAACGGGGGCGGCTACTTCAGCGCCAACTCCGCCCACCCCTTCGAGAACCCCACCGCCTTCACCAACCTCTTCGAGATCTTCCTGATCCTCGTCATCCCCTTCGCGCTGACCCGCACCTTCGGCAAGCTCGTCGGGAACGTGAAGCAGGGCTACGCCGTGCTCGCCACGATGGGTGTCATCTGGCTCGGCTTCACGGCGCTGATGATGTGGACCGAGTTCGCCCACGGCGGCCCGGCACTACAGGCCGCGGGCGCCGCCATGGAGGGCAAGGAGACCCGCTTCGGCGTCGGCTCCTCCGCGATGTTCTCGGTGGCCACCACGCTCACCTCCACCGGCGCGGTCGACTCCTTCCACTCCTCGTTCACGGCCTTCGGCGGCGGCATCCAGCTGCTCGGCATGATGCTCGGCGAGATCGCCCCCGGCGGCGTCGGCTCCGGCCTCTACGGCATGCTGGTGATGGCGATCATCGCGGTGTTCATCGCCGGTCTGATGGTGGGCCGGACACCCGAGTACCTCGGCAAGAAGATCGGCACCCGCGAGATCAAGCTGGCCGCCTGCTACATCCTCATCACCCCGACGCTGGTGCTCGGCTTCACCGCCGCCTCGATGGTGCTGCCGGACGCACTGGGCTCGATGCTCAACACCAAGGCGCTGGGCGCCGGTTCGCACGGCTTCTCCGAGGTGTTGTACGCCTTCACCTCCGGCGCCAACAACAACGGCTCCGCGTTCGGCGGCCTCAACGCCAACACCCCCTGGTACAACACCACGATCGGTCTGGCGATGCTGCTCGGCCGCTTCCTGCCGATGGTGTTCGTGCTCGCCCTGGCCGGCTCGCTCGCCGAGCAGCAGCCGGTCCCGGAGACCGCGGGCACCCTCCGTACCGAGAAGCCGCTCTTCGCCGGGCTGCTCGTCGGCACGATCCTGATCATCACCGGTCTGACCTACTTCCCGGCACTGGCCCTCGGGCCCCTGGCGGAGGGTCTGTCATGACCGCCCCCGTGAAACCGGAGGAGCCCGGCTCCATGTCCACCGCCACACCGACGCGCGCTCCGCACCAGGACGTCCCCAGCGGGCACAAGCCCGGCGACGGCCGGGTGGGCGGCGGCCTCTTCGACCCCAAGCTGCTGCTCAAGTCCTTCCCGGACGCCCTCCGCAAGCTCGATCCGCGGGTGATGGCCAAGTCCCCCGTGATGTTCGTGGTCGAGGTCGGCTCCGTGCTGACCACGGTCTTCGCCTGCATGTCCCCGTCGGACTGGTTCGGCTGGGCGATCGCCGTCTGGCTGTGGCTGACCGTCATCTTCGCCAACCTGGCGGAGGCGGTCGCCGAGGGCCGCGGCAAGGCGCAGGCCGACACCCTGCGCAAGGCCAAGACCGACACCGTGGCCCACCGGCTGAACGGTGCGGTGGAGGAACAGGTGCCCGGCACCGAGCTGCGCATCGGCGACCTGGTCGTGTGCGAGGCCGGTGACGTCATCCCGGGTGACGGCGATGTCGTCGAAGGCGTCGCCTCCGTCGACGAGTCCGCGATCACCGGCGAGTCGGCCCCGGTCATCCGCGAGTCCGGCGGTGACCGCTCGGCGGTGACCGGTGGCACGAAGGTGCTCTCCGACCGCATCGTCATCAAGATCACGACGAGGCCCGGCGAGACCTTCATCGACCGGATGATCAACCTCGTCGAGGGCGCCGCACGGCAGAAGACGCCCAACGAGATCGCGCTGAACATCCTGCTCGCCTCGCTCACCATCGTCTTCCTGCTCGCGGTGGTCACCCTCCAGCCGTTCGCGATCTACGCGGGCGCCGAACAGCCCATGATCGTGCTGCTCGCCCTGCTGGTCTGTCTGATCCCGACGACGATCGGCGCACTGCTCTCGGCCATCGGCATCGCCGGCATGGACCGACTGGTGCAGCGCAACGTCCTCGCCATGTCCGGCCGTGCCGTCGAAGCCGCGGGCGATGTATCGACATTGTTGCTCGACAAGACCGGCACCATCACCCTCGGCAACCGCCAGGCCGCCGAGTTCGTGCCCGTACGCGGCACCACCGAGGCCGAGGTCGCGGACGCCGCCCAGCTGTCCTCGCTGTCCGACGAGACCCCCGAGGGCCGCTCCATCGTCGTCCTCGCCAAGGAGAAGTACGGGCTGCGCGAGCGGCACCAGGGCGAGCTGACGGACGCCGCATGGGTGCCGTTCACCGCCCAGACCCGGATGTCGGGTGTGGACGTCGACGGGCGCAAGGTCCGCAAGGGCGCGTCCGGTTCGGTCATCGCCTGGGTCAAGGAGCGCGGCGGCACCGTCGCCGACGACGCCCAGCAGCTCACCGACGCCATCTCGCAGGCCGGCGGCACCCCGTTGCTGGTCGCACTGGAGGACGAGAGCGGCCCCCGCGTCCTGGGAGTCATCCACCTCAAGGACGTCGTCAAGGACGGCATGCGCGAACGCTTCGTCGAGCTGCGCAAGATGGGCATCAAGACCGTCATGATCACGGGCGACAACCCGCTGACGGCCAAGGCCATCGCCGACGAGGCGGGCGTGGACGACTTCCTCGCGGAGGCCACGCCCGAGGACAAGATGGCGCTCATCAAGCGCGAACAGGCCGGCGGCAAGCTGGTCGCGATGACCGGCGACGGCACCAACGACGCACCCGCGCTGGCGCAGGCGGACGTCGGGGTGGCCATGAACACCGGCACCTCGGCCGCCAAGGAGGCCGGGAACATGGTGGACCTGGACTCCAACCCCACCAAGCTCATCGAGATCGTCGAGATCGGCAAGCAACTGCTGATCACCCGGGGCGCGCTGACGACCTTCTCCATCGCCAATGACGTCGCGAAGTACTTCGCGATCATCCCGGCGATGTTCGCGGTGGCCTATCCCGGCCTGGACACCCTCAACATCATGCGGCTGGCGGGCCCCAACTCCGCGATCCTCTCGGCGATCATCTTCAACGCGCTGATCATCGTCGCGCTGGTACCCCTCGCCCTCAAGGGCGTGCGGTACCGCCCCGTAAGCGCCGACAAGATGCTGCGACGCAACCTGGCGGTCTACGGACTCGGCGGCCTCATCGCGCCCTTCATCGGCATCAAACTCATCGACCTGCTCATCTCTCTGATCCCCGGAATCGGGTGACCGCCGTGAACAACTCCGTACGCAACACCGCCCGGTTGATCGGCGCGGGCCTGCGCGCCCTGCTCGTACTGACCGTGGTCTGCGGCGTCCTCTACCCGCTGGCGGTCACCGGGGTGGCGCAGGCGGCGTTCCCCGATCAGGCCAACGGGTCCGAGGTGCGCTCCCAGGGCAAGGTCGTCGGATCCTCGCTGATCGGCCAGCGCTACGACAAGGGTCGGGACAAGGACGGCGAGCCCGTCCCCGACCTGAGGTACTTCCAGCCGCGCCCCTCGGCGGGGCTGGGCAGCAACCGGGCCAACGGCGTCAACCCCCGGTACGACCTCCAGGTCTCCGGCGCCTCCAACCTGGGCGCCACCAACACTGACCTCATCAAGGCAGTGAAGGAACGCCGGCGCTGGGTCTCCACGACCTACGAAGTCCCCGAGTCGAAGGTCCCGGCGGACGCCGTCACCTCCTCCGGCTCCGGCCTCGACCCGCACATCTCCCCGGCCTACGCCCAACTACAGACCGCCATGGTCGCCCGGCGGAACCACCTCCCCGCCGGCGCGGTGGAGAAGCTGGTCGAGGAACACACCGACGGGCGCGACCTCGGATTTCTGGGGGAGCCGCGGGTGAATGTGCTGGAGCTCAACGTCGGGCTGAAGGAGTTGGTGTCGAGGGCGGGGAGGGGCTAGCGCGGGTGGTTTTGGAGCCTGGCTGAGCTGGTCGTTTGGCTGAGCTTGTCGGGTGACTGAGCTGGTCGGGCGGCTGAGCCGTGCGCGGTGTGGCTGAGTCGGCTGGTGGGTGCGGCGGTTGGCGTGTCGAGGGGTGCGCTGCCCCGCGGGACAGGACGGGCGGCGCTGGGGAGATCTCCCCGGGGCCGCTCGGTCGATTTCGCGCAGGGTGACGCTGAACGGCTGCTGGACGAGGGCGGGGTGACTGGTCGTGGTCGTGGTCGTGGTCATGGTCGGCGTCTGCGGCGGGGCCGGCACCGGGGGCTGAACCGGGTCCGGGGGCTGAACCGGGTCCGCATCGAGCTGATGCGGCGTTGATCCGGTCGGTCCGGAGCGTGGGGCGGAGCCGGTCCGAGAGTTATCCACAGGCGTTGCCTGCCCAAGCGCGCGCTACGCATACTGACATCACCGGCAGGCGAACGAGGCCCGCGGTGAGGCAGGCAAGGCAAGTAGCTGTCAGGCAGGGGCAGTTGGTGCGCTGGGGCGGACTCGCGGGGCGGGGCGGACTCGCGGCAGCGGCCACGGGAGCCGGTGCGGGGGAGCGGTACGAGAGGGGAGTGGGGAGCAGCTCATGAGTGGCGGGGGAAGCGCGTCGGGTGAGAGCCGGCGCAGGGGCTGGGCTCGGAAGAAGGTGCACAAGGCGCCGGAGGCGGGGACGAGGGCCGGAGTGGCCGTCGCTGATCCGCCGGCGGACGGTGCCATGGTCGTCGTCGAGGACCTGCACCGCAGCTACGGCGTCGGCGCCGGCGCCGTACACGCCCTGCGCGGGGTGTCTTGCCGCGTCCCGCGGGGCGAACTGGTCGCCCTGCGCGGCCGTTCCGGGTCGGGCAAGACGACTCTCCTCAACCTCATCGGCGGTCTGGACACCCCCGACTCCGGGCGGATCACCGTCGACGGCACACCGCTGGCCGACCTCGGCGAGAGCAAGCTGCTGGAGATGCGGCGCGACCGCATAGGCTTCGTCTTCCAGTCGTTCGGGCTCATACCGATACTCAGCGCCGCCGAGAACGTCGGGGTGCCGCTGCGGCTGCGGAAGGTCCCACCGCGCGAGCGTGAGGACCGCGTCGCGCTTCTGCTGTCGCTGGTGGGCCTGGCCGAGCACGCCGAGCAGCGGCCCGGCGAACTATCCGGTGGTCAGCAGCAGCGTGTGGCCGTCGCCCGTGCACTCGCCAACCGCCCCGCGCTGCTCATAGCCGACGAGCCGACCGGTCAACTGGACGCCGAGACCGGCATGGAGGTGATGGACCTGCTGCGCGCCGTCGTCCGCAGCGAGGGTGTCACGGCGCTGGTGGCCACCCACGACGCAAACCTTCTGGACCTGGCCGACCGCGTCCTGGAGCTGAGCGATGGGGTGATCACGGAGGCGGGAGCGGAGCGGGAGGCGGGGGTGGGGTGAGGGGTGGGTGGGGGAGGGGGAGGGGCCCCACCCGGGACGCGCCCTCTGACCCCCGCCCGACCCCCGCCTCCCCCGCCTCACCAGACGTCGCCGTCGCGCCAGTCGCAGGTGAGGTCGGAGTCGAGGTCGAGTGGGGTGGCCGCGGCCGGGAGGACGTAGATGCAGCCGTCCTCGTCGGCGGTGCGCTGGACGCCGTCCGGGGTGAGTGCCCAAGAGCGGCCGCGCCACTGCTGCCAGCCTCGGGCCGCGTAGAAGGTCGCGGCCTCGTCGGCGGCGCCGAGCGCGCCCAGGTCGTAGCCGCTGTGCACCACCCGCTCCAAGGCGTCCATCAGGGCCGCGCCATGGCCACGGCCGCGCCGGTCCGCGCGTACGCCGACGCCCTCCACATATCCGCAGCGCAGCGCCCGGCCCCCGTGCAGCAGGCGTCGTTGCACGACGCTCGCATGCCCGATCAGTTCGCCGTCCTCGTGGATCAGGGCGTGCAGCCCGCCGAGTGAGTGTTCCCAGTCCTCGGCGGTCATGTCGTCGAAGACGTCGTAGAGGAGGGCGCGGGCTGCCTTGAGGGTGGTGACGTCCAGATCGGCGGTGTGGGCGATGCGTACGTCGGTCAGGCGGGGGGTCGTCAGATGTGCCTCGGTCATGGGGGCATCGTCGCAGTCGGCAGGTGGCCGGGCGACGGCATTTTTCCGGCCATGGTTCATGCCTTACCACTGGTCGTTCGGCGTCAGTGATGCGTCAGGGAAGGCGTGTTGGGCTGGTGCGTCTTCGCCCCGGCCGGTGTCATGGGGGCATGACCGGGCGCTCCGCGCCGCCGGGCAGCCGTCGCACGGCGGTGCGTGGTGGGCGCCGCCCGGGTCCGGCCCCTCAGCCGGACGTCACGGCGGGCGTCGCGTACCTCTTCGCGCGGCGCCCGCCCGTACGCGGCGGGACGGGCCTGCACGCCGACCCCGGCCGCGGCCTGTCGCGCCCACCGCCAGCCGACTCGGCCTCACCATCGGCCCTGTCGGCCCTGTCGGCCCTGTCGGCCCTGTCGGCCCTGTCGGCC
This sequence comes from Streptomyces sp. NPDC127097, assembly GCF_042724075.1. Lineage (NCBI taxonomy): Bacteria > Bacillati > Actinomycetota > Actinomycetes > Kitasatosporales > Streptomycetaceae > Streptomyces > Streptomyces sp. NPDC127097. Next base: position 5,061 of record NZ_JBHXFI010000099.1, on the reverse strand, counting down.
CTGTCGGCCCTGTCGACCCGGTGGCCGTGGCGGCCCGGCGGCCCCGACGGCCCCCTGCCCAATCGTCGGCTCACCACCCCGATCGCTGCCCCCCCACACCCACGCACCCCCCACACGCACACCCCCACACCCACAGCCCCCACCCCCCATCAGAGTCCCGTCAAAACCCACCCTCCACCCCCCAACTGCACCCTTTGTCCCCTTGTTCGCTGGGTAGGGTCGCAGCAGGTTCAGCCCGGTGGGGGCGGCCTTCACGTAAGACAATGGGGCCATGGCACGCGGCAAGCTACGGATCTATCTCGGCGCGGCACCAGGCGTCGGCAAGACATACGCGATGCTGTCCGAGGCGCACCGGCGTGTGGAGCGGGGGACGGATGCCGTCGTGGCGTTCGTGGAGCACCACGGCAGGCCCCGTACGGAGGTCATGCTGCACGGGCTGGAGCAGATCCAGCGGCGGGAGCTGGAGTACCGCGACACGGTTTTCACCGAAATGGACGTGGACGCGGTTCTGGCCCGCCGGCCGGCCGTGGCGCTGGTCGACGAGCTGGCGCACACCAATGTCCCCGGTTCGCGCAACAGCAAGCGCTGGCAGGACGTCGAGGAGCTGCTGGAAGCGGGAATCCATGTGATCTCGACGGTGAACATCCAGCATCTGGAGTCGCTCGGCGATGTCGTCGAGTCCATAACGGGTGTGCGGCAGCGCGAGACCGTGCCGGACGAGATCGTCCGCCGGGCCGACCAGATCGAGCTTGTCGACATGTCGCCCCAGGCCATCCGCCGGCGGATGGCGCACGGCAACATCTACCAGCCCGACAAGGTGGACGCGGCCCTGTCGAACTACTTCCGTCCGGGCAACCTCACCGCGCTGCGCGAGCTGGCGCTGCTGTGGGTCGCCGACCGGGTGGACGAGTATCTCCAGGAGTACCGCGCGGAGCATTCGATCCGTTCCACCTGGCAGGCGCGGGAGCGCATCGTCGTCGGGCTGACCGGCGGGCCGGAGGGGCGCACGCTGATCCGTCGCGCGGCCCGGATGGCGGCCAAGGGTTCGGGCAGTGAGGTGCTCGCCGTCTACATAGCGCGCAGCGACGGGCTGACCTCGGCCTCGCCCAAGGAACTCGCCGTCCAGCGCACCCTGGTGGAGGACCTCGGCGGCACGTTTCACCACGTCATCGGCGACGACATACCGAGCGCGCTGCTGGAGTTCGCACGGGGCGTCAACGCCACCCAGATCGTCCTGGGCTCCAGTCGCCGGAAGGCATGGCAGTACATCTTCGGGCCGGGGGTGGGCGCGACGGTCGCCCGGGAATCCGGGCCCGATCTCGATGTGCACATCGTCACCCACGACGAGGTCGCCAAGGGCCGGGGGCTGCCGGTGGCGCGCGGTGCGCGGCTGGGGCGGGCCCGGATCATCACCGGCTGGCTCGTCGGCGTGGTCGGCCCGGTGCTGCTCTCGCTGCTGCTGACCAGCATCGCGAACGGTCCCGGCCTGGCCAACGACGTCCTGCTGTTCCTCTTCCTGACGGTCGTCGCCGCGCTGCTCGGCGGGCAGCTGCCGGCGCTGGCGTCGGCCGCGGTCGGCTCACTGCTGCTGAACTTCTACTTCACACCGCCCACCCACACCCTCACGGTCAGCGACCCCAAGAACCTCGTCGCCATCGTGATCTTCTTCGCGGTGGCCGTCTCGGTCGCCTCCGTGGTGGACCTCGCCGCCCGTCGCACCCACCAGGCCGCCAGGCTGCGCGCCGAGTCGGAGATCCTGTCCTTCCTCGCGGGCAGTGTGCTGCGCGGTGAGACGACCCTGGACGCGCTGCTGGAGCGGGTGCGCGAGACCTTCGGGATGGAGACGGTGGCGCTGCTGGAGCGGGCCGGCGATGTCGAGCCGTGGACCTGCGCGGGCCGGGCCGGTACCGACCACGGCACGCCGCTGCTGCGCCCCGAGGACGCCGATGTCGACATGCCCGTGGGCGACCACATGGCGCTGGCGCTGACCGGCCGGGTGCTGCCCGCCGAGGACCGCCGGGTGCTGGCCGCGTTCGCCGCCCAGGCCGCCGTCGTCCTGGACCGGCAGCGGCTGGTGGGCGAGGCGGAGCGGGCCCGGGAGCTGGCCGAGGGCAACCGCATCAGGACGGCGCTGCTGGCCGCCGTCAGCCATGATCTGCGGACCCCGCTGGCGAGCATCAAGGCATCCGTCACCTCCCTGCGCTCCGACGATGTCGCCTGGTCCCCGGAGGACGAGGCGGAGCTGCTGGCCGGCATCGAGGCCGGCGCCGACCGGCTGGATCATCTCGTCGGCAATCTTCTGGACATGTCCCGGCTCCAGACCGGCACGGTCACCCCGCTGATCCGGGAGATCGACCTCGACGAGGTGGTGCCGATGGCGCTCGGCGGTGTGCCGGAGGGCAGTGTCACCCTCGACATCCCCGAGGAGCTGCCGATCGTCGCCGTCGATCCGGGGCTGCTGGAACGTTCGGTCGCCAATCTCGTCGAGAACGCCGTGAAGTACAGCCCGGACGGGGCGGTGGTGCTGGTCTCGGCCAGTGCCCTCGGTGAGCGGGTGGAGCTGCGGATAGCCGACCGCGGGCCGGGGGTGCCGGACAGCGCCAAGGACCGGATCTTCGAGCCCTTCCAGCGCTACGGTGACGCGCCGCGCGGTGCCGGGGTGGGCCTGGGGCTGGCCGTTGCGCGCGGTTTCGCGGAGGCGATGGGCGGCACGCTCGCCGCCGAGGACACCCCCGGAGGCGGCATGACCATGGTGCTGACCCTCCCCGCCGTGCCCGGCCGCCCGCCGGCCCGGCCTGATCTTCCGGCCCAGGCCACGACATGAGCCGGACCGCACGGATCCCCCGCATCCCCCACCCGGCGGGCCCGCCCCGCCGGGAGACGACATCACGAGGAGAACGCCAGTGAACCGGGTGCTTGTGGTCGATGACGAGCCGCAGATCGTGCGTGCGCTCGTGATCAACCTGAAGGCGCGCAAGTACGAGGTCGACGCCGCCCCCGACGGGGCCACCGCCCTCAAACTCGCCGCCGCCCGCCACCCCGATGTCATCGTCCTCGACCTCGGTCTGCCCGACATGGACGGCGTCGAGGTGATCAGGGGGCTGCGGGGCTGGACGCGGGTGCCGATCCTGGTGCTCTCCGCCCGGCAGACCTCCGACGAGAAGGTGGAGGCGCTGGACGCCGGCGCGGACGACTACGTCACCAAGCCGTTCGGCATGGACGAGCTGCTGGCCCGGCTGCGGGCGGCGGTGCGCCGGGCCGAGCCGACCGGTCCGGCCGATGACGAGGTGATCGTGGAGACGGAAGGTTTCTCCGTCGATCTCGCCGCGAAGAAGGTCAACCGCGGCGGCCGGGACATCCGGCTGACCCCCACCGAGTGGCATCTGCTGGAGGTCCTGGTCCGCAACGCGGGTCGGCTGGTCAGCCAGAAACAGCTCCTCCAGGAGGTCTGGGGGCCCTCGTACGGCACCGAGACCAACTATCTGCGGGTGTACATGGCCCAGCTCCGCCGCAAGCTGGAGAGCGACCCCTCGCATCCGAAGCACTTCATCACGGAGCCGGGAATGGGCTACCGGTTCGAGCAGTAGCGCCCCGGCGGCCGGCCGTGGCTTTGTGCGGTGGGTACGAACTCCGCGTGCGGGCCGTGATCCCGGTCCCCGGCCACCGGTACGCTGGGGCCATGAGTGCTGGGACCCGACCCGAGAAGCCGGCAGGTCGTTTCCGCCGGCTGCTCGACAGGCTGTCCTCCTCCGAGGAGGAGTTGCAGTCCGCCGAGCTGCAACAGGACGCGCAGGACGCGGGATGCACCCGTATCTGCGACTGTGACGACCGGCAGATAGTGAAGGTCACCGGCACCCTGCGGCATGTCACGCTGCGCCCGCGCGCCGGTGTGCCCGCGCTCGAGGCGGAGCTGTTCGACGGCTCCGCGGCCCTCGACGTGGTGTGGCTCGGACGCCGCTCCATCGCCGGGATAGAGCCGGGCCGCAAGCTCATCGCCTCGGGCCGGGTCTCCCTGAGCCACGGACGCCGGGTGCTCTTCAATCCGAAGTACGAACTCCGACCGCTCGGACAGGAGTAGCCGGTGACGTCTCACGACCGACCGACCACTGACGCGCATGCCGATACGGACCCCTCCGCAGGCCCCGCACCCGCCTCGCCCGACCCGGGCGCCGACGGAGCCGCCGACGGCAGGCAGGTGACCGAGGCGGCGCTGTTCGAGGCGTTCGGCGGGGTCCGCGGCATGGTGGAGACCGTGGCCCCCGGCCTGCTGTTCGTCACGATCTTCACGATCAACAAGGACCTGCACCTCTCGGCGATCGCCGCGCTGGCCGTCTCGCTGGTGCTGGCGGCCGCCCGCCTGGTGCGCAAGGACACCCTCAAGCACGCCTTCAGCGGCGTCTTCGGGGTGGCCTTCGGCGTGGTCTTCGCGATGATGACCGGCAACGCCAAGGACTTCTACCTGCCGGGCATGCTCTACACCCTCGGCCTGGCCCTCGCCTACATGATCACCACGCTCGCGGGCGTCCCGCTGATCGGGCTGATCCTGGGGCCGGTGTTCAAGGAGAACCTCTCCTGGCGCACCCGTAACCCGGGCCGGAAGAAGGCGTACGCGAAGGCCAGCTGGGCCTGGGGGCTGATCCTGCTCGCCAAGTGCGCGATCCTCTTCCCGCTGTACTGGTGGGCGGACACCACCCAGCTCGGCTGGGTGCTGATCACGCTGAAGATCCCGCCGTTCCTGCTGGCGGTCTATCTCACCTGGGTCTTCCTGGCGAAGGCGCCCGCGCCGATCGATGTCTTCGCGGAGATGGAGGCGAAGGAGAGGGCCGAGGAGGAGGCCGAGGAGCGGCGCCGCGCCGAGCGCGAGACGCTGGACCGGGTCGCCGACGACCTCGGCAGGGACCTCGTGCAGGAGGCCGCGGCCGAGCCGCAGTCCGACCCGCCGCAGGGCGGCCGCCACCGCCGCTGACGCGACACGGAAACGCCGGGGGCCCGAGTGCAGCGTGGTTACGGGGGCCCGCCGTTTTAGGGGCGGCGGGGGGGGGGGGGACGGGAGGGCTGAGG
>NZ_JBHXFI010000098.1:0-17660 GCF_042724075.1 Streptomyces sp. NPDC127097 | reverse complement strand
CCGGGGTGGCCGCTGCAGCCGCCTCCGCCGTGAGGCGCCCGAAGCGCAATACGGGGGGGGGCCCGGCACTTGAGAAGTGCCGGGCCCCGCCCCATATCACGTCATACCTCGGACGAGTGAACCGATCCCGGCCGAACTCCGCCTGAAATCAGCCGAGTTGGGAAGGCTGAAGCGCTGGATCCGCACCCCTCGATGCGGCTGGGCCGCTGCCTCAGTGCACGCCAGAGGTGCTGCATTTCTGCGCCCGCCCACCACGGGCCTACCGCACCTCACCTCGTTACCGCACCTCACCTCTACACCCGCCCACCCCCCGAAGGGGGGTGGGCGGCGGGGAAAAACCAGCGGGGGGGGTGGGGGGTTAGGGCGACAGCCCCCGGAAGAACGGAGGCAAAAGGAGCAACCCAGGGGCGAGGGAACACTCCCCGGGGCACGGGAACACCCCAGCGGCAAGCCCCCCGGGCAAGGGAACACCGAGAGGGCTCAGCAAAGCCCCCCAGCAGCAGAAAAAGCAGGAACCACCCCCACCCCCTGCCCTCACCCCGCCGCCGCGATCAACCCCCGCGCCAGCTTCACGTCGACCGCCATCCGCTCCAGCAGGGCGTCGAGTGTGTCGAACTTTTCCTGGCCGCGGATGTAGGCGAGGAAGTCCACGCCGACGTGCAGGCCGTACAGGTCCAGGCCGACGCGGTCGATGGCGTACGCCTCGACGGTGCGGGTCTTGCCGTCGAACTGCGGGTTGGTGCCGACCGAGATGGCCGCCGGCATCGCCTCGCCCTCCACCTGGAGCAGGCCCGCGTAGACACCGTCGGCCGGGATCGCGGTGTGCGGCAGGGTCTCCACATTGGCCGTGGGGAAGCCCAGTTCGCGGCCGCGCTGGGCACCGCGTACGACGACGCCCTCGACGCGGTGCGGCCGTCCGAGGACCTCCATCGCACCGGCCACCTCACCCTCGGCCACCAGCCGGCGGGTGAGCGTGGAGGAGAACGGCTCGCCGCCGCCCGCCGCTCCGCGCTCGTAGAGGTCGATGACCTCGACGGTGTAGTCGTAGGTGGTCCCGAGCTCGGCCAGGGTCTCGACGGTGCCGGTCGCCTTGTGCCCGAAGCGGAAGTTGGGGCCCTCGACGACGACCTGCGCGTGCAGCTTGTCGACCAGCACCTTGACCACGAAGTCGGCCGGGGACAGCTTCGAGAACTCCTTGGTGAACGGGAGGATCAGCACCGCGTCCACCCCCAGCCCGGCCATCAGCTCCGCACGCCGGTGGTGCGGCGCCAGCAGCGGCGGGTGGGTGCCGGGCCGTACGACCTCGCTCGGGTGCGGGTCGAAGGTGACGACCACCGCGGGAATCCCCAGCTCGCGGGCGCGCGCGACGGCCTTCCCGATGATCAATTGGTGGCCGCGGTGCACTCCGTCGTACGAGCCGATGGTGACGACGCTGCGCCCCCAGCCCTCGGGGATGTCCTCCAAGCCACGCCAGCGCTGCACTGTGCCCGCTCCTCGCCCGAACCCTTGTCCGTCCATTGCGCCACGTCGGCATGGCGCAGGTCTAAGACTGCCATGCCGCGGGTGGTGCTCCACGCGAAGGGTGGCTCAGCGCAACCGTCCACCGCCGGGACCACGGGTCCCGAGGCAGCGCCGCCACGCGGGCCGGACCGCCTGTCACGCCCGCTCACCCGCCGGTCAGCTGTGGCATCCGGCGAGCGTGGCCCGGGCCCCGGGCCCCACCACCGCCGCCCACTCCCCCGGCTCGTCCGCCACCCAGTCCTGCACCCGCCGCGCGAAACCGGGCACCCGCCGCCCCAGCTCCACCAGCCGCCGGTCGAAGCGGGCCGCCCCCTCGGGCGTACGGACCAGCAGCGTCCCGGTGCGGTGCACCAGCTCCCGGGTGCGCTCGGCCGGCCGCCGCTCCGCTCCCTCGGCGGCCGTCTGGAGCAGCGCCTCCAGCACCCGGGTGTCCGGGCCGGTCTCGTCGTACCCGCCGTGCGGCGCCGCGTACGACGCCTCCTGGGCCAGCAGCACCTCCAGCAGCTCACGGCGCAACGGGGCCGAGTCGCCGGACCCGGCCTCGGCCACCACCGCCGCGAGCGCGCACCGGACCGGTACCGGATATCCGGTCAGCAGCTCGGCGACGAGCGGGCGGAGCGCCGCGCGGGCGGCCGGTCCGCGCTCCAGGCGGCACTCGACGAACTCCGCGACCGGGCGCGCGGCCCGGTCCGGGCAGTGCCGGGCACAGTCGCGCACCAGGCCGTCGATGCGGCCGGCGAGCGCCGGTTCCTCGGTGCGGGCGAGCATCCGCAGCAGCGCGGCGGCCACCGGCGGACCGGCGCCACCGACCAGCCGGGCCCGGAAGGCGTCCAGCACCGGCCCGGGGTGGTCGGTGAGGGCGGCCCGGAACGCCGTGGGCGGCAGCTGCGGATCCCCCGCCACGAAGCGGGCCAGCGCCCGGTCCAGGAAGCGGTCCCGGGTGGCCGGGTCGCCGACGAGCAGGGCGAGCGCGGAGCCGTGGTGGGCGCTGTCCGCGGTCCGGGCGAGCAGGCAGAGGGCGGCGTAGCGCAGCAGGGCGCGGTCGGCCGCGGCGGTGATGTACGGGGCGGCCCGCAGGCCGTAGGTCGCGGCGGCGGCCCGGCGCTCGGGGCGGGTGTCGTGGGCCCAGCGGTCCACGGCCCGGCACACCGCCGCCGGCTCGTCCTCGGCGAGCGCGTCCATCAGCTCGTCGCCCTTGGGGTGCGCGGCCGCCACCAGCGCCTCCGTGAGCGCGTCGAGCGCCGGCCGGCGGTGGGTGTGCAGCAGGGCCTGCGCGGCGGTGGCCACGGTGATCTCCGGGGGCAACGCGTGGCGTGCCGGGCCGTCGCCCTCCTCGCCACCGAGGCGCTGAAGCGGGCGGGTGTCGTCGAACCAGGCGCACAGCAGCGGCTGCACACCTTCCGGGTCCGCGCACAGCAGCTCGGCCGCGGCGTCGAGAAAGCGCGACGAGCGCGGTGCACCGGCCCCGGCCGCTCCGACGGCCCCTTCGGGCGACCCGTCGCCCGTGCCTGTCCCGGAGGCGGTGCGGGCCGCTCCTGCCGGGTGCCTCCTGCCCGGCGGGGTCTCGCCGTCCCAGGGGCCGGCGGACGCGTCGTCGGTGGGGTGGACGCGTACGCGCGGGGGCGGGGCGAAGGCGCGGCCAGGGGACGGCCCGTCGTCGGACGGCAGAGCGGGTACCGACCCATCAACGGACGACAGGCCGGGCGCCGACCCCTCGACGGACGACAGGCCGGGCGCCGCCCCCTCGACGGACGGCAGCGGATCGCCCGACGACGGGCCGGACGGCTCCAGGGCGGACGACCACGAGCCGGCCGCCGCGACGGAAGCGGCCGCGGCGACGGAAGCGGACGCGGCCACGGAAGCAGGCCCGGCCACGGAAGCGGCCCCCGCCGCCCGCCCCCGCGGCCGCGGCGGCCCCGACGACGCACGCTCCGCTTCGCCTCCCGGCCCGCCCCGCTCCACCGCGCCCGACCCGTGCTCCACCGCGCCCGGACCCCGCCCCGCCCCGACCGGCGGCCCGTCCGCCGGCAGAAGGCGGCGCAGCAGATCCATCCGGTCCTCGTCCGCCAGCGTCAGCCGCTCCCAGAACCACGGGCCGAAGGTCTCCAGTCCGGTGTGCGCGAAACCGCCCGTCCGGAGCGACCGTTCGGTGATCCGGTCGGCGAGCAGCCGCAGCACGCCCGTGTACGGCCTCGCATCGGGGACCCGGAGCAGCACCCCGGACAGCACCCGCGCGGCCCACCAGCGGCCGTCCACGGCGTGCGGGGGCGGTGTTCCGGCGGCGGGGGCGGTGGCCATCGGCACCAACTCCGCCAGTCGGAACGTCAGTTGTACCGAGCCCTCGCGGCCGGCGAGCCGCAGCAGCGCCTGGACGACCGGCCCCACCCGGTGTCCGGGGACGGGCAGCAGATCGAGATCGACATGGGCGCCCTGGAGCCACTCCGCGAACTCCTCGTGCACGAAGCGGTATCGGGTGCCGGCCGGGACCAGCAGGCCCTCGGTGAGCACCGCGGAGGCCCAGCCGGCCGCCCGCGGAAAGACCTCCTCGAAGGACGTACGGTCCAGCGCCCCGGGGCCGGGGCCGAGACAGCGGCGGGCCGCCTCGTGCACCTGGCCGGCGACCTGGGCGGCCAGCCGGCGTACGGCGGTGCCGCGCAGTGCCGGCCGGTGCGCGGCCGCGATCCGTACGGCGATGCGCAGGCACACCAGGTCCAGGTAGGCGTCGAAGATCTGGTGGCGGTCCGGCGCGCCGATGCCGCCGTCCAGCCCGGCCCCGTCCCCCTGGGGGAGCGCCGCCCGGACCTCCGCGAGCAGCCGCAGGGCGAGTGGATGGCGGGCGTCCGGCGCGGCCGGTGCGCCGGACGGCAGGCCGTAGCGGGCGCGGGCGCGCTCCGCGGCCTCCCGGGGGAGGTCGCCGAGCTCCACGCAGGCGGGCAGCGCGGGCACCGGGCGGTGCGGCCGGTGCAGCAGGCCGGGCGGGAAGAGCGCACCGGCCCGCTCCCAGTACTCGGGGCGGCAGGCGATCACCAGCCGCACCCCGTCCGTCCCCAGCCAGTCGGCCGTCGCCCCGGTCCACTCGGCCAGCCGGCGCAGCAGGCCCGTCGGCATCTCCTCCGGCCCGTCGAGCAGCACGAGCAGCGGGCTCCCGGCCGCGGCCGCCGCGCGGGCCACGCCCTGCGCCGTGGTGTCCGCCGGATCTCCGGCCGTACGGTCCGCGGCGGCGACGGTCCGGCCCGCGGAGCGCAGCGCCCGCTCGACCGCGCTGCGGACGCCGTCGTCGTCGGACCGCAGCTCCGCCCCGCGCAGCCAGACGGTCGGGGCGGGCGCGGGGCCCTGGGCGCGGCGGGCGGCCAGCCCGGCCAGCTCGGTGCTGCGCCCGGTCCCGGGCTCCCCCACCAGGCCCAGCACCCGTGCGCCCGCCGCCGCGTCGTCCGCTCCGAAACGGGTGAACTCCGCTGCCACGTCCGGCCGTTCGACCGGCTCGCGCCACAGGCGGGGCTGCGCGGCGGAGCTCAGCGCCACTTCGGCGAGATGCCGTGCGCCGGCCGGGTTGAGCTCGCTGCCGTACGCCGGGACGGTCCGCGCGTTGCGCTCCAGCAGGGCGGCGAGCGGGCCTCCTGGCGCGGCCTCGGCGACCGCGCGCAGCGGAATCGCGAAGCCGCCCGCCCGGCGCCCGGGCATCCGCCCCGTCCGGAAGCCGCCGGGGGCCTGGGGATGCAGCGCGGTGCCGAGGACCGCGAGCACCGCACCCGTCCGGGCGTCCAGCACCGGCCCGCCGATCGCGGGGCCGCCCAGCCGCAGCGCCTCCCGGCCGCCCGCGCAGAGGCCGAGTTCCAGCGTCTCGTCGAGCAGATGGACGCGCGCGGCGGCGGTGTACATCACCCCGGAGCCGGGCCCGACGACCGTGCCGTCCAGCCAGCCGCCCGCCCAGAGCCGGGCGCGGGTGTCCGGGGCCGGGCGGCGGGTGGCGAGGGGCAGCGGCGCGAGCCGGTGCGGCCCGAAGCTGTCGGTCCGTACGAGGGCGAGCCCGGCCTCCGGAAGGGGCGTGATCGCCTCGGCCGCCACCAGGCAGGTCCATCCGCCGCCCCCGGCCGCACCCCCGCCCGCGCCGTCCGCCATGGGCTGGAGCACCAGCTGTGCCGCACCGTCCACCGCTTCGTGGCTGGTGACCACGGTGCCGTCGTGGTCCGCGAGGAAGCCCGTGCCCCGCGTCCGACCTGCCAGATCGCGGATCCGCACCAGTGCCGCGTCCGCATCGGCATCCAGCAACGCCATCGTCGGTCCTCTCGCCCTGTCCCGTCCTCCGCACGGTAAGCAGGCGGTGATCGCCGCGGGAGGGCAGCCTGCCAACGCGCCCCCGTCCACTCCTCGATTCACTCCGAGCGCCTCACCGAATGAGTGAATGGCCGGAACTTGTCGGAGCGGAGGGGGAGTCAGCGGGTGGCGGACGGCCGTGGCAGGCGGCGCGGGTGGCCTCGGCGCCGCCGGGTGGCGGCCGGTGCCCCGTGGGCGGACATGCGGAAGGCCGGGTCCGGAGCGCGTTTCCCCGCCCGGACCCGGCCCCGGTATCAGGCCACGATCCCGCCGCTAAATGGCGAACACCGCCAGGCTCTTGGCCTTCCCGCCCTGGTTCTCCACCAGTGCCAGGAACGTGCCGTCCGGCCCGAAGGCCGCGACCGGGCCGTCGCCGTCGAAGCGCGGCATCGGGATCCGCGCGCCGTTGAGCAGCAGCCGCGCCTGCGGTTCGGCGACGTCCCAGCGGGTGAACGCCGCGGCCGCCGCGTCGCCGATCGGCATGACCGGCAGGCCCTCGCCCTCGGCGTCGTCCACCGCCGCCTGGAGCTGTTCGAGCGTGCGCGCCCGGTCCAGCTTGTACGGGCCGACGCGGGTGCGGCGCAGCGCGGTCAGATGGCCGCCGACGCCGAGCCCGGCCCCCAGATCGCGGGCCAGCGCGCGGATGTACGTGCCGGACGAGCACTCGACGGAGACCAGCAGGTCGGTCACCGGGGTGCCGTCCTCGGCCTCGGTCTCGTGCGCGGAATGCACCACGAACGAGGAGACGGTCACCGGGCGGGCCGGGATCTCCACGTCCTCGCCCTCGCGGACCCGCGAGTACGAGCGCTTGCCGTTGATCTTGATGGCGCTGACCTTGGACGGCACCTGCATGATCGCCCCGGACAGCCCGGCGACGCCCGCGTCGATGTCCTCGCGGGCGAGGCCGTGCGCCGGCTTCGACTCGGTGATCTCGCCCTCGGCGTCGTCGGTGACGGTCGTCTGGCCGAGCCGGATCGTGCCGACGTACTCCTTCTCCGTCAGCGCGAGATGGCCCAGCAGCTTGGTGGCCCGCTCCAGGCCCAGGACGAGGACGCCCGTGGCCATCGGGTCGAGCGTGCCGGCGTGCCCGACCCGGCGGGTACGCGCCATCCCGCGCATCTTCGCCACCACGTCGTGCGAAGTGAAGCCGGCCGGCTTGTCGACGATGACCAGGCCCGCCCGTCGCCCACCGCCCCCCTTGCCGGAGAGCGCTGCGCGCCCGCCCCCCTCGATGGGCTTGTTGCTCTCACGCTTCATTCTGCCGCGGTGCCCTCATCGTCCTCGTCCTCGCCCGGCTTGCGGTACGGATCGGCCTCACCGGCGTACTGCGCGCCCGAGGAGACCTCGCGCACCTTGGCGTCCGAGGCCCGTGCCTTGTCGAGCAGGTCCTCGATGGTCTTGGCGTTCTCCGGCAGGGCGTCCGCGACGAACGCCAGGGTCGGCGTGAACTTCGTGCCGGCCGCCGCGCCGACGGCGGAGCGCAGGATGCCCTTGGCGCTCTCCAGTCCGGCGGCGGCGCTGGCGCGGTCCTCGTCGTCCCCGTAGACCGTGTAGAAGACCGTAGCCTCCCGCAGGTCGCCGGTGACCCGGGTGTCCGTGATGGTCACATGCGAACCGAGCCGCGGGTCCTTGATACCGCGCTGTAGCTTCTGGGCGACCACCTCCCGGATGAGGTCCGCCAGCTTCTTCGCCCGCGCATTGTCGGCCACTGGTCCGTCTCCTTCTTTCTTCCACAATTGTGCTTCCGCCGGCGACGGGACGCCTGGCCATCAGGTCAGTCGTCGTCGCCGTGCAGCCGCCGGCGTACCGACAGCAGCTCCACTTCGGGCCGTGCGGCGACCAGGCGCTCGCAGCGGTCCATGACTTCGGTGAGATGCCCCGTGTCCCCGGAGACCACCGCCAGGCCGATGGTGGCCCTGCGGTACAGATCCTGGTCCCCGACCTCCGCGACGCTCACCGCGAATTTGCGGTGCAGCTCGGCGACGATCGGACGGACGACGGAGCGCTTCTCCTTCAGCGACCGTACGTCGCCGAGAAGCAGGTCGAAGGACAGCGTCCCTACGTACATGCAAGACGGGTCAAGCCACCCGTGGGGCCTTGGGAATCCGTGTCTTTTCGAACCGTACACGGAACGGCCGGGGCCGATCGACGGAAATTCTCCGCCGACCGGCCCCGGCCAAGCACCGCGTGATCAGCCGCGCGGCTTCTCGCGCATCTCGTACGTCGCGATGACGTCGTCGATCTTGATGTCGTTGAAGTTTCCGAGGTTGATACCGCCCTCGAAGCCTTCGCGGATCTCGGTGACGTCGTCCTTGAAGCGGCGCAGACCCTGGATGTTGAGGTCCTCCGCGACCACCTTGCCGTCGCGGATGAGGCGCGCCTTGGTGTTGCGCTTGACCTCGCCGGAGCGGATGAGCACACCCGCGATGTTGCCGAGCTTGGACGAGCGGAAGATCTCGCGGATCTCCGCGGTACCGAGCTCGACCTCCTCGTACTCCGGCTTGAGCATGCCCTTGAGGGCCGCCTCGATCTCCTCGATCGCCTGGTAGATGACCGAGTAGTACCGGACGTCGACGCCCTCGCGCTCGGCCATCTGCGTCGCACGGCCTTCGGCGCGCACGTTGAAGCCGATGACGATCGCGTCGGAGCCGGACGCCAGGTTGATGTCGGTCTCCGTGACCGCACCGACGCCGCGGTGCAGCACCCGGATGTCGACCTCTTCGCCGACGTCGAGCTGGAGCAGCGAGGACTCCAGGGCCTCGACGGAACCAGAAGCGTCACCCTTGATGATGAGGTTGAGCTGCTGGACCTCGCCGGCCTTGAGCACCTTGTCCAGGTCCTCGAGGGACACCCGGCGGGTGCGCTTGGCGAAGGCGGCGTTGCGCTCGCGCGCCGCGCGCTTCTCGGCGATCTGACGGGCCGTACGGTCCTCGTCGACGACCAGGAAGTTGTCGCCGGCGCCCGGGACGTTGGTCAGACCCAGGACCAGGACGGGGGTCGACGGACCCGCTTCCTCGACGTTGTTGCCCTTGTCGTCGAACATCGCACGGACCCGGCCGTACGCGTCGCCGACCACCATCGTCTCGCCGACGCGCAGCGTGCCGCGCTGGACCAGGACGGTCGCCACGGCGCCGCGGCCACGGTCGAGGTGGGCCTCGATCGCGATGCCCTGCGCGTCCTGCTCCGCGTTGGCGCGCAGGTCGAGCGAGGCGTCCGCGGTCAGGACCACGGCCTCGAGCAGCTGCTCGATGTTCAGACCCTCACGGGCGGAGATGTCGACGAACATGGTGTCGCCGCCGTACTCCTCGGCCACCAGACCGAACTCGGTGAGCTGGCCGCGCACCTTGGTCGGGTCGGCGCCCTCGACGTCGATCTTGTTGACCGCGACCACGATCGGCACGTCGGCCGCCTTGGCGTGGTTCAGGGCCTCGATCGTCTGCGGCATGACACCGTCGTTGGCCGCCACCACGAGGATCGCGATGTCGGTCGACTTGGCACCACGGGCACGCATGGCGGTGAACGCCTCGTGACCGGGGGTGTCGATGAAGGTGATGCGCCGCTCTTCGTCGTTGACCTCGGTCGCGACCTGGTAGGCACCGATGTGCTGGGTGATGCCGCCGGCCTCGCCCGCGATGACGTTCGTCTTGCGGATCGCGTCGAGCAGCCGGGTCTTACCGTGGTCGACGTGACCCATGACGGTCACCACCGGCGGACGCGCGACGAGCATGTCCTCGCCGCCCTCGTTCTCACCGAAGTCGATGTCGAAGGACTCGAGCAGCTCGCGGTCCTCCTCCTCCGGGCTGACGATCTCGACGACGTAGTTCATCTCTTCGGCGAGCAGCTGGAGCGTCTCGTCGGAGACCGACTGGGTCGCCGTGACCATCTCGCCCAGGTTCAGCATGACCTGGACCAGCGAGGCCGGGTTGGCGTTGATCTTCTCGGCGAAGTCCGTCAGCGAGGCACCACGCGACAGGCGAACCGTCGCGCCGTTGCCGCGCGGCAGCATGATGCCGCCCACCGACGGGGCCTGCATGGCCTCGTACTCCTGACGCCTCTGCCGCTTCGACTTGCGGCCACGACGCGCCGGACCGCCGGGACGGCCGAACGCACCCTGCGTGCCACCACGGCCACCGGGACCGCCGGGACGGCCACCGAAGCCGGGACGACCGCCGAAGCCGCCGCCACCACCGGGACCGCCGCCACCGGGACGACCGGCGAAACCGCCGCCGCCACCCGGACGACCGCCGCCGCCACCACCGGGACGGCCGGCGAAGCCGCCGCCACCACCGGGACGACCGCCGCCACCGGGACGACCGGCGCCGCCGGGACCACGGCCACCGCCACCGCCGGGGCCCGGACGCGGGCCGGCAGCGGGACGCTGCGGCATCATGCCCGGGTTCGGGCGGTTACCGCCGCCACCACCGGGACGCGGGGCGCCACCGGGGGCCGCACCCTGCGGACGGGGCATACCACCGGGGGTGGGACGCGCGCCGCCCTGGCCGCCCTGGGGACGGGGACCGCCCTGGCCGCCGCCCTGCGGACGCGGACCGCCGGGGCCACCCTGGCCGCCGGGACGCGGGGCGCCACCGGGACGGGGGGCCTGCGGACGGGCCATGCCCGTCGAGCCACCGGACGTGAAGGGGTTGTTGCCCGGACGGGGGCCGGACGGGCGGCCACCGGGACGCGGGGCCGGACGCTCGCCACCGGGACGCGGGGCGTTACCGCGGCCCTGGCCGCCCTGACCACCCTGGCCGGGCGCCGGACGGGCCGGACGCGGGGCGGGGGCACCGGGACGGGGAGCCGACTGGCCGGCGGCCGGAGCGGCCGGAGCGGACGGCGGAGCCTGGAACTCGGGCTGCGCGGGGGCGGCCGGAGCGGGCTTGGGTGCCGCGGGGCGCGCCGGGGTGGGGCGCGGGCCCGGGGTGGGGCCGGCGGCGGGAGTGCTCTTGGGAGCCACCGGGGCCTCGGGGGCCTTCGGTGCCTCGGGGGCTGCCGGAGCCGCGGGGCCCGGCTTGGGGGCGCCCGGCTTCGGGGCAGCCGGACGGGCCGCCTGCGCCGGAGAGGGCGCGGACGGCTTCGCGGGGGCCGACTTGCGCGGTGCCGCGGGCTTACCGGCGGCGCGGCCATTGCCGCTGCCTGCCTGGAAAGCGTCGGTCAGCTTGCGAACAACCGGCGCCTCGATCGTCGAGGACGCCGAACGGACGAATTCACCAAGTTCTTGGAGCTTGGCCATGACGACCTTGCTCTCAACGCCGAACTCCTTGGCGAGTTCGTATACCCGGACCTTAGCCACTTCGCTCCTTCTAGGTCCGGGTTTGTCCACCGGACCGTCGCTACTTCATGGGCGTACTCATCGCGTACTCATCGAGTGCTCATCGCAATCTCGACCTACTTCCGACTCGCGAGGTACCTGACCGCACGGTTTTCCGTGCGCTGTGCATTTCGTGCTGTGCGTTATTGCAGGGGCTGCTCGGCACGCTCGACGGACCGGCGCAAGGCCGTCGTGTCGAACGGTCCCCGGGCCCGGTAGGCCCGGTTGAACGCCCGGCGGCGAACCGCCAGGTCGAGGCAGACCAGTGTCGGGTGCACATAAGCACCCCGGCCGGGCAGCGTACCGCGAGGATCGGGGACGCACTCACCCTCGATCTCCACGATGCGCAGCAAATCGCCCTTGGCCGCTCGCTCCCGGCATCCCAGACAGGTGCGCTCAGGGCGTGCGCGGGCATGCGTCCGGCCAGACACTGCTTAAGTCTACCTCCCCGCGCCGCTCCGGCCCCGATGGGGTGAAGGCCGGACGACTGCTCAGAATTCCTGGCCGGGCGCCGCGGCACCACCGATTTTCCGGGGTCCGCGGCGCGACCGGCCGCCTCGGACGGTCTCAGTCCTGCGGCGCGTGCTCGGTGTCCGGGCGGATGTCGATCCGCCAGCCCGTGAGACGGGCGGCGAGCCGGGCGTTCTGCCCTTCCTTGCCGATGGCCAGTGACAGCTGGTAATCGGGCACGGTGACCCGGGCGGAGCGCGCCGCCAGGTCCACGACCTCGACCTTGCTGACCCGGGCCGGCGACAGCGCGTTCGCCACCAGCTCGGCCGGGTCGTCCGACCAGTCCACGATGTCGATCTTCTCGCCGTGCAGCTCGGCCATCACGGCGCGCACCCGGCCGCCCATCGGGCCGATGCAGGCACCCTTGGCGTTCAGGCCGGAGCGGGTGGACCGTACGGCGATCTTCGTGCGGTGGCCGGCCTCGCGGGCGATGGCGGAGATCTCCACCGAGCCGTCCGCGATCTCCGGGACCTCCATGGCGAAGAGCTTCTTCACCAGATTGGGGTGGGTGCGCGAGAGCGTCACGGACGGGCCGCGGACGCCCTTGACCACCCGTACGACGTACGAGCGCAGCCGGGTGCCGTGCGCGTAGTCCTCGCCGGGGACCTGCTCCTGCACCGGCAGGATGGCCTCCAGGCGGCCGATGTCGACCAGGACGTTCTTGGGGTCCTTGCCCTGCTGGACGACGCCGGTGACGACATCGCCCTCCCGTCCGGCGTACTCACCGAACGTGATCTCCTCCTCGGCGTCCCGCAGCCGCTGGAGAATGACCTGCTTGGCGGTGGTCGCCGCGATCCTTCCGAAGCCGGAGGGGGTGTCGTCGAACTCGCGGGGCTCCTCGCCCTCCGGCAGGTCCGACAGGTCCTCGGCGTTCTCCTTCGCCCACACCGTCACATGCCCGGTGTTGCGGTTCAGCTCCACCCGCGCCCGCCGGCGGCTGCCTTCGGTGCGGTGGTAGGCGATGAGGAGGGCCGACTCGATCGCCTCGACCAGCAGGTCGAACGAGATCTCCTTCTCCCGCACCAGACCCCGCAGGGCACTCATGTCGATATCCACGGCTACGCCTCCTCCTTGTTCTCGTCGATCTTCTCGTCGTGCTGCGCGTCGCGCTTGTCTGTCTTGTCGGGCTTACGGCTGAATTCCAGCTCGACGCGCGCCTTGGCGATCTCGTCGAAGGAGACCCGGCGGGCGGTCGGCTTGCGGCCCTTGACTCCCGGCACCTCGAGGTCCAGTCCGGAGTCGTCGACGGCGATGATCCGCGCCACCAGCTCGCCGCCCTCGTGGAGTTGGGCCTTGATGAGGCGGCCGACGGCGCGGCGGTAGTGCCGCAGCTCGGTCAGCGGGCGGTCGGCGCCGGGTGAGGTCACCTCAAGGGTGTAGGGGGCGCCGCCCATCACATCGGAGTCGTCCAGGACCTCGGATGCCTCGCGGCTCAGCGCGGCACACTCGTCCAGCTGGACGCCCTCGTCGGAATCGACCACGATCCTCAGCACCCGCCGCTTGCCTGCCGGTGTCACCTCGATCTCTTCCAGATCCAGGTCGCGCGCGGCGATGAGCGGTTCAAGCAGTCCGCGCAGCCTCTCGCTCTGGGTGGTGCTCATCCGGGTGACTCCTCGGCCGCGTGTGCTGTTGTGGGTAGGTCGCGTGTCGGGTCAAAGCCTATCGGTTCCGGCGGGGTACTGACGATTCGGTGGGTGGTCACGGATACTCTCGCCTGCGGTGATCACTACGGAAGACCCCGGGAAGTGCAACGTGCCGAAAGTGGCGTACGTGCGGAGAAGGACCCTGCTGGCCGGTGCCGCCCTCGGGGGCACGGCCCTCCTCACGGGCTGCTCCGAGGACTCCGGCCCCGACCGGGCCGAACACTCCTCCGCCGCCGAACGGCTGCGCAAGCGCTCGGCCCGCGACAGCACGACCCTGCTGGCGCGCTACGACGCGACGCTGGCCGCGTATCCGGCGCTGGAGCCCCGGCTGCGCCCGCTGCGCTCCGAAGTCGCCCGGCACGCCGAGGCGTTCGGCGACGAGCGGGCCACCGCCCCGCCCGGCGGCGGCGCCTCCGACGGCCCGGCACGCGACGCCGGAGCGCCCGCGTCCGGTCCCTCGCCGCACGGCGCCCGGCCGTCCGGCCCCCCGGTCCCCGAGGACGAGCGGGCCGCCCGCGCGGCGCTCGCCGACGCGGAACGCCGGCTCGCCGATACCCGTACCAAGGCGCTGATCGCCGCGCCCCCGGAACTGGCCCGGCTGCTGGCCTCGGTCGCGGCGGCCGGTGCGGTGCACGCGTATCTGCTGGCGGAGCGGGCCGGATGACGGGCGCGGCGGGACACCGGGCAGGTACCAGCGAAGGGGTGTGCGGATGACGGCCGGAACGGCGCGCGGCAGCAGGCGCGACAACGACGACAGCAAAGACGACGAGCTGACGGCGGTGCAGGCGGCGCTGGCCGCCGAGCACGCCGCGGTGTACGGCTACGGCGTGGTCGGCGGGCGGATCGCCGGTGACCGGCGCACCGAGGCCCAGGCGGCGTACGACGGACACCGCGCCCGCCGGGACGCGCTGCGCCGCGTGGTGCGCGATCTGGGCGGTACCCCGCAGGCCGCGGCCGCCGCCTACGAGCTGCCCTTCCCGGTACCGGACGCGGCCGCCGCGGCCCGGCTGGCGGCGGAGCTGGAGGACCGGCTGGCCGCCGTGTACGCGGATCTCGTACGGGCCGGCGGCGCGGTCCGGCGGCGGGAGGCGGCGGCCGCGCTGCGCGAGGCGGCGGTGCGGTCGGTGCGCTGGCGCGGCGGCGGCGTAGCCTTCCCTGGGCTCGCGGAGCGGGCCGCGGAGGCCGCCCCGTCCGGCTCCGCGAGCGCCGCCGCGGGCGCGCTCTGAACGACCGGCCGCTCCGCGGTCTCCGCCACCGGGAAAGGGACAGCTCACGCATGGCAACCGCACCCATCGAACCGCCGCAGCGGTTGGTGAGTTCGCTGAGCGGCGATCCGGAAAGTCCGGTGCGGCAGTGGCTCACGGCGCTGCCGACGCTGGTTCAGCAGCAGCTGGCGGCCTGGGAGCTGACGCTGGAGCGGGTGCACGCGCCCGGTGGCCGCAGCAGTCTGCTCGCGCTCGTACGGCAGCAGGACGGCACGCCCGCGGCGCTGAAGTTCCCGGTGCCGGGGCGGGTGTCGGCGCACGAGGGCGCGGCGCTGGAGATGTGGGACGGCTGGGGCGCGGTGCGGCTGCTGCGGTCCGACGACAAGAGCGGTGCGCTGCTGCTGGAGCGGCTCCAGGGCGGGGTGTCGCTGCGTTCGCTGCCGGAGGCCAAGGCCGTGCTGGAGGCGGCCGGCACGGTGCGGCGGCTGTGGGTGGAGCCCGCCCCGGGGCATCCCTTCGAGACGCTGGCCGGGCGTACGGAGGAGGCGGTGGAGGGGCTGCGCACGGCCGGGGCGCTGACCCGGGCCGCCGGGCCGCTGGTGGAGCAGGCGCTGGAGCTGCGGCGCGGCCTGCCGGCCGGGTCCGGGGAGCAGTTCCTGCTGCACGGCACGTTCCGGCAGGGCAAGGTGCTGGCCGGTACGCGGGCGCCCTGGCTGGCGGTGGGCCCGTCGCCGGTGGTGGGCGAGCGGGCGTACGACCTGGCGGCGCTGGTGCTGGACCGGTTCGAGGATCTGCTGGCCGGTTCCGGCGCGGCCGCCGCGGCCCGCCGCCGGGTGGCCAAACTGGCCGACTCCCTGGAGGTGGACCGGGACCGGCTGCGCGACTGGACGCTGTACCGGGCGGTGGACACCGGCGCACGGGAGGTGGCCGTGGGCGACCGTCAGCGCGGGGAAGCGCTGCTGGAGTTCGCGGCCTGGCTGTAGGCCGCGGTAGGCGAGTGCGCGCCCACGGGACGGGCCCTTCGGCGCACAGGCGAACGGGCCGGCCGGGGCGTTCCCCTGGCCGGCCCGTTCGCCGTACGTGTCGGTTACGCGCTGAGGCGGGCGACGGCCTCCTCGACCGTCAGCTCCTCGCGCTCGCCGGTACGGCGGTCCTTGACCTCGACGACGCCCTCGGCGGCGCGCCGGCCGGCGACCACGATGGTCGGGACACCCAGCAGCTCGGCGTCGGTGAACTTCACACCCGGCGAGACACCCGCCCGGTCATCGACGAGGACCCGCAGGCCCGCGGCGCCGAGCTGCTCGCCGACCTCCAGGGCGAGCTCGGTCTGCTTGGCCTTGCCGGCCGCCACGACATGCACATCGGCCGGGGCGATCTCGCGGGGCCAGCACAGGCCCTTCTCGTCGTGGGTCTGCTCGGCGAGGGCGGCCACCGCACGGGAGACGCCGATGCCGTACGAGCCCATGGTGACCCGGGCGGGCTTGCCGTTCTGGCCGAGCACATCGAGCTCGAAGGCGTCCGCGTACTTGCGGCCGAGCTGGAAGATGTGGCCGATCTCGATGGCGCGGTCGATCTTCAGGCCGGTGCCGCACTTCGGGCAGGGGTCGCCGGGCTCGACGACGACCACGTCGAGGTACTCGTCGACCTCGAAGTCCCGGCCGGCGACGACGTTCCTGGCGTGCTTGCCCTCCTTGTTGGCGCCGGTGACCCAGGCGGTGCCGGGGGCGACGCGCGGGTCGGCGAGGTAGCGGAACGCCTTGCCGGCCAGGCCCTGCGGGCCGACGTAGCCACGGACCAGGTCCGGGCGGTCGACGAAGTCCTCGGCGGTGACCAGCTCGACGGTGGCCGGTGCCAGGTGCTCACCGAGCTTGCCGAGGTCGACCTCGCGGTTGCCGGGGACGCCGACCGCGACGATCTCGCCGTCGACCTTGATCAAGAGGTTCTTGAGGGTCGCGGCGGCCGGTACGCCGAGGAACTCGGCGAGGGACTCGATGGTCGGGGTGTCGGGGGTGTCCAGCTCCTCGACGGGGCCGTGCGCGGCGCCGTCGGCCGGCTCGACCTTGACCGTGACGGCCTCGGTGTTGGCGGCGTAGTCGCAGGCCGGGCAGTCGACGAAGGTGTCCTCGCCGGCCGCGGCGGGGGCCAGGAACTCCTCGGAGGCGGAGCCGCCCATCGCGCCGGAGACGGCGGAGACGATGCGGTAGTCCAGCCCGAGCCGCTCGAAGATCTTGGTGTACGCCTCGCGGTGCAGGGCGTAGGACTGCTCCAGGCCCTCGTCGGTGGTGTCGAAGCTGTACGAGTCCTTCATCTGGAACTCGCGGCCGCGCAGCACACCGGAACGGGGGCGGGCCTCGTCACGGTACTTGGTCTGGATCTGGTAGAGGATCACCGGCAGGTCCTTGTAGGACGTGCACTGGTCCTTGACCGTGAGGGTGAAGATCTCCTCGTGGGTCGGACCGAGGAGGTAGTCCGCGCCCTTGCGGTCCTTGAGGCGGAAGAGCAGGTCGCCGTACTCCTCCCAGCGGCCGCTGGCCTCGTAGGGCTCCTTGGGCAGCAGGGCCGGCAGCAGGACCTCCTGGCCGCCGATGGCGTCCATCTCCTCGCGCACCACGCGGGAGACGTTCTCCAGGACCTTCTTGCCCAGCGGCAGCCACGTCCAGATGCCGGCGGAGGAGCGGCGGACGTAACCGGCGCGGACGAGCAGCTTGTGGCTGGCGGTCTCGGCGTCGGCCGGGTCGTCGCGCAGTGTCTTGATCATCAAGCGGGACATGCGCTGGACCTGTGCGGCGTGGGCCATGGGAGATTCTCCTGCGTAAGAAAGGTGACTCCCTGGAGGTTAGCTGTAGGGATACGGCGCCACGAAATGCGATTCGCTGCGCTTGGCCTTGCTTCCCGCGTTTTCGGCTTTCCCGCCGTGGTTGTTGCGCGCCGTTGGTGGCCCGCTTGCGCGGAGCCCCCGCCGTTGCGCCAAGCGCTGCGCTTTGCCTCGGCCGGCGTTTGTGGCTGACTCGCCGTTGCTCCCCCACTGCCTGAAGGGCGTGGGAGGTACCCCCACGCGGCGGGCGGTGCCGCTGCGCGGGGCTGTTGGGTGCGGTGACGGGCCTGCGCGGGTGGGGTGTGCCGGACATCATCGGATTAACTACGGGACCCCCCGGC
>NZ_JBHXFI010000097.1:0-17713 GCF_042724075.1 Streptomyces sp. NPDC127097 | reverse complement strand
GGGCCGGGGTGCGGGGCGCTTGGCGGCGGGCGGGCGGCCGGACCCGCTGCCGGCCCGGCCGCCGCGCTGGGCGGGGCGCGGCACCCGGCGGGGGTCCCTGGGCTCGGTCATGCCGCGTTCACCTGCCGGAGGTCGTCGGGGCGGCCGCGGCGGCGGGCGCGGGTGCGGTGGAGGCGCCGCTGCCGGACGAGGCGGGCGAGGTCAGGGAGGCCGGTGCGGCCGAGGGTGTGGGTGCGGCCGGTGCCGTCGCCGTGTCCGGGGCGCTGTCCGGGCCCAGCACCCCGGCCAGGGCCGGGACCGGCGGCACCGCCGGGCGGGGCGGGGCGGTGCGGGCGGCCGGGCCGAGGGGCGACGGCTCGGCGGAGCTGCTCAGCGGCGCCCCCTCCGGCCCGGCCACGCTCGGCCGGCCGCGGACCGTGCCGTCCGGGAGCAGGAACACCGGGGTGCCGCCGGGCACCATCCCCAGCTTCCGGGCGCGCCGCTCCAGCGCGCCCGGGGCGGAGTAGGCGTCCACGTCCTGCTGGAGCGCCTGCTGCTCGTCCGTCAGCTCCTCGGTCTGTTTCTCCAGCTTGCTGAGCTCGAACGACCCTTGGTTGAGCGCGGAGTTGAGCAGCAGCAGGGTGATCAGGCCGGAGCCGAGGAGGACGACGATGAGCAGCACGAAGGGGGTACGCGCCGCGGTGCCGCGGGCACCGGCGCCGGAGGGGAACAGCGCGGCGAGGCGTTTCTGTCTGCCGCGCGGCCCCTGCCCTTTCATGCGGTGTCCTCGACGTTCTCGCGGATGCGCTCCGCGCCGCGCAGCCGGGCGGGGGCGGCACGGCGGTTCTCGGCGATCTCCTCCTCCGTGGGGAGTTCGGCGCCGCGGGTCAGCAGCTTGAGCCGGGGCTGGTAGCGCTCGGGGACCACCGGCAGGCCGGGCGGCGCCGTGTTGGCCGCGCCGGCCGCGAAGACCTGCTTGACCAGCCGGTCCTCCAGCGAGTGGTAGGCGAGCACGGCGATCCGGCCGCCCACCGCGAGCGCCTTCACGGCCGCCGGGATGGCGCGCTCCACGCTCTTCAGTTCCCCGTTGACCTCGATGCGCAGCGCCTGGAACGTGCGCTTGGCGGGGTTGCCGCCGGTGCGCTTGGCGGCCTGCGGCAGCGCGTCACGGATCAGCTCGACCAGCCGCGCGCTGGTGGTGAACGGCTCCTTGGCCCGCTCGCGGACGACGGCCTCGACGATCCGCTTGGCCTGCTTCTCCTCCCCGTAGGAGCGCAGGATCCGGACCAGCTCACCGGGCGCGTAGGTGTTGAGGACATCCGCGGCGCTGATGCCGGTCGACTGGTCCATCCGCATGTCCAGCGGGGCGTCCTGCGCGTACGCGAAGCCGCGGTCGGCCTCGTCGAGCTGCATGGAGGAGACGCCGAGGTCGAACAGCACGCCCTGGACCCGCGGGGTCCCGAGCCGGTCGAGGACCTCGGGGAGCTCGTCGTAGACGGCGTGTACCAGGGTGGCGCGGTCGCCGTAGGGGGCGAGCCGCTCGCCCGCCAGCTTCAGGGCGGACGGGTCACGGTCGAGGGCGATGAGCCGGGCCGCCGGGAAGGTGGACAGCAGTGCCTCGCTGTGCCCTCCGAGGCCGAGGGTGCAGTCGACGACGACCGCACCGGGCTCGGCGAGCGCGGGCGCGAGCAGGTCCAGACACCTCTGGAGCATGACGGGGACGTGGCGAGTGTTGCTGCTCATGCGACGGCCTCGCCGCGCTCGGCCCGCCTGCCTCGGCAGAGCGCGCACCTCTTCCTGACTCGCTCGCTACGCTCGCTCATGTGCCTTCCGATGGGCTGGGCGGCAGGTGGGGCCCCGGCCGCTGGCTGGGGGTGCCGCACGTACCGCTTGGTCCCCGCCCGCTCTGAAGGGGAAGTGGCCCTCCGGCGACGGGGAAGTGACGTCGGAAGACCATGGGAGCGGGAGGAGGCCGAGCCGTACGTACGGCGCGCGCACGCGAGGAATCCGGTATCCAAGGAGAGCGTCACGCCTCCCACTTCGCGCCACTTTAGTCCACCGGCTGCCCCGGTCAATCAACCGGTTCCGCGCGTCCTGCGACGGCTTTCCCGCCGCCCGTGCCGCGGGCTTCTCACCCGGACGGCGGCGGGACGGACGGACCTGTGGGTTACCTCACAAGGAGTGATGATGACCCCTATGCCCGACCTCTCATGCGGCTGAAACGACCGGCGCCGATTACGGTGAAACCATGTCCATACCTGCGTCGCAGCCGCTGCCCCCTTCCGCCGACGGTGCCGCCGTTCGTACCGGCGAGACGGTCACCGACAGTCTCGTCGAGGCGAACAAGCGCTATGCCGCCGCCTTCACCGACCCCGGGATGGATGCCCGGCCCGTCCGCAATGTCGCCGTCGTGGCCTGTATGGACGCCCGGCTGGATCTGCATGCCGCCCTCGGTCTCGAACTCGGCGACTGCCACACGATCCGCAACGCCGGCGGGGTGGTCACCGACGACATCATCCGGTCCCTGACGATCAGCCAGCGCGCGCTGGGCACCCGGTCCGTCGTCCTCATCCACCACACCGGGTGCGGCCTGCTCAGCCTGACCGAGGACTTCCGCCACGACCTGGCCGCCGAGGTCGGGCAGCGCCCCACCTGGGCGGTCGAGGCGTTCAAGGACCTCGACGAGGACGTCCGGCAGTCCATGGAGCGGGTGCGCACCTCCCCCTTCCTGCTGCACACCGACGACGTCCGCGGCTTCGTCTTCGACGTGACGACCGGCCTGCTGCGCGAGATCGACCCGCGGCACTGACCCCGGCCCGGCCTTTCCGGCGACCGAGCCCGCCCGGAAAGCCGGGTTCGCCGGGAAGGCCGGGAGATAACCTTGTGAGTTATCCACAGGTCATGACGCGAAGCCGCGCGGGCAGCAAGAATGCGTAGGTGCCGTCGTCCTGGCCCCGGCCGGGTGCGATGCGCACGTTCGGGGTGGGCCGGGTCCGCAAAGGGGGCATCGGCCCGTAGTACGGGCCGAGGAGGGCCGAGTGACGACGTATGACGAACGAGCGAGCCTCAGCGATCTGACCACCACCGCGGAGCGGGTTCACCGGTCGGTGGAGGAAGTGATCGAGGGCAAGCCGGAGGTCGTACGGCTCGCGCTGACCGTCCTGCTGGCCGAGGGACATCTGCTCATCGAGGATGTGCCCGGCGTCGGCAAGACCATGCTCGCCAAGGCACTGGCCCGCTCCATCGACTGCTCGGTGCGGCGCATCCAGTTCACGCCCGACCTGCTGCCCTCCGACATCACCGGCGTCAGCATCTTCGACCAGCAGCAGCGGGACTTCGAGTTCAAGCCCGGCGCGATCTTCTCGCAGATCGTGATCGGCGACGAGATCAACCGCGCCTCGCCCAAGACCCAGTCGGCGCTCCTGGAGTCCATGGAGGAGCGCCAGGTCACGATGGACGGGCAGACCTACCAGCTGCCCGACCCGTTCATGGTGGTCGCCACCCAGAACCCGGTGGAGATGGAGGGCACGTACCCGCTCCCCGAGGCACAGCGGGACCGCTTCATGGCACGGGTGTCGATCGGCTACCCGAGCCCGTCCGCCGAGTTGCAGATGCTGGATGTGCACGGCGGCGCCTCCCCCCTCGACGACCTCCAGCCGGTCGCGCACGCCCACGAGATCGTGAAGCTGATCGACGCGGTGCGCACGGTCCATGTCGCCGATACGGTCCGCAGATACACCGTCGATCTGGTGGGGGCCACCCGCAGCCACCCCGAGCTGCGGCTCGGCGCCTCACCGCGGGCGACCCTGCATCTGCTGCGCGCCGCCAAGGCATCGGCCGCGCTCCAGGGGCGGGAGTACACCCTCCCCGACGATGTCCAGTCGCTGGCGGTGCCGGTGCTCGCGCACCGGCTGCTGCCCACCGCCCAGGCCCAGTTGAACCGCCGTACGGCCGAGCAGATCGTGCTGGAGATCCTCCAGCGCGTCCCGGTCCCCGAGCCGTCCGCCCAGCCATGGCGGACACCCGGCCAGCGGCCGCCCGGCGTACGGGGGTTGTGATGTCCGGCGGGGGGAGAGAGGGCGCTCCGGAGCGGGACGGGCTGCGGGCGGCCCTCGCGGGGCTGACGACCCGGGGCCGGTCGTTCCTGGCGGCCGGGCTGGCCGCCGCGGTGTGCTCCTACCTCCTCGGGCAGGCGGATCTGCTGCGGGTCGGACTGCTGCTCGCCGCCCTCCCGCTGGTGTGTGTCCTGGTGCTGCACCGCACCCGCTACCGCGTCGCGGGCAGCCGGACGCTCGCCCCCGCCCGGGTCCCCGCCGGCACCGAATCCCGGGTGCGGCTGGGGATGGAGAACATCTCCCGGCTGCCGACCGGCGTGCTGATGCTCCAGGACCGGGTGCCGTACGTCCTCGGTCCCCGGCCGCGCTTCGTCCTGGACCGGGTCGAGGCCGGCGGCCGCCGCGAGGTCTCCTACCGGGTCCGCTCCGACCTGCGCGGACGCTATCCGCTGGGGCCGCTTCAGCTGCGGCTCTCGGACCCGTTCGGGATGTGCGAGCTGACCCGCTCGTTCAGCGCCTCGGACACCCTGACGGTCGTGCCGCGGGTCGAACCGCTGCCGGCGGTGCGGCAGGTGGGCGAGGCGGCCGGGTACGGCGACGGACGGCAGCACTCACCGGCGCTGGCCGGGGAGGACGACGTCATCCCGCGCGGCTACCGGCACGGCGACGATCTGCGCCGCATCCACTGGCGCTCCACCGCGCGCTACGGCGAGCTGATGGTCCGCAGGGAGGAGCAGCCGCAGAAGGCGCGCTGCACGGTCCTGCTCGACACCCGCGAGGACGCCCACCCGGGCGCGGGCCCCGACTCGGCCTTCGAGTGGGCGGTGGCGGGCGCCGCGTCCACCGCGCTGCATCTGCTGGAGCGCGGCTTCTCGGTGCGGCTGCTGACCGACACCGGCAGCTCGGTGCCGGGCCCCGACGGCGCCGGCAGCTTCGCGGGCGGCACCGGCTCCGCCGACGCCGCGGGCCTGCTGCTGGACACCCTCGCCGTCGTGGAGCGCTCCGAGGAGCACGGCCTGTCGGCGGCGTACGACGTCCTGCGCGGCGGCAACGAAGGACTGCTGGTCGGCTTCTTCGGCGATCTGGACGAGGAGCAGGCGGTGGTCGCCGGACGGATGCGGCAGCGCAGCGGTGCGGCCGTCGCCTTCGTCCTGGACGGCGACGCCTGGACGCGGGGCCCCGGCGGTATCCGATTCTCCGACGGCCAGGTCCCGCTGGCCGAACGCCTTCAGCTGCTGCGGAAGGCCGGCTGGACGGCGCTGCCGGTGACGCCCGGGGACACCC
Source organism: Streptomyces sp. NPDC127097 (assembly GCF_042724075.1). Classification (NCBI taxonomy): domain Bacteria; kingdom Bacillati; phylum Actinomycetota; class Actinomycetes; order Kitasatosporales; family Streptomycetaceae; genus Streptomyces; species Streptomyces sp. NPDC127097. The sequence goes on along the minus strand of NZ_JBHXFI010000097.1, from coordinate 12,395 downwards.
TTCCCGCCCTCTGGCGCGCGGCCGCGGAGCATGCGGGCACACCGGAGACGGTGGCGGGAGGCCGGTCGTGAACGGGAGCGTGCGCCATGGGCGGCTCACGGGCGAGCGGCCGCTGAGGGACGAGGTGCTGCCCGCGGACGGACGCCCGGGCGCGCGGCGTCCCCGCGGCCGGATCCGCGGCCGGATCAGCGGCCGGCGCGGGCCTTGCCCCGGCGGCCCCGAGCGAAGCGAGGCACGGGCATGAGCGGCCGAGCGCGGCTGGCACTGTGTGCGGCGGTGGCGACGCTGTGTGCCGCCGGCGCACTGCTGCCGCTGGTGGAACCGATCAGCTGGCTGATCCAGGCGGCGATCCTGCTGGCCCTCCTGACGGGAGTGGGCGCGGCCGCCCGCCGGGTCCCCCTAGCCGGGCCCCTGGTCATCGGCGTACAGCTGCTGGCCGGCGTGCTGCTGATGACCCTGCTCTTCACGCCGGGCGAGGCCGTCCTCGGCCTGCTACCGGGCCCGGAAGCCCTCGCGGAATTCGGCCGGCTGGTGCAAGCCGGCGTGCGTGACGTCGGCCGGTACGCCATCCCCGCCCCCGTCACGCCCGGCATCCGGCTGCTGCTGATCGCCGGAGTGCTGGTGATCGGCCTGATGGTCGACGCGCTGGCGGTCACGTACCGCAGCGCCGCGCCCGCCGGTCTGCCGCTGCTCGCGCTCTACTCGGTGGCGGCGGGGCTGTCCCAGGGGGGCGCGGGCTGGCTGCGGTTCCTGATCGCGGCGGCCGGCTATCTGCTGCTCCTGCTGGCCGAGGGCCGGGACCGGCTCTCCCAGTGGGGCCGGGTCTTCGGCGGGGGCGCCGACGCGAGCCCCCCGGACCGCGGCCAGGGATTCGCCGCCCTCGGCGGTCCGGCCCTGGCCCCGGTCCGTACGGGCCGCAGGATCGGCGCGCTGGTCCTCGGGATCGCCCTGGTGGTGCCCGCCCTGCTGCCCTCCCTCGGCGGCGGGCTGTTCGGCACCGGCGGCAGCGGTGCGGGCCCCGGAAGCGGAGGCGGCACGATCTCCGCGGTGAACCCCCTGGTGTCCCTTCAGGACAGCCTCAACCAGCCCGAGGACAAGGAAGTCCTCAACTACCGTACGACCGCGGCCGATACCCGCGGCCTGTATCTGCGGATCGTCGCCCTCGACCAGTTCGACGGCACGACCTGGAAGCCGTCCGAGCGCACGGTCACCGACGTCCCCGAGCGGTTGCCGCAACCGACCGGCCTCAGCACCGCGGTCGACTTCGACCGGGTCAACACCTCAATCTCGACCGCCGAGTGGTACGCCCAGAACTGGCTGCCGCTCCCCTACCCCGCCTCCAAGGTGGACATCTCCGGGCGCTGGCGCTTCGAGCCCCAGGGCCGCACCCTCGTCGGGGACCGCGGACAGAACACCCACGGCTTGCAGTACCAGGTCGAGAGCTTCCAGGTGCGGCCCACGTCCCGGCAGCTGGCCGCCGCCCCGGCACCCCCGGCCGACCTGCTGCGCGAGTACACCAAGGTCCCCCGCTCGCTGCCCCCGGTCGTCCGGAGCACCGCACGTCAGGTCACCCGCGGCGCCCCGAACGCCTATGCCAGGGCCGTCAAGCTCCAGGACTGGTTCGCGCTCAACGGCGGCTTCAGCTACAACACGGAGGTCCGGGCCGGCAGCGGATCCGAGGCCATCGCGCGGTTCCTGCGGCAGAAGGAGGGCTTCTGCGTCCACTTCTCGTTCTCGATGGCGGCGATGGCCCGGACGCTGGGGATCCCGGCCCGGGTAGCGGTCGGTTTCACCCCCGGCACCAAGCAGCCCGACGGCACGACCTCGGTCGGTCTCAAGGACGCACACGCCTGGCCGGAGCTGTACTTCCAGGGCATCGGCTGGACCCGCTTCGAACCGACCCCGAGCCGCGGCAGCATCCCGGACTACGCGTACCCCGACACCCCGGACACCCCCGACCCGGGCCGGGCGGAACCCGCGCCCTCCCGGTCCGCGGCCCCCTCGGAGGGCCCGTCGGCGGACCCGTCCTGTGGCCCCGGTGAGCGGCGGTCCGGCTCCGGTTCGGCCTGTGTCCCGCTGCCCGCGGAGGCCGGCACCCGCCCGCCGGACGGCGGCTCGTCCCCCTGGCCGGTGGTCGTCGCGGCACTGGCCGCGCTGCTCGTCCTGCTGCTGCCCGCGGGCCCGCTGCTGTGGCGCCTGCGCATACGCTCCGGACGCCTGGCGGGCCCGCACGACGACCCGACGGCGGCCACCCTCGCCGCCTGGCAGGAGCTGCTGGACACCGCCTGGGACTTCGGCATCCTGCCGGACGAGACACTGACCCCGCGCAAGGCGGCCGAGCGCATCATCCGTATCGGAGATCTGCAACCGGAGCCCGCCGCGGCCGCCCGCAGCGTCGCGGCAGCGGTCGAGCAGGTGCTGTACGCCCCGGACCCGCAGCCGGTGTCCGGACTCGCCCTGGACGTACAGCAGGTGCGGGCCGGGCTGTGGACGGGCGCGAGCCGTGGTCTGCGGCTGCGGGCCCGGCTCGCCCCGCGCTCCGCGGCCCGGCTCCGCTGGGCCTGGTCGGCCCGCTGGTCGGCGCTGCTGCTCCGGTGCCGTACGAGCCGCCCGGTGGCGGTGGCACGGCGCGTGCTGGCAGCCCTCCGGCCGGGCCCGCGGCGGGCATGACCACACGGCACAAAATGTGCTGGGCCGCCCGACAGGATCGGGCGGCCCAGCACATTTTCTCTTCCGGCGCCACCGGAGAACGTGTTGCGTTCCGAAGGGCGGAAAGGAACGGAGAACCATCGGACCCGCGGAGGGCGAACTGCGGGCCGGAGACGGCGAACTGCAACGGCGGAAAAGCAGCGGGAAAGAGTGCCGGAAAAGGCCGGGCGGCGCAACAGGAAGAATGACGGAAAGAAACATCTCCCGGGGCGCGAGGGACCGCTCAGGGGGACGCTCCCGACGGATTCGGGGAATTCCCGCGAATCCGCCGCTCCCGTCGTGGCTCAGTGGCCCTGTTGTTCGTCCCTGCGCCGCTGCCAGCGGTCCTCGATACGGTTCATCATCGAGCGCCGCTGCCTGGCCTGACGGCGCGCCGGGGCACCCGCGGCACCTCCGGAACCCGCACCGGACTGCTGCTCACCCTGCTTGGGAGCTTTGCGCCAGCCGGTGACCGCCAGCACCGCGCAGCCGAGCATGACGAGGAAGCCCACCACACTGATCCAGATCTGCTGCGCGACCATGCCGGCCATGAGCAGGGCGATACCCACCAGGAAGCCCGCGACCGCTTGGTAGACCCGTCGCCGGGTGTACGTACGCAGCCCGCTTCCCTCAAGCGCTGTCGCGAACTTGGGATCTTCGGCGTACAGCGCTCGCTCCATTTGCTCGAGCATGCGCTGCTCGTGCTCCGAGAGCGGCACGGAGTCCTCCTACTCGTCGGTCGCGGGGGGCGACCGGGTGCGACCCTTTCAGGATAGGCAGGGAATCGCCCCCGTGAAACCCGCCCCTCGACGCCAGTTCACTGTCCGGGCCGCCACGGCGACCGGTGGTGATGCTGCCTGCATTCCCCACCCGCCTGTCCGTCATGCCGGAACGTCGTACCCCGATCATACGGGGCGAAGGGGCTGATCGGGTGGTCTGTGGCCGACTGCACGCGGTAGTCGCGTGAGCCGCGTGGGTCAGTCGCGTTCCGCGAGGACGTGCAGCTGGGTGGCCACGGAGTGGAAGGCGGGCTGTTCGGCGGCGGCCGCCTCGAGCTTCAGCAGGGCTTCCATGGCGCCCGGCTCGGTGTCCACGAGCACCCCGGGGACCAGGTCGGCGAAGACCCGTACACCGTGCACCGCGCCGACCTCCAGGCCGGTGGCGGAGACCAGCTCGGTGAGCTGGTCGGCGGTGAAGCGCCGCGGGACCGGGTCGCCCTCACCCCAGCGTCCGGCCGGGTCGGTCAGCGCCTGGCGGGCCTCGGTGAAGTGGCCCGCGAGAGCGCGCGCGAGGACGGCACCGCCCAGACCGGCCGCGAGCAGGCTGAGGGTGCCGGCCGGGCGCAGCGCGTCGACGGCGTTGCGGATGCCCTCGGCCGGGTCGTCGACGTACTCCAGCACGCCGTGGCAGAGCACGGCGTCGTAGCCGCCGCGCTCGACGACGTCGAACAGGCCGTGGGCGTCGCCCTGGACCGCGCGTACCCGGTCGGCGACGCCCGCCTCCGCGGCGCGGCGCTCCAGGGCGAAGAGGGCGTTGGGGCTGGGGTCGACGACCGTGACGCGGTGGCCGAGGCGGGCGACCGGCACGGCGAAGTTGCCGGTGCCGCCGCCGGTGTCGAGGACGTCGAGGGTGTCCCGGCCGGTGGCCTTGACCCGGCGCTCCAGGGCGTCCTTGAGGACCTCCCAGACCACGGCGGTACGAAGGGATGCGCGCGGGCGCAGCGGGTCAGACACGGCGGGTGGCTCCTCGGCGGGGGCATGAACGTCTAGGCGTCCACCACCCTATTCCGTTCCGCGCCGTCCACCGCCTGCGGAGCCACCGGGAGCCGCCGTGGCGGCCGGCGGGGCGGTGGGGCGGTGGGGCGGTGAGGCGGGAGGGGAGGCGGCGCCGAGGGGGCGGAGGGGCGCGGCGGGAGCTGAGTACTGCTGTTTTCTCTTTCCCTCCCCCCGGGCCCCCACCCCACCCCACCCCACCCCACCCCACCCCACTCCTCCCAGCCCCCTCCCCCGCCTCCCCCGGGCTCAGCCGTTGCTCACCCCGCCCGTTGGGGCGGGAGGGAGGGCTGGAGGAGCAGCATGCGCTCCACCAGGCGCAGGAACATGGCGGCGTCGCGCAGGAGATCGTCGGCGTCCCGGCGGCCGGCCGCGCCGGCTATGCCGGCCTCGGCCTTCGCGCGGCGGGCGGCGCCGGCGGCGAACAGGGCACTCCACTCGGCGAGTTCGGGCGCGACCTCGGGCAGCACTTCCCAGGCGCTGCGGATACGCTGCCTGCGGCGCACGGTGGTCTCCGGCCGGCCGCGGACGGCAAGGACGGCGGCGGCGGTGCGCAGCGCGGCCAGATGGGCCGTGGCGAACCGCTCGTTGGGAGTTTCGAGGGTCTGTGCTTCGTCGAGGCCCTGCTGGGCCTGGGTGAGCAGGGCGAGTGCGGCGGGTGGTGCGGTCGCCCGCCGCAGGACGGGGTGGACATCGCTCGGGGGACCGTACGCAGCGGAGCTGCCCCTGTCGGGACGAGCTGCCATGACGAACCTCCTGTCGTCGCAAGCCGGTTCGGGACCGAATGCCGATTCGGACCGGATGAGCCCATCGTGACGTACGCCACTGACAATCGGCACTGACCTGCACTTTCGTCGAAAAGGGGACGGCCTGATCCGCGAAGCCGCAGGAGCGGATTCCCACCATCCCCTTGCGGAACGGGGGGTGGGATGCGACATACTTTTTGAACTGACCAGTCAGTTCAAAGGAGGGGATCGTGGACAGCACCCCGCACGGGGCGGCGGTCACGGCCGCGGGATTCGGGGTCAAGGGCCCCCGCGGATGGGCGTTCCGGAACATCGACTTCACCGCCGGGCCCGGCTCACTGATCGCCGTACAGGGCCCCTCGGGCTCGGGCCGTACGTGTCTGCTGCTCGCGCTCACCGGCCGGATGAAGTCCGCCGCGGGCACCGCCGAGGTCGGCGGACTGCCGCTGCCGAAGAAGAAGGCCGCGGTCCGGTCCGTCACCGCGCTCGCCCATGTGCCGGGGGTCGCCGAACTCGATCCGGCGCTCACCGTGGGCGAGCATCTGCGGGAACGCGCCCTGTTGCAGGGCCGGTTCGGCGGTTCGCTGCGGGCGCTGCTGCGGCCCCGGCGCGAGCGCAGGGCCGCGGCCCGTGCCCTCGTGGACTCCGCGCTGACCGCGGCCGGCCTCGACCCGGAGTCGCTGCCCAAGGGGATCCGTACGTCCGTGCGCGACCTGGAGCGGCTGGAGGCGCTGCGGCTGTCCGTGGCGCTCGCGCTGATCGGCGGCCCCCGGCTGCTGGCCGTCGACGACACCGATCTGAAGCTGTCCGACGACGAGCGCGGCGCTGCCTGGAAGATGCTGCACGGCCTCGCGGCGGCCGGCACCACGGTGCTCGCGGTGTGCAGCGAACCGCCGGAGGGCGACGAGGCCGTGGTGCTGGTGCGTACGGGCAGCCGCCCGGAGCCCACCGCCCCCGAGGACGCCTCCGGCCCCTCCACCGCCACCACGGACAGCGAGGACGGCAAGGACGGCGAGGGCGGCAAGGCCCCTGAGGGCCGCGAGGAGAGCGGGGCCGGAGAGACCGGGAAGGGCGGCCAGGGGGAGCCCTCCGGATCCGGACCGGTCGGCACCGGGAGCGCGGACAGCGCACCGGCCGAGGGCCCCGCCGGCGACGGGCAGGACGACGAGGAGGGGGCGGCCGATGCGCTCGCCGAAACTGGCCGCGCTTGAGCTGAAGCGGTTCGGGAGGGGGAAGCTGCCGCGCGCCGCGCTGGCCGCCCTCCTGCTGTTGCCGCTCCTGTACGGCGCGCTCTACCTGTGGTCCTTCTGGGACCCGTACGGGCGACTGGACAAGATCCCGGTCGCGCTGGTCAACGAGGACACCGGCGCGGCCGTCGACGGGAAGCGGATCTCGGCGGGCGACAGCATCGTCTCCGGGCTGCGGGACAGCCATACCTTCGACTGGCGGCCGGTGGACGCCAAGGAGGCCGCCAGGGGCGTCGAGGACGGCTCGTACTACCTCTCGCTGTCCATCCCGAAGGACTTCAGCCGGCGGATCGCCTCCAGCTCCGGGGGCCATCCGGAGACCGGCGCACTGAAGGTGCGGACGAACGACGCGAACAACTACATCGTCGGGCAGATCTCCCGGACGGTGTTCTCCGAGGTGCGCTCCGCGGCCTCCACGAAGTCGTCGCGGGCCTTCCTCGACAAGATCTTTGTCTCCTTCTCGACGCTGCACGGCAAGACCGAACAGGCCGCGCACGGCGCCGACCGGCTCCAGGACGGCATCGGGCAGGCCAGGCACGGCACGGGCAAGCTGGCCGACGGTCTGGGCACCGCGAAGGACGGCAGCGGCAAGCTCGTCACCGGTCTGGGCGACCTCGACGCGGGCGCGGGGCGGCTCGCCCGGGGCAGCTCCGATCTCGCCCGGGGAGCCGGGACCGCCGCCGACGGCTCGCGCCAACTGGCCGACGGCTCGGGCCAGGTGGCGCGGGGCACCCAGCAGCTGGCAGACAAGGTCAACGGAGTCGTCGGCAAGGTGGGGCCCTTCGTCCGGGCACACGGCAAGGAGATCGGCGAGGCGGCACAGCTCGTCGCCGACGGTTCGCAGGCGATCAATGACCACTTGGACAAGCTTCCCGCAGCGGCCTCCACGGGCGCGAAGCTCTCCCGGGGGATCTCCGACCACATGGCTTCCTACTACCGGCTGCGCTGTGAGAGCGGGGTACGGCTCGACACCTCGTGTGCGGAGCTGAAGCAGCTCAAGGAGGAGGCGGCCACCGCGGCGGACAAGGCCGAGGAGGTCAGCGGCTATGTGCACGACCAGAAGAACCTCGACCAACTGGGCCGGGACCTGGACACCCTGCACTCCCTGGCGAACGAGCTGGCGCAGCGCGGGCCCACCCTGGGCGCCGACATGGACGCCGCGGTCAAGAAGATCAACGATCTGAACGACGGGGCGCACAAGGTGTCCGCGGGGGCGCGCAAACTGTCCGCCGGCAACGCCCGGCTGGCGGCCGGCGCGGACCAGCTCAACGACGGTGCGCACCGGCTGCACGACGGTACGGGCCGCGCGGCGGCCGGGATCGGCGACCTCGACTCCGGTGTGGGCCGGCTCAAGGACGGCGCGCAGACACTGAACGGCGGCATGTTCAAGCTCTCGGACGGTTCGCAGAAGCTGGCCGGCGGGCTGCACGACGGGGCGAAGCAGATCCCCGACTACGGCAAGAAGGACCGCGACGCCCACACCCTGGTCATGTCCGACCCGGTGCAGCTGTCTTCGGACGCGGCCCACAAGGCGCCCAACTACGGCACCGGATTCGCCCCGTACTTCATCCCACTGTCCCTGTGGGTGGGCGCGATGGTGGCGTACATGCTGATTCAGCCGCTCAACCGGCGGGCGCTGGCGATGGGCGCGGCCTCCTGGCGGGTGGCGCTGTCGGGCTGGCTGCCGGTGTTCGGCGTGGGGGTGCTTCAGACCGCGGCGCTGATGTCCGTACTGCACTTCGCGATCGGTCTGGAGATGGTCCGGGCGGCCGGCACGATCGGGTTCCTCGTCCTGGTCACGGCGTGTTTCTCGGCACTGGTGCAGTGGCTGAACGCGCAGTTCGGACCGGCCGGGCGGATCCTGGTGCTGGCGCTGCTGATGCTCCAGCTGACGTCGGCGGGCGGCACCTACCCGGTGCAGACCAGTCCGGGCTTCTTCGCCGCCATCCACCCGTATCTGCCGATGAGTTACATCGTGGAGGGGCTGCGCCGGCTCATCACCGGTGGCGACCTCGCGCCCGTGTGGCAGGGCAGTGTGGTGCTGCTGGCGTTCACCGCGGGGGCGCTCGCGCTCACCTCCCTTACGGCGCGCGGCCGCCAGGTGGTGCGGATGAAGGACCTGCATCCGGAACTGAGTCTGTGAACGCCCTCCCGTCGCCCACCACCGCCCTGCCAGAGGCTCCCCCGGACTCCGTCCGGGGGGACCCCCACCGCGCCGCGCATCAATCGTCCGGGGGCGGCACAATCGCCCCCATGGACAGCTCCAATACACGCCGCGACGCCACCCGGCGCAAGCTCTTCGAGGCCGCGGTCACGCTCATCGCCGAACAGGGCTTCTCCTCCACCACGGTGGACGAGATCGCCGAACGGGCGGGCGTCGCGAAGGGCACCGTCTACTACAACTTCGCGAGCAAGAACGTGCTCTTCGAAGAGCTGCTGCGGCACGGCATCGAGATGCTGGCGACGTCCCTCCAGACGGCCGCCGAGGAGGTGGCCGACAGGGGCGGCACCCGGATCGACGCGCTGGACGCGATGATCCGGGCCGGGCTGGACTTCATCTCCCGTTACCCGTCGCTCACCCAGCTCTACGTCGCCGAGCTGTGGCGCACCAACAGGGCCTGGCAGTCGACGCTGATGGCGGTGCGGGAGCGGGCCATCACGGTGGTGGAGGACGTGCTGCGGGAGGCGGTGGCCCGTGAGGAGCTGAGCGAGGAGATCGATATCCCGCTGACCGCCTCGGCGTTGTTCGGGATGGTGCTGGTGGCCGCCCTGGACTGGCAGTCGTACCAGCCGGACCGGTCGATCGACGACGTGCACGCGGCGCTGTCGCGGCTGCTCCAGGGGCGGATCAGCGGCCGGTCCTCGCAGTAACGGGCGGACATCCCCCGGAAACGGAAAGAGGGTGCGCGCCGTAGTGGTCAGGTACGGCGCGCACCCCTTCCTTCCCCCGGGGCCCGCACAAAAGGGTGCGCTGCCCTGGCACGGATCGTTCCCCCTTCGATCCGACCAGGACAGCGCTTCCCCCGTTCTCCCCCGTACTCCCCCGTGCGTCCCCCGTGTTCCCCCGTCACGTCCGGGAGCCGCGCCGCTCCGCCGCCCCGTGTCGGCGGTGCGGCGCCGCTTCCCTTCCGTGATCCCTACTCTTCCGTCCGGGCGGGCTCCGGCCCATCCGCGTACCTACTCATCTCGGCGTCTGAGTACGGATACTCAAAACTGAGCACCGGCCCCCACTCGGGGGCCTACGATCTGCGGCGTGTCCGTACTTCCCTTGGTGTTCACCAGTGGCTGGGCGAGCGGGATCAACGCCTACGCCGTCGTCCTGCTCCTCGGTCTGCTCGGCGCGACCGGCGTCACCGATGAGGTGCCCGCGGCGCTGGAGCGCCCGGATGTGCTGATCGTGGCCGGGCTGCTCTTCGTGGTCGAGGCCGTCGCCGACAAGGTCCCGTACGTGGACTCGGTCTGGGACGCCGTGCACACGGTGATCCGGCCGGTCGCCGGCGGGGTGGTGGCGGCGCTGCTGGCCGGCCACAACGGTTCGCTGCCCGAGCTGGCCGCGGGCGCGGTGGGCGGCTCCACGGCGCTGCTGAGCCATCTCGTCAAGGCGGGCACCCGGATCGCGGTCAACACCTCCCCGGAGCCGGCCAGCAACATCGTGGTGAGCATGGCGGAGGATCTGGGGGTCGCGGCTCTCATCGCCTTCGCCGTGTTCCATCCGGTGGCCGCGGCGGTCATCGCGGGGACGCTGCTGGCCGCGGGGATCGCGGTGGTGATCTTCCTGTGGTCGCGGATCCGCCGGTTCCTCCAGCGGCGGCGGGAGCGGCGCGCGCAGAAGCGGGCGGCCGTGGCGGCCGGCGCGGCACCACCGGTGACCTGAGGCGGGCCACCGGCGGTGGCAGCCGGCCGCTGCCGGGACGGTTTTCCACAGCCGTGCGGGCGCTGTCAGCGGGTCCGGATAAAGTCGCAGGCATGGCACGGATTGCAGTGATCGGCGCCGGGATGGGCGCGATGGCAGCCGCTGCCCGGCTGGCCGTCGCGGGCCACCGGGTGGCGGTGTTCGAGCGCGGCGCGACGCACGGCGGCGCGCTGCGGCAGCTGGCACGGGACGGCTTCGCCTTCGACACGGGGCCCGGACTGCTGCATCTGCCGGCCGTCTACCGCGATCTGTTCCTCAAGACCGGCCGGGAGCCGCTGGAGAGCTGCGTCGAGCTGACCCAGGTCGACCCCGCCGCCCGCCATGCCTTCGCCGACGGCACGGCCGTCTCGCTGCCGAACGCCTCGCGGGCCGGCGTACTGGCGGCCCTCGACGAGGCGCTGGGCGCGGGCGCCGGGGAGCGCTGGAGCGACCTGGTGGGCCGCGCCCGCGAAGCCTGGGACGCCACCCGCCGGCCGCTCCTGGAGGAGCCGCTGTGGCAGGACTGGCGGGTGCTGGGGCGCGATCCGTATCCCGCGGTGCGCAGACGCGGGCTGTTCGGCCGGGGCAAGGGCCCCACGACCGCCACCCTCGCCGAGGTCGCCCGCCGTGAGCTGGCCGATCCCCGGCTGATCGCGCTGCTGGAGAGCCATGCGCTGGCGTACGGCTTCGACCCGCGCAGCGCCCCCGCGAGCGCCGTCGTGCTGCCGTACATGGAGCAGACCTTCGGGAGCTGGTATCCGCGTGGCGGGATGCGGGCACTGGCCGACGCGCTGTACGAGCGCTGTGTGGCGCGCAAGGTGGAGTTCAGCTTCGGCACGGCGGTGACCGGCATCGTGGAGAAGGACGGCCGGGCGGCGGGCGTGGAGCTGGCCGACGGCCGGGTGTCCGAGGCGGAGTTCGTGGTCGCGGGCGTCGATCCGGTGCGGCTCGTGGAGCTCTGCCGGGGGCGGGAGCCATGGGGCGCGGACGACGTCCGCCCCGACCTGGGGCCGGGCGACCGCGCCACGGGGCGGCTCACGGTCTGTCTCGCGCTGCGCGGGGCACGCCCCGGGGACGCCGCTCACCGGACGGTGGTCCACGCCGCGGACCGCGCGGCCGAGCTGGCGGGTGTGTTCGGCGACGGATCCGGACCGCGGACCCCCTGCGCCCGGCCCACGGTGACGGTGCTGCGCCCGGACGACCCGGCCACCCGCCCGGACGACGCCCACGAGGCCGTGACCCTGACCGCGACGGTCGCTCCGCACGGCCCGGTCGACTGGACCGACGGGGAAGCCGTGGCGGCCGCCGCCGAGCGAATGACCGAGATCGCCGAGGCCGCGATTCCCGGAGTGCGGGAGCGGACGCTGTGGCGCGAGGTGCTGCCCCCGACGGACGACGCGCTGGTGCCCGGCCCCTCACTGGCCGGCCAGAAGGGCCAGTTCCTGCGCCCCGCCAACCGCACCCGGATACCAGGGCTCTACGCGGTCGGCGGCTGGTCACACCCGGGCGGCGGCCCCGCCCACGCCGGCATGTCCGGCGCCATCGTCGCGGGCCTGATCGTGAACGGCGACGAGTGGAGCGGCTCCTCGTGAGAACCGCTGCGCTTGGCTAAGCCTTTCCGCTGCGCTTTGCCTTCGGCCCACGTTTTCGGCTTTCCCGCCTTTCCGCTGCGCTTTGCCTTCGGCCCACGTTTTCGGCTGTCCCGCCGTGGGGGTTGCTCGCCGTTGCTCCCCCACTGCCTGAAGGGCGTGGGAGGTGCCCCCACGCGGCGGGCGGGTGGGTGTCGGGTGCGGTGACGGACCTCCGGGGCAGGGGTGTGGGACTGCTTCGCTTTACGTCCCACACCCCTACCCCTCCGGCCCGTCCCCTCCCGTTGGGGGAGTGAGTGCAGGTCGGTGGGGGCGTGCCGCCGTAAGCAATAACCGGGCCCTACGGCCCGCACTGGACCACCTACGGGTCCACTCACTGGCCTTTTTCCCACCCCTCCAACGGGAGGGGACGGGCCTGCGCGGGTGGGGTGTGCCGGACGTAAAGCGAAGCAGTCCGGCAC
>NZ_JBHXFI010000096.1:0-18168 GCF_042724075.1 Streptomyces sp. NPDC127097 | reverse complement strand
GACCGCCCTCCCCCTCTCCCCCTTCGGGGGAGGGGGGGGGGGGTGGGTTCGGGGGTGGGGGGGAGCCGTGGCCGAGCCCCGAAGCGACGGGGAGCCGTGGCCGAGCCCCGAAGCGACACGGAAAAAGGCGGCGGCCCGGAGAGGGAATCCTCCGGGCCGCCGCCTTTGTCACCTTGTGGGCGCCACGGCCGGCGCCCCGTGCTCAGAGCGCGCCGAAACCGACCTTGCGGGCGGTCGGCTCGCCGATCTCCACGTAGGCCAGCCGGTCCGCCGGGACCAGGACCTTGCGACCGTGGTCGTCCACCAGGCTCAGCAGCTGTGACTTGCCGCCCAGCGCGTCGGACACGGCGCTCTCGACCTCTTCGGCAGACTGCCCGCTCTCCAGAATGATCTCGCGGGGCGCGTGCTGCACGCCGATCTTGACCTCCACGGCTTTTGTCCCTCCGACGGTCTGGGGGTCCCCAGCGTCAGCTGGGGGAGGATGCGCGGTGATCCGCGCCGTACGCAGCACACATTAGCCCGGTACGGGGACGCGCAGGACGCCATGGGCCACGCCCGCAGCGAACAGGGCCGGTGCGTGAACAGGGCCGGTGCGCGACCGGGGGCGGTGCGGGGACGGGGTCAGTGCGGTTCGCTGCCCTGGAGCGGGAAGCCGGCGATGCCCTTCCAGGCGAGCGACGTCAGCAGCTGCACCGCGGTGTCCCTCGGGACCTTGCTCTCCGAGGACAGCCAGTAGCGCGCCACCACCTGGGAAACCCCGCCCAGGCCCACGGCCAGCAGCATCGACTCGTCCTGCGACAGCCCGGTGTCCTCGGCGATCACCGCGCTTATGGCCTCGGCGCACTCCAGCGACACCTTGTCCACCCGCTCACGGACCGCCGGGTCATTGGTGAGGTCCGACTCGAACACCAGCCGGAAGGCGCCGCCCGGGTCCTCCACGTACGCGAAGTAGGCGTCCATCGTCGCCGCGACCCGCTGCTTGTTGTCGGTCGTCGACGCCAGCGCCGCGCGTACCGACTGGAGCAGGGACTCGCAGTGCTGGTCGAGCAGGGCGAGGTAGAGCTCCAGCTTGCCCGGGAAGTGCTGGTAGAGCACCGGCTTGCTGACGCCCGCCCGCTCGGCGATGTCGTCCATCGCGGCCGCGTGGTAGCCCTGCGCGACAAAGACTTCCTGGGCGGCGCCCAGAAGCTGGTTGCGCCGGGCTCGACGTGGCAGGCGTGTGCCCCGCGGGCGCGTCGCCTCGGTCTGCTCGATGGCGCTCACGCTGCCTCCCAGAAATCGTTCCGTATGCGGCCTGTACAAGATGGTGCACCGCGCCCGCCATCGTACTTTTGGGTAACCCGGCTGTGCGCGGTCCGGGCCCAGAATTTATGCCCGACCCCGGTGCCGGAAGCCGACATAACGCCCCAGGTCATCGGTATTCGTCTTCGTTGAGCTCGACGATGCGGGCCTGTTCGGCGCGATCCGCCTCGTTCGCGGAGTCCGGGTCGACGGTGACCGGCGGCTCGTCGCGGTGTGGAGTGACGTCGGCGTACTGCTCCGCCGCGTCCGCTTCCGGTGCCTCGACATCGAACTCGGTGGCGTCGCTCTCGTCCTCGAAAGTATCCGGGTCTGTCGGGTCGACGCGCATGGTGGCTCCCTTTCTCGTGTGCTCGCTTCGACGGCTGGTGCCTGGCATGACAACAGGGGCCGGGGCGGCTGCCCTCGACTACGAGCCTAGGAGAGCGGCCGCGGCAGCGCGATGCGGTGTGTGACCGCGGACACACGATCGGGGGTGTGATCGTCTCGTAACATCGACCCATGTCTTCGACCGAGTCGCCGGACACCGCGACCGCCGCCCTCCCGGTGCCCCCGGCCGGCCCCGGCCGGCACGGCGCGGCGGAGACGGTGCACACCGTGACCCTGCCGGGCCTGACGCTGACCGTACGGGCACCCGTCGGATCGCCCGCACCCCAGGACGGCGGCGCGGAGACCGGCACCGGACGGGACCGCGAGCCCGCGCTCTACGTCCACGGCCTCGGCGGCTCCTCGCAGAACTGGTCGGACCTGATGCCGCTGCTCGCCGACCGGGTGGACGGCGAGGCGATCGACCTGCCCGGCTTCGGCCACTCCCCGCCGCCGGACGACGGCAACTACTCCGTCTCCGCGCAGGCCCGCGCCGTCATCCGCTACCTCGACGCGGCCGGGCGCGGCCCCGTCCACCTCATCGGCAACTCCATGGGCGGTGCCGCCGCCACCCGCGTCGCGGCCGTGCGCCCCGATCTCGTCCGCACCCTGACGCTGATCTCCCCGGCGCTGCCCGAGCTGCGCCCGCAGCTGACGGCGGTGCCCACGGCGCTGCTCGCGGTGCCCGGCATCACCGGGCTCTTCGGCCGGCTCACCCATGACTGGACGCCGGAGCGCCGCACCCGCGAGGTGCTGGCGCTCTGCTACGGCGACCCCGGCCGGGTCAGCCCGGAGGGGTTCAACGCCGCGGTCGACGAATACGCGCGACGGCTGGAACTTCCCTACTTCTGGGAGGTCATGGAACGCTCGGCCCGCGGTCTGGTGAACGCCTACACACTGGGCGGCCAACATAATTTGTGGCGTCAGGCAGAGAGAGTGCTCGCCCCCACCCTTCTCGTCTACGGTGGGCGCGACCGCCTGGTCTCCTTCCGGATGGCGCGGCGGGCGGCCGCGGCGTTCCGCGGTTCGCGACTGCTGACGCTGCCGGAGGCGGGTCATGTGGCGATGATGGAGTACCCGGAGACAGTGGCGCGGGCCGTCCGCGAACTGCTCGACAGTGACATGACCGATGTGACCGCCGATGCGGGCAGGAGCTGACGCACCCCGTGGGACGCCATAGCCGCCGAGGCCGGCCCGAAACCGCAACGGACACCCCGGAGACGGCCGGTCCCCCCGGCAACGGCCCCTCGGGGGGCACCTCGCCCGGACCGGGCCGGGGGCGCCGCCGGCGCGAGCCGTTCGAGGGCGACGGGGTGCGCGGCGGGCATCCCGAACAGCGGGAACCGGGCGGCGGCTGGGGCGAGTTCCCCGGTGCGCCGGCCTCCCCGTCCGTGCCCGGCCAGGGCGCGCCGCGGATTCCCCGGCCCCGTGCGGAGATGTCCGGCGGACCGGCGGTCGCCGCACCGGGCACCGGGCCCGGGCCGAAGCGCGAGTATGTGGAGGCTTTCGACGCCCGGACGTTCCCGGGCGGGCCGGGAGCCGTCAGCGACCCGGACGACGATGTGTTCCGGGCCGGCGCGCCCCGGAAGACGGCTCGGCCCGCCGGGGCGTACGGGCCCGGCGCGGACGGGGTGGCCCCCGGCGGGCGGTACACCGGCCGCTCGGTCGTCTTCGACCGGGAGGAGGGCGACGAGCCGGACCGGCCGGCGGGCTACGGCGCGGACGGCGCGGCACCGGGCGGCCCCGGGGACCAGGACCCGGACGAGGAGTCCGACGCGGAGGAGTCGCGGCACGGCGCCGTCAAGGGCGGCAAGGGCCGGACGTTCACCGGCGCGGCGGCCGCGGCGGTGACCACCGTGCTCGCCGTGGTCATCGCGGGCCAGGTCGCCGAGCAGCGCCAAGACGGCGCCGACCCGCAGCCGCGCAGCGGGAACGACCGTACCGACGGGGTCGGCGACGAGGCGTCCCGGTCGCACGCCAGACCCACCCAGGACGCCAAGCCCGCCAGTTACGACGAGAAGATGAACCAGGTCTTCCCGCTGGACAAGAGCCTGACGGCCACCGGCCGCTTCAAGCCGGCCGGCGGTGACGCCAAGGCGCCCGGCCAGGGCAAGGTGCTGCGCTATCGCGTCGACGTCGAGGAGGGACTGCCGCTGGACGGCGAGCTGTTCGCCGAGGCGGTGCACAAGACCCTCAACGACAGCCGCAGTTGGGCCCACGGCGGGAAGATGACCTTCCAGCGGGTGGGGTCCGGCGACGCCGATTTCGTGATCACGCTGGCGAGCCCGGGAACCACCGCGAAGTGGTGCGCCAAGTCCGACCTCGACACCCGCGAGGACAATGTCTCCTGTGACTCCGCGGCGACCGAGCGGGTCATGATCAATGCCTTCCGGTGGGCCCAGGGCGCCTGGACCTACGGCCAGGACAAGATGCACGCCTACCGGCAGATGCTGATCAACCATGAGGTCGGCCACCGGCTCGGGCACAACCACGAGTTCTGCTCCCGGACGGGCGCACTGGCCCCGGTGATGATGCAGCAGACCAAGTTCCTGACGACGGACGGGGCGACCTGCCGGCCCAACTCCTGGCCGTTCCCCACCCAGCGGTGACCGGACCCCGGCGCCCGGCGCGCCGCGGAGGGTTCCCGCACGCGCATAGCGCGAAGAAACGCCCTTAGGGGCGGAAAGTTACGTGCTTTCACCCCTTCCGGTGGTGCGATGGACAACCGTCCATCGCGCCACCTGCCCCTTTGCATAGCTTCTTCCTGCCGGTGGCGGCCGTGTCGCCCGGCACACCAGGACGTCGACAGGGGAGGACGGGGGTGCACTCATGCGCATTGGACTGCTCACCGAGGGTGGCTATCCGGATGCGACCGGTGAGTCGCACGCGTGGTGCGACCGGCTCGTGCGCAAGCTCACCGGCCATGACTTCGAGGTCTACGCCCTGAGCGCCGACGCCCGCCAGGAAGCGCGGCCCCGGACCGCACTGCCCGAACACGTACGCCTGGTACGCCGCGCCCCCCTGTGGGGCGACTTCCCCGCCGGACACCGCCGGGCCTCCGAGGAGCGCAAGGGCCGCAGCCCCGGCCGCCGCGAACGGCGCCGCTTCGCCGAGCGGTTCGGCGATCTCGTGACGGCCTTCGCGACGGTGCCCGATGGGAGCGGGCCGGACCGGGGCGCACCGGCCGGCGATCCGCCGAGTGCCCCCGATACGTCCGTGACCTGGAAGGCGGACCGTTTCGCCGCCGGCCTCTACGGGCTCGCCGAACTCGCCCGGGAACAGGGCGGACTGCCCGCGCTGCTGCACTCCGAGGGCGCCGTACGCATCCTGGAAGCCGTCTGCCATGGCCCCCGCGCACTGCCCGCCGCCCAGGGCGCGCAGGTCAACGATCTGCTGGCGGTCACCGACCGGCTCGAACTCGCGCTCCGGCCGCTGTCCCTGGACTGGTACGGCGACCGGCACACCCCCGGCCTCGGCGGGGTGGACCTCTGCCATGCCACCTCCGGGGGCGCGGCCGCCCTCCCCGGACTGCTGGCCAAGCGCTTCTTCGGCACCCCGCTCCTGGTCACCGAGTACGGCGTCCGGCTGCGCGAGCACTACCTGGCCCGCGCCGCCGCGCCGCTGAGCGTGCCGGTGCGCGCGCTGCTCGCCGCGTTCCAGGGCGCGCTGGCCGCCGAGACCTACGCCCAGGCCGCACTGATCACCCCCGGCAACACCCACGCCCGGCGCTGGCAGGAGCGCTGCGGCGCGGACCGCGCCCGGCTGCGCACGGTCTACCCGGGCATGGACGCCGCCCCGTTCGCCGCGGTCGCGGACGCCGCCCCGGACGACTCCAAGACGCTGGTGTGGGTCGGCACGGTGGAGCCCGCGAAGGACCTCATCGCGCTGCTGCACGCCTTCGCCGGGATCCGCCGGGCCGAGCCGGCGGCCACCCTGCGGATCATCGGCGGGACCGGCCGCGATCCGCGGGCGCCCGGGTATCTCGCGCACTGCCGGGCGCTGGCCGCCCAGCTCTTCCCCGACGAGGCGGCCGACGCCCGCACCGTCGGCGAGAACCCGGTCAGCTTCGAGGAGATCGGCAGCCCCGAGGTGCCGGCCCTGGCGGACGCCTATGCCTCCGGCGCGGTGGTGGTGCTCTCCAGTGTCATCGAAGGCTTTCCGCGCTCCCTGGTGGAGGCGATGTTCTGCGGCCGCGCCACGGTGTCGACCGACACCGGCGCGGTCTGCGAAGTCATCGGCGGCACCGGACTGGTCGTCCCGCCGCGCAACCCCCGCGCGCTGGCCGAAGCCTGCACGGCGCTGCTCGCCGACCCCGACCGCAGGGCCCGGCTGGGCGCGGCGGCCCGGGCGCGGGCGCTGGAACTGTTCACCGTCGAGCAGAACATCGCGGCATTTCGTGGCATCTACCTGGAGCTGATCTCGCACGCCCCGGCCCGCCCGGCCGCCTGCCGCACCCGGGACGCGCACGGGGTCCCGCGCCCGTTCGCCCGCCCCGCGGAGTCCCATGTCCCCGGGCGCTGGGCCGCGACCGGCACCGCCACCAGGGCGGTCACCGCGCCGGCCGGCCGGACGCCGAGCTGGGCGGCGTCCGGGGCCGGGCGGCCCGATGCGGTACCGGGCGAGGCCGGGGGAGGGGCCGCTGTCCGGGAAGTGGGACAGGCCGTGAGACGGGACGACCCGGTGAGCCCTCAGGCGTGGCCGGGGCGAGGGAGAGAGCAATGGTGACCGGTGTGCTGGACGTGATGTGTGCGATGGGTGTCGTGGGCGTGGCACTGGTGACGGGCATGGCGGATGTGGCACACGGCGGCCGCCCCGCCGTCCCCGTCCGCGCCCGCCGGCGCACCCCCTGCGACCCCGGCCGCCGGCCCCGGCGCCGTACCGCGCACCTCCGCCCCGGCCAGGACGGCTGCGCACGGACGGCGGAGAGGGGGGACGGGGCATGACCACACCCGAAGGCGGCGCCCCCGGCGCCGTGGAGACCCCGGGGGAGGCCCGCGCCGACCGTGCCGCGCCCCCGCCCAAGGACGCCGCCGCCCGCCCCCCGCGCCGCGGCCCCGCGGACCCCGTACGGATGCTGATGCACCGTCACCAGGAGCTGTGCGCACACGCCGTCGACGCGCTGGAGATCGCCGCCGGTCTGGAGGCGCACGGCGTCACCGACCGTACGGCCGCACGCTTCCGGCACCGCGACGTCTTCTCGCTGGCCGAGGAGCTCTACGCCCGGGTGCCGCGCGCCGACCCGGCCGCCGCCCCCGGGGCCGGGCCCCCGCCCGCGACCGCCCCCGCCCGGCGCTCCCGCACCGTGTGCGGCGCCCTGCACCTCCTCCCCGGCGCCGTCTGTGTCGCGGCCGCCGCCGCCCTCGCCTCGGTGACCACGGCGACTCCCGCCGTACGCGCCGCCGTCGGCGCCTCCGGCCTCGTCCTGCTCGCCCTCGCCGTCCGGCTGGGCGTACGGTCCGGGCCGCTGCGGCTGCGGCACGGCACCGGGCCGCGCACCGCCGGCCTGTGGGCCGGCTGGACGGCCGGGTACGCGGTGTACGGCGACTGGCTGCTCGGACAGCTGCTGGCCGGCGGCCCCGATCTGCCCCCCGCCGCGCCCCGGGCCGCCGTCGCCCCCGCCGTGGCACTCGCCTTCGCCCTCGCCCCCGCGGCCGGCTGTGCCCACTGGTTCACCGTGCGCGGACGGCGTGTCCTGGCCGCCAGCCGCGGACTCGGTGAACTCGCCGCCCGCGTACGGCCGTTGTTGCTCGCCGTCACCCTGCTCTTCCTGGGCGCGCAGGTGGCGCTGCTCCTCGGCGCGCAAGCGGTCCTCGGCGGCGGCGACCCGCTCGCCCTGGAGGCGGCGGCCGCGCTGGGGGTGCTGCTCTTCCTCGCCCGGCTGCTCGCCGTCCACGGCTTCCCCGAAGCGGCCGCGGCCGGCCTGGCCACGGCCGCCGCCCTGGAAGCCGTCGCCCCGGCCCTGGTGCTGATCGCCCGGCTCCCCGGCGTGCCCCCGGTCGACGCCCCGGTCGCGGCGCTGGCCACCACGGTCGGACCGGCCGCGGTACCCGCCGCGGCCTGCACCGCCGCCGCCCTCGGCCTCCTCGTCCACGGCCTGCGGGCGCTCACCGGCGCCTGCGCCCACTGGCCCGCGCCCTCCGGACCGGCGGAGGCGCACCGGCCGTGACCCTCCGGACGACCCCCGGCCCCCGATACCCCGCACCCCCACACGGGCACCCCCACCACGCACCACCCCCGGAGCGGCACCCCGAAACGGCCGCTCCGGCCGCCGCACCGCGGACCGCACCCCCCACATGGCC
Source organism: Streptomyces sp. NPDC127097 (assembly GCF_042724075.1). NCBI lineage: Bacteria > Bacillati > Actinomycetota > Actinomycetes > Kitasatosporales > Streptomycetaceae > Streptomyces > Streptomyces sp. NPDC127097. Next base: position 10,204 of record NZ_JBHXFI010000096.1, on the reverse strand, counting down.
CCCGCCCCCAGGGCGGACGCCGACCCCGCGGCCGAAGCCGACCCGCTTCCCTCGATCCGCCTTAGGAGCACGACACATGAACGTCCAGCCGACCACACGCCACGCGGACCGGGGGGTCGCACGATGAGGGTGCTGCTCATCGGCGCCAACGGCTACCTGGGCCGCTATGTCGCCGACCGCCTGCTCGCCGACCCCGCCGTCCAGCTCACCGCCCTCGGGCGGGGCGACGACGCCGACGTCCGCTTCGACCTGGCCACCGGCAGCCCCGGGGCGCTCACCCGCTTCCTCGACGCGGTCCACCCCGGTGTCGTCGTCAACTGCGCCGGTGCCACCCGGGGCGGCGCCCGCGAGCTGACCCGGCACAACACCGTCGCGGTCGCCACCATCTGCGAATCGCTGCGGCGCAGCAGCTGCGGCGCCCGGCTCGTCCACCTGGGCTGCGCCTCCGAGTACGGGCCCTCCCAGCCCGGCTCCTCCACGGCCGAGGACGCGGTCCCGCGCCCCGGCGGCCCGTACGGCGTCAGCAAACTCGCCGCCACCGAACTGGTCCTGGGCTCCGGGCTCGACGCCGTGGTGCTGCGGATCTTCTCGCCGGTCGGCCCCGGCACCCCCGCGGGATCGCCGCTCGGCCGGCTCGCCGAGGCGATGCGCCGCGCCATGCAGTCCGGCGACAGCGAGCTCAAGCTCGGCGGGCTCGGGGTGCAGCGGGACTTCGTCGATGTGCGCGATGTGGCGCGGGCGGTGCACGCCGCCTCGCTGTCGGCCGCGCAGGGCGTCGTCAACATCGGGACCGGCCGGGCCGTCCGGCTGCGGGAGGCCGCCTCGGTGCTCGCCCGGGTCGCCGGCTTCGGGGGCGCCCTGCACGAACTCGACTCCCCGCCCGCCCGGCTGGTCATCCCGGGCCCGTCCCCGGAGCACCCGGGTGCCGGCTCGCCGCCCGCCACCTACCCGTACCCGGACGGCTGCGGCACCTGGCAGCAGGCGGATGTGCGCACCGCCCGCGACCGGCTCGGCTGGCGCCCCCGGATCCAGCTTGAGGAGTCCCTCGCCGACATCTGGATGGAGGCCGCATGCCGTATCTGACCGCCTCGGCCGGGGCCATCCGAGCCCCGGCGGGTGGGTACGCCACCGGACGCCGGGGGCCGGTGGCGCCGGCGGTGTGAGACCGATGTCCGCCTACTGGGACACCTGGGCCCCCGACTACCCTCCGGAGTGGTTCCGCCCCCTCGTCCACGGCGTGCCGCGTACCCCTCTCGACAAGCCTCGGCGTCACTGCCCGGCTACTGGGACGAATTCGTCTCGCGCATCGGAACAGGTGTCTCGGAATGAAGAAGGGCGTGGCAGTGTTACGGGAGTGCAAGCTCCCCCACTCCCGGCCCGGCCCGGGCGGGGGGAACCCCATCAAGACCGACCAACGGAGTCCCCGTGTCGCTGCCACCCCTGGTCGAGCCCGCTTCCGAGCTCACCGTCGATGAGGTCCGCAGGTACTCCCGCCACCTGATCATCCCCGATGTCGGGATGGACGGGCAGAAGCGGCTGAAGAACGCCAAGGTGCTCTGTGTGGGCGCCGGTGGCCTGGGCTCGCCCGCGCTGATGTACCTGGCCGCGGCCGGTGTCGGCACCCTCGGCATCGTGGAGTTCGACGAGGTCGACGAGTCGAACCTCCAGCGCCAGATCATCCACAGCCAGGCGGACATCGGCCGCTCCAAGGCCGCGTCCGCCAAGGACACGGTGCTGGGCATCAACCCGTACGTCACGGTGAACCTGCACGAAGAGCGCCTGGACTCCACGAACGTCATGGAGCTCTTCGCGCAGTACGACCTCATCGTGGACGGCACCGACAACTTCGCCACCCGCTACCTGGTCAACGACGCCTGTGTGCTGCTGAACAAGCCGTACGTCTGGGGTTCGATCTACCGCTTCGACGGCCAGGCGTCGGTGTTCTGGAGCGAGCACGGCCCCTGCTACCGCTGCCTCTACCCGGAGCCCCCGCCGCCCGGCATGGTGCCCTCCTGCGCCGAGGGCGGCGTCCTGGGTGTGCTCTGCGCCTCCATCGGCTCCATCCAGGTCAACGAGGCCATCAAGCTGCTCGCCGGGATCGGCGACCCGCTCGTCGGCCGGCTGATGATCTACGACGCGCTGGAGATGACCTACCGTCAGGTCAAGGTCCGCAAGGACCCGGACTGCGCGGTCTGCGGCGAGAACCCGACCGTCACCGAGCTGATCGACTACGAGGCGTTCTGCGGCGTCGTGTCCGAGGAGGCCCAGGAGGCCGCGGCCGGCTCGACGATCACTCCGCGGCAGCTCAAGGAGTGGATCGACGGCGACGAGAAGATCGAGATCATCGATGTCCGGGAGCCGAACGAGTTCGAGATCGTCTCGATCCCCGGCGCCCGGCTGGTCCCGAAGAACGAGTTCCTGATGGGCACCGCCCTCCAGGACCTCCCCCAGGACAAGAAGATCGTCCTGCACTGCAAGACGGGCGTCCGCTCCGCGGAGGTGCTGGCCGTCCTGAAGTCCGCGGGCTTCGCCGACGCCGTGCACGTCGGCGGCGGCGTCATCGGCTGGGTCAACACCGTCGAGCCGGAGAAGCCGGTCTACTGAGTTTCCCGTAGCACCCGGAAGGCGCCGGTCCGTGTTCTGCGGACCGGCGCCTTCGCGCTGTGTACGGGAGGTAAGGCCGGCCCCCGCCGGGCGCCCGCGCTCAGATCTCGCCCTTGCGCGTCAGATACGTGAGGGCCAGCCAGCCCGGCAGCACCGGCAGCCAGAAGACCATCAGCCGGAACAGCAGCACCGCCGGGAACGCCACGTCACCGGCGAGCCCGGCGACGGTCAGCGCACCGAACAGCGCGCCCTCGACGGCCCCCACACCGCCCGGCGTCGGCGCCGCCGACCCCAGCGCGTTACCGGCCAGGAAGGCGACCGCGATGCTGGCGTAGCTGATCGTGTCGCCGCCGCCGAAGGCCCGGATCGAGGCGTCCAGACACATCACGTTCGCCGCCGTCAGCAGCAGCATCCCGCCGATGCCGGTGGCCAGTTTTCCGGGCCGCTGGAGGATGTCCAGCATCCGGGGGACCACCCCCGCGAACAGCGACCGCACCCGCGTCGAGACGAACTTCCGCAGCGCCGGCACCGCCGTGACGATCAGCACCAGCACCGCCACCGTCAGCAGCCCGGCGATGACCGTACGGGACGGGGAGATCGTCGGGGTCCGTTCGGTGCCCGTCAGATAGCCGAAGATCAGCAGCAGCAGGATGTGGCTGCCCAGCCCGAACAGCTGGGAGGCGCCGACGCTCGCCACCGCCAGGCCGGGACGGACCCCGGCGCGCTGAAGGAAGCGGGTGTTGAGCGCCACCCCGCCGATCGCCGCGGGCGCCACCAGCTTCACGAAGTTGCCCGCGATCTGCGCGATGACCGTTCTGACGAACGACACCTTCTCCGTGACGAACCCCAGCAGACTCATCGCCGCCGCGATGTACGTCAGCGCCGAGAAGCCCACCGCGACCAGCACCCACATCCACTGGGCCTTGCTGATCAGATCGCTGAAGTTGAAGTGGGTCAGCTGGGACAGCAGCAGATAGACCGCGAACGCGCCGGCGATCCAGCTGATCAGGATGCGCGGGCTGAGCCGCTCCAGCTTCGCCGGTTCGATCACCGCCGCCGGGCGGATCAGCAGCACCTGCCGGCGGATCTGCGCCAGCAGATCCTCCTCGCGGGCCTCCTCGGTCGCCTCGTCCAGCGCCCGCTTCTCGGCGTTCTTCTCCGCGTGCCGCTCGGCCCGGATCGTCTTGCGGTCCTTCGGGCCCTCCGCGTCCCGGGCCTCCCGCGCCTCCTTGGCGGCCTGCGACGCCTCCAGCACCGCGTCCCGCTCCCGCTTGGACCGCTCCCGGGCCAGCTGGCGCAGCGTGGCGCGGGTGGTGCGGCTCAGCGCGATCGGCTGGAGCAGCGGCAGACTGTCCGCGACCGCGTCCGGGCCCAGCACCTCGACGGCCGCGGCCACCGCGCGCTCGGCGCCGACCCGCAGCCCGCAGGTGGCCAGCAGCTGCGCGATGTCCATCCGCAGCACCAGGTCACCGGCCGCGATCTCCCCGCCGCGCAGCTCGGTCAGCACGATGTCGCCGGCCCGGTCCACCAGCAGCGCGTCCCCGACCAGCCGCCGGTGCGCGATCCGCCGGGACTGGAGCGCCTCGACCTGCCGCCAGGCGCTGTGCATCAGCCCGTCGGTGATCTCCTCGTCGGCCAGCGAGTCGAAGCTGCGGCCGCCGATGTGCTCGTAGACCAGCATCACCGCGTCCGGGCCGAGCTCGGAGGTGGCGATCAGCTTGGGGGCATGGGCGCCGGCCGCGATGGCCGCGTACGCCAGCAGCGCCTCCTGCTCCAGCGCCTGGCGCAGCGACTGGAGACTGCGGCGCTGATTGATGCCGCGCAGCGACAGCCGGCGCCACACGCGGTAGAAGAAGCCCTGCGCCTGCTGCTCGCGGTCGACGACGGTGACATCGATCGGCGGGCCGTCCTCCAGGGTGACCAGGTAGCGGCGCCCGCGGTCGGCGTGCTCGGACTGCTCCGCGCCGGCCGCGTCCTCCGCCCGCAGCGCGGAGACCGGGTGGAAACCGACCCGGCGCAGTCCCGCGAGGAGGTTCTGGCCGGTGGGTCGGACGTTGGGGGAGCCGACGGCGTAGAGGGTGCCGTAGGCGACGGTCCAGCCGATCAGCACGGTCGTGACGATGGCGAACGGGGTGGTGTACCGCCCGACCAGCACCGCGAACGAGTCCAGCAGCAGCACGCACCACATCGCGACCCGCCACCGGGGCCGCCGGGCCATGCCCACCGCCGTCATATAGGCGATCACGGGCGCCAGATAGCTGTGCACCGGAGCGGAGAGGGCACCGTTGTCCAGGGTCTGGGTCAGCGCGTCCCGGATGGAGGGCGGGGCGGCCTCGGCCACCCACAGGTCGGTGGCCAGCGACACCCCGTGGGCGAGGACGGCGGCGAGCACCCCATCGGCGATCCGCAGCCCGTCCCGCTTGATCAGCCGCTCGACGGCGAACGCCACCGGCACGATCAGCACCGCGACACTGGACGTCAGCCCGGCCAGATTGATCAGCAGCGGGGGCGCCGCCTTCGCGCCGCTGCCGATGTCGTTCTCCAGGCCCTGGGTGGTGCCGTGGGCGAACGTGGCGAGCCCGAGCACGAGCGCGATCCCGGCGATGCCGAACAGCAGCCGCATCAGGTCGGAGGGCCGGTGCACTCGCGCGGGCAGCAGCGGCTCGTCGCCGGAGACCCGGTCGACATGGAACTCGCCGTGCTCGTCGGCGCTCAGATCGGCACGGTGCGAGCCCGTACGGGGCTTGCTCCGGGCCGCGCCGGACGGCTGCTCCTCGCCCTGGTCGTGCCGGACCTGCTCCTCCACGGGCGGTGTGCGCTCCCGCTCCTCCTCCTGCCCCTCGGTTGGCTCGGGCTCCCTGGACCCTTCCGGCCTCTGGGACGCCCCGGGTCGTTCGGCCTTCTCGATCGTGCTCGCCTTTTCGGTAGCGGAAGCCGTGGCCGGCTCCCGTTGGTGCTTCCCCTGTGGTGCCGCCTGCTGCCGCTCGGGCCGCTCGGTCACAGCGGCCGGTCCGGGCGCGGTGCGGGCGGCGTCGACGGCCAGCGCCTCAGGGGCGCCCGCCTCCCGTGGAGGCGCCGCGCCCTGCTGCTCGGCCGTCTCTTCTTGATCTCGTATCACCAGTCACCGTCCGGAAGATGGTGGCACGACCGACCGGTGGAGGAGGGCATCAGGGTGCATTTCGGGGGTGCGGGAAGCGGAACATCCTCCCCCGCACCACGGCTGACGGCGCCTTGCCGCCGACCTCCGCGGGGTACGGGACCGTGTGTCCGCTCCCATTGTCGGTGCCGTGCGGCAGGATGGACCGAATGAGTGGGACCGGAGAGACAGGGGCGGGTGAGCTGCCGCCCTACGCGGAGCGGGTCCTCGCCGTCGCCGAGCTGATCCCGGCGGGCCGGGTGATGACGTACGGGGACGTCGTGGAGTGGCTCCGGGACGAGGAACCGCCCGCCGGGCTCCCTGAGACGGGCGCCGGCGGGCCCCGCCAAGTGGGGCGGGTGATGGCGCTCTACGGCGGCGCGGTGCCCTGGTGGCGGGTGGTGCGCGCGGACGGCCGGCTGCTGCCCGGCAGCGAACTGCGCGCACTGGCCCACTACCGGGAGGAAGGCACCCCCCTGCGCACCGCCGCGCAGGCGGCCGACGACCACATACCGCGGCTCGACATGCGGCGGGCCCGCTGGGACGGGCAGCGGGACAGCCCGTAGACCCGACGGCGGTGCGCGGCGGCCCGTGGGCCGCGCGGCGGCCCGGGTGCCGACTGGCGTAGCGTCGGGCCCTGCCGTCACGACGACGGCCCCGCCGCGCACCACGCAGCCGGACCGTCCCCCCGGCCGGCCGCCCCTTGTGCGGCGCCGCCCCGGAGTCCGTCCGGGGGGACCCCCTCGCACCACCCATGCACCACGACGAGCACCTCCTCAGGACCGGCGATCCACGTGAGTTCCTCCTTCTCGGCCGCCCCGCCGACGCAGCCCCACCGGGCGGCGCGGCGGGCTGCCGCCGGCGCGTACCGGCTGGTGCGCACCCCGCCGGGGCGGGTGGCTCCTCCTGTGCTGGACGCGGCCCAGCGCGCCGTGGTTGACCACCGGCACGGGCCGCTGCTGGTACTGGCCGGTCCCGGCACCGGCAAGACCACCACCCTGGTGGAGTCGGTGGCCCACCGGGTACGGGCCGGCGCCGACCCCGAACGGATCCTCGTCCTCACCTTCAGCCGCAAGGCCGCCGTCGAACTCCGCGACCGGCTCGCGGCCCGGCTGGCCGTTCTGGAGGGGCAGCCCGACGGGCCGCCCGGTACGGCCGGCGGCGCACGGCGGGCGGGCATCCCGGGCGCCCGGGCGGGCATCCCGCAGGCGACGACCTTCCACTCCTTCTGCTACGCCCTGGTCCGCGCCCACCAGGACGCCGACCTGTTCGCCGACCCCGTGCGGCTGCTGTCCGGACCCGAGCAGGACCTCGTCGTCCGGGAGCTCCTCGAAGGGCAGGCGGAGCTGGCCGGCGCCGGCCGCGCCCAGGTGAGCTGGCCGGACGAACTGCGGGCCTGCCTGACCACCCGCGGCTTCGCCGACGAGGTCCGCGCGGTGCTCGCCCGCAGCCGCGAACTGGGCCTGGGCCCCGAGGCCCTCGGCGCCTTCGCCCGGCGCACCGGCCGCCCCGACTGGAGCGCCGCGGCCGCCTTCCTCGCCGAATACCTCGACGTCCTGGACGGCCAGGGCGTCCTGGACTACGCCGAGCTGGTGCACCGCGCCGTGCTGCTCGCCGAACACCCCGAGGTCGCGGCGCAGCTGGCCGGCGCCTATGACGCGGTCTATGTCGACGAGTACCAGGACACCGACGTCGCCCAGGTACGGCTGCTGCGCGCGCTCGCCGGCAACCACGGAGCCACCGGCACCCCGGGCTCCCCGGGCCGCACCCTCGTCGCCTTCGGCGACCCCGACCAGTCGATCTACGCCTTCCGGGGCGCCGACGTCAACGGCATCCTCGACTTCCCCGAGACCTTCCGGCGCGGCGACGGCACCCCCGCCCCGGTGGCCGTACTCCGCACCTCCCGGCGCTCCGGCGCAGCCCTGCTCGCGGCCACCCGGCTGGTCACCCGCCGGATGCCGCTCACCCGCCTGCCCGCCCAGAAGGTCCGCGCCCACCGCGAGCCCGCGCCCGTACGGGACGGCGGCCGCGCCGAGGTGTACACGTACCCGACACCCGGCGCCGAACTCGACAACATCGCCGACATCCTGCGGCGCGCCCACCTGGAGGACGGGGTGCCCTGGCACGAGATGGCCGTTCTGGTCCGCGCCGGCGGGCGCTCGCTCCCCGCCGTGCGCCGTGCGCTCACCTCCGCCGGGGTACCGCTCGACATCGACGGCGACGATCTGCCGCTGCGCCACGAACCCGCGGTCGCCCCCCTGCTGACGGCCCTCCGGGCGGCGGCCCGGGCGGCGCTCCGCCAGGAGCCGGCCGACGACGGGACCGGTGACGGTGACCCCGGCGGGGACGTGTCCCCTGAGGGAACGCCTGAAGAGGAAGGGCCAGGCCGGGAGGAACCCGCCGCGGACGCCGCCCCCGGGGCCACCCCGGCCCCCGGCGCCCCCCACTGGCTCGACGCCGAAACCGCGCTCGACCTGCTGGCCTCCCCCCTGGGCGGGATGGACTCCGCCGACCTGCGCCGCCTGGGCCGTGCCCTGCGGGAGGAGGAACGGGCCGCCGGACAACCACTGCCGCGGCCCTCCGCCGAGCTGATCGCCCGGGCGCTCGCCGAACCCCAGCGCCTGGTGGCCCACGACCCCGCCTACGCGCGCGGCGCCCAGCGGCTCGGCCTGCTGCTGCGCAAGGCCCGCGAACTGCTCGCCGGCGGCGGCACCGCCGAACAGGCGCTGTGGGAGCTGTGGGACGGCACCCCCTGGCCGCAGCGTCTGGAGCGGGCCGCCCACCGCGGCGGCGCGGCCGGCCGCAACGCCGACCGGGACCTGGACGCCGTCGTCGCCCTGTTCGAGACCGCGGCCCGCGCCGAGGAACGCACCGGCGGCCGCGGCGCCCTCAACTTCCTGGAGGAACTCGACGCCCAGGACATCGCCGCCGACACCCTCACCCGCCGCGCCGTCCGCCCCGACGCCGTACGGCTGATGACCGCCCACCGGGCCAAGGGCCTGGAATGGCGGCTCGTCGTCGTCGCCGGCGTCCAGGAAGGGCTCTGGCCCGACCTGCGCCGCCGCGGCTCGCTCCTGGAAGCCGACCGGATCGGCCGCGACGGCCTGGCCGAACCGCTCACCCCGGGCGCCCTGCTCGCCGAGGAACGCCGGCTGTTCTACGTGGCCGCCACCCGTGCCCGTGACCGCCTGGTCGTCACCGCCGTGAAGGCCGCGGCCGACGACGGCGACCAGCCGTCCCGTTTCCTGACCGAGCTGGGCGTCACCCCCCAGGACATCACCGGCCGCCCCCGCCGCCCCCTCGCGGTGGCCGCGCTGGTCGCCGAACTGCGCGCCACCACCGTCGACCCCGCCGCCACCCCCGCGCTGCGTGAGGCCGCCGCCCAGCGGCTCGCCAAACTGGCGGCACTGCACGACGACGACCACTACCCCCTGGTACCGGCCGCCCACCCGGACAACTGGTGGGGCCTGCACGAGCCCACCCACAGCAGCGTCCCGCTGCGCGACCGCGACCGCCCCGTGGTCCTCTCCGGCAGCGCCCTCGACCAGCTCGCCAACACCTGCTCCCTCCAGTGGTTCCTGGGCCGCGAGGTCAAGGCGGACACCCCCGCCACCGCCGCCCAGGGCTTCGGCAACGTCGTCCATGTGCTCGCCGACGAGGTCGCCTCCGGCCGCACCCCCGCCGATCTGACCGTCCTCATGGAGCGCCTGGACTCCGTATGGGACGCCCTGGCCTTCGACGCCCCCTGGAAGTCACGCCAGGAGAAGGACCAGGCGCGCGCCGCCCTGGAACGCTTCCTGCGCTGGCACGTCATGGAACGCGAGACCCGCGGCCGGGACACCGTCGCCACCGAGCACGGCTTCGACCTCACCCTCCGGGCCGGCGCCCACGAGGTCCGTATCCGCGGCAGCATGGACCACGTCTCCCAGGACGCCCAGGGCCGGGCCTACGTCGTCGACTTCAAGACCGGCAAACAGAAACCGACCGGCCCCGAGGTCGCCCGCCACCCCCAGCTCGCCGTCTACCAGCTCGCGGTCCGCGAAGGCGCCGTCGACGAAGCCTTCGACGGCCGCACCCCCGAACCCGGCGGCGCCGAACTGGTCCATCTGCGGCTCGGCGCACCCCAGAAGGAAGGCGGCGACACCCTGCCCGCCGTCCAGGCGCAGCCCCCACCGGACGGCGAGTGGATCGGCGAGCTCCTGGCCACCGCCGCGGGCCGGGTGCTGGAGGAACGGTTCACGCCCACCACCGGCACCCACTGCACCCACTGCACCTTCCGTGCCTCGTGCAGCGCCCAGCCGGAGGGGCGGCATGTCGTTGAGTGACCTTCCGCTGCGCTTGGGCGGCCCTCCCACGTTTTCGGCTTTCTCGCCGTGGTGGTTTTTCGCCGTTGCTCCCCCACTGCCTGAAGGGCGTGGGAGGTACCCCCACGCGGCGGGCGGGGTCCGCTGCGCGGGGCTGTGG
>NZ_JBHXFI010000095.1:0-19141 GCF_042724075.1 Streptomyces sp. NPDC127097 | reverse complement strand
CCGGGGCGCGCGCGGGCGGGGCGGGGGGGGGGGGGGGGGGCGGCCGTCTGCGTTCAGCGCGCCGGGTGCGTGGTGTTCGACGGCGTCGAGGACGGGTCCGGACCGGTCGGCTTCGGCGTCGGAGACGTCGGCGTCGGCGTGGGTGACGGCGGCGTATGGGTCGGGGTGGGCGTCGGCCGCGGGGCCGGCCGGGTCGGCTTCGGGTGCGCGGGCCCCGGGCGCTGCGGACCGGCGGCCGGACCGGTCGCGCCGTGGCCCCGCATCGTGACGGCGGTGCCCCCGGGCTCGATGGCGATCCTGGCCCGCCAGTGGCCGGCCGGCTCCCGGTGATGGTCGACATGGACCGTGATCGTGGTGGTCTCGCCGGGCCGCAGCGTGCCCGCCGTACGGCTCAGCTGAAGCCAGGCCGCGCCCGCCGAGGCGTACCAGCGCACCGGGCCGCCGCCGGTGGCGCGGAGCGTGAGGAGCGTGGTCCGGCTCCGCGGCTCGGCGGCGATCATCAGCCTGCCGGGGCCCGACTCCCGGCGGTTCTCCGGGCCGTCCGGCCGCTGCGGGGTGCCGTCCGCGCTGATCACCTCGACGGACACATCGGGCGCCCCGTCGCGCGCCGTGAAGCCGGGCTCCGGCGTCGTCCTGGCGTTGCCGGCGTTCTCGTACGGGCTGCCGCCCAGCCGCGGCCCGGGTGCGGTGTCGCCGGCCGTCACCGAGGGCGAGCCGTCGGCGGCCACATCGGTGGCGGGGGCGCCCCGGTACGCCGCCCACAGGGCCAGCACCGGCGCCGCGACGACGGTGGCGACCACGGTGGTGGTCAGCGCCCGGTTGCGCAGCCGGCGCCGGCGGGCCACCCGGTCCTTCGGCGGGCCCACGGGGAAACCGCTGCGGTCGTAGCGAGGAGAACCGTTTGCCCCACTGGCCCGGCCGCCACCGCCCGCACCGGCCACCCCTTCCGCGCGGCCCGACTTCGTGCGCCGGGCCGCCGCCAGCGCGCCGAGCACGGCCTCCCGGGGCGCGGGGACCAGCGGCAGGCTGCCCCGGTCCACCGGCGCGGTGCCCGGCCAGGTCCCCGGGGCGGTGGCCCGCTCGGCGGTCCGCCGGCACTCGGCGCAGTCGTCGACATGGCGCACCAGCTCCCGGCTCAGCGCCGCGCCCAGCAGCATCTGGGTGTCGCCGGCCAGCTGCGCGACCTCCCGGCAGCGGCCGGACTCGACGACGGCCAGCGCCGCCCGGGTCCGTTCGACCTCGCAGGAGGCGGTGGCCAGCAGCGCGCGGGTGGCGATCGGGTCGGCGCCGAGCACCGCGGCGACCTCGTCCGCCGCGAGCTGGTGGCGCACCGAGAGCTCCAGCGCCTCCCGCTGCTCGGGGGTGGTGCCGGCGGCCTCCGGCCAGGCCAGCGCGGCGAGTTCACGCTGCCGGCGCTCGGCCTCGCGGGCCGCTCCGGGGCCCGGTTTCCCGGCGGGCGGCGCGGTCCGCTCGGCGAGCCGGCGCAAACAGGCCCAGCGGGCGAGGGCGTAGAGCCAGGAGCGGTACAGCGCCGGGTCGGCGGGGCGCCGGCCGCGGTGCCGCTCGGTGAGCGCGAGCGTCTCGCCGAGCACCGCGGTCGCGGCGTCGTGTTCGCACAGCACCGACAGGCAGTAGGTGAACAGCCCGTCCAGATGGGGCTGGTAGCCGTCCCGGCCCCGGTCCGGGGGGCGCGCGGCGTCCGGGCCGGGCCGCTCGGCCGGCTGCGGCCGGCTCCGGCGCCGCGCGTCGCCGCGCGACCGGTGTGCGCCGGTGGAGTGCGTGGGGTGCTCGGGCCTGCTGCTCATCACCCCGGCGACGGTAGGCGGATGATGCAGCCCTGCTTGCTCGCGTTGGACACTTTTAACCCTTACGGGTGACCATCTCCCTCAAAAGGGGACACGAACAGCTCTTTACACGGGCGGTGCGCTCCGTATGCGCCACTCGGTCGGTGCAACCGCCGTCGGCGGCGCCCCCCTGCGCCCCGACGATCGTGCCCGGGGCGCCCGCTCCGCGACGGCTCCCGGCGGCGTTGTCGGACCCCGCCGCTACGGTGACCCCATGGCAACGCGTAAATCGTCGGGCAAGGAGCGTCCCTCCTACCGCTGCACCGAATGCGGCTGGACCACCGCCAAATGGCTCGGCCGCTGTCCCGAGTGCCAGGCGTGGGGCACGGTCGAGGAGTTCGGCAGCGCCCCCGCGGTGCGCACGACCGCGCCCGGCCGGGTCACCACCGCCGCCCTGCCCATCGGCCAGGTCGACGGCAAGCAGGCCACCGCCCGTTCGACGGGCGTGCCCGAGCTGGACCGCGTCCTCGGCGGCGGGCTGGTCCCCGGCGCCGTCGCGCTGGTGGCCGGCGAGCCCGGCGTGGGCAAATCCACCCTGCTGCTGGACGTCGCCGCCAAGGCCGCCTCCGACGCCCACCGCACGCTGTATGTCACCGGCGAGGAGTCCGCGAGCCAGGTACGGCTGCGCGCCGACCGCATCGGCGCCCTCGACGACCATCTGTATCTGGCCGCCGAAACGGACCTGTCCGCGGTGCTCGGCCACCTCGACACCGTCAAGCCGTCGCTGCTGATCCTCGACTCGGTGCAGACCGTCGCCTCCCCCGAGATCGAAGGCGCCCCCGGCGGGATGGCCCAGGTCCGCGAGGTCGCCGGCGCCCTCATCCGGGCCTCCAAGGAACGCGGCATGTCCACCCTCCTGGTGGGCCATGTCACCAAGGACGGCGCCATCGCCGGACCGCGCCTCCTGGAGCATCTCGTCGATGTCGTCCTGCACTTCGAAGGCGACCGGCACGCCCGGCTGCGCCTGGTACGCGGCGTCAAGAACCGCTACGGCACCACCGACGAGGTCGGCTGCTTCGAGCTGCACGACGAAGGCATCACCGGCCTCGCCGACCCCTCCGGCCTCTTCCTGACCCGCCGCGCCGAGCCGGTGCCCGGCACCTGCCTGACCGTGACCCTGGAGGGCCGCCGCCCCCTGGTCGCCGAGGTCCAGGCGCTGACCGTCGACTCCCAGATCCCCTCCCCCCGGCGCACCACCTCCGGCCTGGAGACCTCCCGCGTCTCGATGATGCTCGCCGTCCTGGAGCAGCGCGGCCGGATCAGCGCCCTGGGCAAACGCGACATCTACAGCGCGACGGTCGGCGGCGTGAAGCTGACCGAGCCCGCCGCGGACCTCGCCGTGGCCCTCGCCCTGGCCAGCGCCGCCAGCGACACCCCCCTCCCGAAGAACCTCGTCGCCATCGGCGAGGTGGGCCTCGCGGGCGAGGTCAGAAGGGTCACCGGCGTCCAGCGCCGGCTGTCCGAGGCGGCCCGCCTCGGCTTCACCCACGCCCTCGTCCCCGCCGACCCCGGCAAGATCCCCGACGGGATGCGGGTCCTGGAGGTCGCCGACGTCGGACAGGCACTCAGCGTGCTGCCCAAGCGGGTGCGCCGGGAGGCCCCACAGGAAGAGGGCGCACGCCGGTAGACTTTGCCCTGGTCTCGCCCGTCACCGCAGAATTGCCTGTCGGCCACGTACGCTCCGCTGGTACGTCAACCACAGCATGGGCCGGGCGGCCTGCGGACCGACAGACCTTGTGACGGAGGAGTGCAGTGGCAGCCAACGACCGGGCATCGACTTCCGGCAGGTCCGGTGGAAGCTCCGGCACCGAGAGCCTGATGCGCGCCTCGCTGAGCGCCGTCGCGCCCGGTACCGCCCTGCGCGACGGCCTGGAGCGCATCCTCCGCGGCAACACCGGCGGACTGATCGTCCTCGGCTTCGACAAGACCGTCGAGTCGATGTGTACCGGCGGCTTCGTCCTCGATGTGGAGTTCACCGCGACCCGGCTGCGGGAGCTGTGCAAGCTCGACGGCGCCCTGGTCCTCGACAAGGACATCACCAAGATCATGCGGGCCGGTGTCCAGCTGGTGCCGGACGCCTCCATCCCGACGGAGGAGACCGGCACCCGCCACCGCACCGCCCAGCGCGTCTCCATCCAGGCCGGCTTCCCGGTCGTCTCCGTCAGCCAGTCGATGCGCCTGATCGCCCTCTATGTCGACGGGGAGCGCCGCGTCCTGGAGGAGTCGGCCGCGATCCTCTCCCGCGCCAACCAGGCACTGGCGACGCTGGAGCGCTACAAGCTCCGCCTGGACGAGGTCGCCGGCACCCTCTCCGCCCTGGAGATCGAGGACTTGGTGACGGTCCGCGATGTCACCGCGGTCGCCCAGCGCCTGGAGATGGTCCGCCGGATCGCCACCGAGATCGCCGAGTACGTCGTCGAGCTCGGCACGGACGGCCGGCTGCTCGCCCTCCAGCTGGAGGAGCTGATCGCCGGCGTGGAGCCCGAGCGGGAGCTGGTCGTCCGCGACTATGTCCCCGAGCCGACCGCCAAGCGCTCCCGCACGGTCGCCGAGGCGCTCGCCGAGCTGGACGCCCTCAGCCACACCGAACTCCTCGAACTCCCCATCGTGGCCCGCGCCCTGGGCTACAGCGGCGCCCCCGAGACGCTGGACTCCGCGGTCTCGCCGCGCGGCTTCCGCCTGCTGGCGAAGGTCCCCCGGCTGCCCGGCACGGTCATCGACCGCCTCGTCGACCACTTCGGCGGCCTCCAGAAGCTGCTCGCGGCCAGCGTCGACGACCTCCAGACGGTCGACGGCGTCGGCGAGGCCCGCGCCCGCTCGGTCCGCGAGGGCCTGTCGCGGCTGGCGGAGTCGTCGATCCTGGAGCGGTACGTCTGAGTCGCTCCTGGAGCGGTGCGCCTGAGTCGCTCCTGGAGCGGTACGCCTGAGCGGTGCGTCCAAGGGGACACGCCCTGGTCGCCGCCGACGCTCGCCGTGCGCCGTGGTTCCTCGACGATCCGCTGCAACGCCGCCCCGCGGCCCGTCCGGTCAGGGGCGGGACCCCGTGGCGGGCGCGGGGAGCGCGGCGGTGAGCCGGAGGCCCGTGACCAGGTCGGGGCGGATGCGCAGGGCCTGTTCCCGCTGCCCCTCCGTCCAGGGGTGCAGCAGCTCCCGGTAGTAGGCCAGGTCGCGCGGATCGGTGACCGGCCGGCAGTAGCCGGTGACCACCACGCTCCAGCCGACGTGCGTCACGGGGGCGATGGTGTCCGCCTCGTAGGCGACGACGACGCCCTCGGTGTCGGATTGCCGGGTCGCCGTGGCGATCGCCGCGCCCTGCTGCGTCCGGATGATGATCTCGCCCCGGTCCAGCAGGTGGTTGACCGGGCGGATGGCCGGCAGCGCGTCCTGGGTGAAGACGATCCGGCCCAGCGACACACTGCCGAGGAGCCGCAGCGCCTCCGCACGGTGCAGCGGGGTGCTGTGCCGGGGCCCCGCGGTCCCGGCCCCGCCCGCCCGGGGCACTCCGGCACCGGACCGGGACGACCTGTAGTTCACCGTGCGCTCCCTCTCGTCCTCCCACGCGCTGACCCGCCCAGTAGAAGGGCGGCGAGTACCGCGCGCCAAGGGCCGTTCGGCCCCCGGGCGGGGCGGTGTCAGGCGGCGGGGGAGTCGAGGACCGGGTCGTACCGGACCTGCTCGGCGGGCAGGCCGGCCGCGGTCAGCCGCGCCACGGTCGCACCGACCATCCCGGGCGGACCACTGACGAAGGCCAGGTGCCCGGACCAGCCACCACGGCGGGCCACCGCCTCCGCCACCGGGCCGCGGCCGCCCCCTCCGGCACCCTCGTCGAGCACCGGAACCACATGCAGCCACCGATGGCGCTCCGCCCACCGGGACAGCACCCGCGCGTCGTACAGCTCATCGCGGCTGCGGGCGCCCAGGAACAGCTGCACCCCGCGCCGCTCCCGCACCGCCGGCAGCGCGGGCCCACCGCCGCCGCCCCGGCGCCCGGCCAGCTCCTCCAGCAGCGCCTTGACCGGGGCCCACCCCGTGCCGCCCGCCACCATCAGCAGCTCGCGCGAGGGGTCGTCGTCCAGCGTCATCGTCCCCTGGGCGGGCCCCAGTCGCAGCGTGTCCCCGACCCGGGTGTGCGCCACCAGCGCCTCACTGACCCCTCCGGCGCCGGTCTGCCGCACATGGAACTCCAGCGCGCGCTCCGGCCGCGGGGCTCGCGCGAGGGAGTACTGCCGCCAGGCTTGCGGCAGCAGCGGGGACTCGACGGCGGCGTACTGGCCGGCCCGGTACGGATACGGCTCGTCGGTCCGCACCCGCAGCACCGCGAGGTCCGGGCGGCGCAGCTCATGGCCGACCACCGTGCCGCGCCAGTACGCCGGTTCGGCCAGGGTCGCCTCCGCACCCTCGACCATGGCCGCCACGGCGAACCGCAGCATCCGCACCCACGCCTGCTCCGCCGCCTCGCTCCAGCCCGGCCCCGCGGACTTCCGCAGCGCCACGCACAAGGCCGCCTCGAACGTCTCGTAGTGCACCGGCCGCACCCCGAGTTTGCGGTGGTCCCGGCCGAGCCGGGTGAAGAACGCGGCCACCTCGTCGGGGCGGTCCAGATTCTCGATCACGTAGCGAAAGGCGCGGGCCAGATGGGACCGCTGGAACTCCATCGACGCGGGAAACAGCCGCCGCAGGGACGGCCGACGCGCGAACATCTCGTCGTAGAGACGGCCGATCAGCTCGTCGAACGGGGTCACCAACGGCAGATGACGCATGATCAGCCGCTGGTCGGCGGCGCCGTCGTAGGGCACCGCCGACGCTAAGTCCGGCTCCGGGGAACGGTCCTGGCCCAGCATCCGCCGCCGCAGCCGCATCGCGTCGTGCCGGGCCAGCAGTGCGTGGTACTCGTGGCCGACGGTGCCCGTAAAGGCATGCATGAGCGGACCTCCTGGCTGCGACGACGGACCGGGCGACGGGATGCCGGGGATGCCACGGTCCGGAAAGGGGCGCCAGTATGGCAGCGGGCCGCGGTGCCCCATCGGCCCTGCTCCCCAGGGCCGTTCGGCCCTTTCGCCCCCGCCGCGCACCCCGCGATGCTCGACGTCAGGGCCCCTCCGGGCACGGCACGCCCACCAGGGCCACACATACTGAGAGACCCCTCAACGGACCGGCACCCCGCACCTACCGGGCGACCAAGCGAGCACTGAATGAACCTGCACCCCGCACCCGCCGCGCCGCTGCGCGTCTTCATCCTCGACGACCACGAGGTGGTCCGGCGCGGGGTGCGGGACCTCCTCGAAGCGGAGGAGGACATCGAGGTCGTGGGCGAGGCGGGCGACCGGCGGCAGGCGCTCGCACGGGTACCGGCCGCCCGCCCGCGGGTGGCGGTGCTCGACGTCCGCCTCGGCGGCGGCGACGGCCCCGGCGGCGACCACGAAGGCATCGAGGTGTGCCGGGAGTTACGCGCCCGGATGCCGGAACTGGCCTGCCTGATGCTGACCTCGTTCGACGACGACGAAGCGCTCTTCGACGCCATCATGGCGGGGGCCGCCGGCTACGTCCTCAAGCAGATCAACGGATCCGGCCTGGTCCACGCGGTGCGCACGGTGGCGGCGGGCGAATCCATGCTGGATCCGCGCACCGCGTCCCGGGTGATGGCGCGGCTGCGCGACCCCCACGAGACGCCCGGGGCACCGCCGTCGGAGCTGGACCGGCTCTCGCCCCGGGAACGGCAGGTGCTGGAGCTGATCGGCGAGGGACTGACCAACCGGGAGATCGCCGACCGGCTGTTCCTCGCGGAGAAGACCGTCAAGAACCGCGTCTCGGCCATCCTCGCCAAGCTGGGAGTGGGCCGCCGCGTCCAGGCGGCGATGGTCGCCGAGCGCGTCCGGGAACAGCGGGGCTGAGCGGAGGTACGGCCGGTACTCCGGGGGCGCCTTGATGCCTGAACGGGGGGGCAGAGCGGCAGGGGTCGCCCCGACAACGCTCAGCCCGGAGGCGATCAGACCGGCAGCGGAACCCGCCACACGATCCGGGTGCCGCCCGGATCCGGGGAATCGACCGTCAGCCGGCCCCCGTGCATCTCGGCCCGCGCCCGCATATTGGCCAGGCCCCCCGTATGCCGCGCGGCGCCCACCCCCACCCCGTCGTCCACCACCGTCAGCGTCACCTCGTCCGCCACCGTCAGCGCGACATCGAGGCGCCGGGCGCGGGCGTGCCGGGCGGCGTTGCTGAGGGCCTCCGCGGTCACCGCCAGGATGTGCGGAGCCAGGTCGTCGGGGACGCTGGTGTCCGCCGGGCCGTCGATCCGCAGCGACGGGGTGAAGCCCAGCGTGCGCGCCGCCGCCCGTACGGCGTCGGTGAGCCCGCGGCGCAGCCCCGCACCGCCGGCACCGTCCCCGGCCGTGCGCAGTTCGAAGATGGTGGACCGGATGATCTTGATGGTGGTGTCCAGATCGTCGACCGCCCGCCCGACCCGCTCCGCCGCCTCCGGCCGGTCGATCAGCCGGGTCGCGCTCTGCAAGGTGATCCCGGTGGCGAACAGCCGCTGAATGGCCAGATCATGCAGGTCCCGGGCGATGCGGTCCCGGTCGTGGAAGACCGCCAGCTCCTCCGACTCCGCCCGCCGCCGGCCGAGTTCCAGGGCGATCACGGCCTGATCGGCGAAACCCGAGATCAGCGCCACCTCGGTCTCGTCGAAGGCCGGCCGGCCCGCCAGCCGGCACAGCCGCAGCGCCCCGCGCCCGATCTCGACCTGAAGCGGCACGGCGACCGCCGGACCGTACTCCTCGTCCGCCCCCGTGCCCGCCCCCAGCGGATACGCCCGCGGATCGCTCCGTAAATCGGCGCTGACCACCGGCCGCCCCGTACGCGCCGCCGTACCCGGCAGCGACCCCTCGGCCGGCACCGTCAGCCCCGCGATACGGCCGGCGCCCGCGCCGTGCGCCACCGCCACCGCCAGCCGGTCCGGGGCCGACGGCACCGGCAGCAGCACCGCCGCGCAGTCGGCGCCGGCGACCTCCATGGCCCGCTCGGCGATCAGCCGCAGCACCTGGCCCGCCTCCGTACCGGACAGCAGGCTCCGGGTGATCTCGCCCAGCGCCTCCAGCCAGCGCTCCCGGCGGCGGCTCTCGTGGTACATCCGGGCGTTGTCGATCGCCACCCCCGCCGCGATGGACAACGTGGTCACCACCGCCTCGTCATCGGCGTCGAACGAGCCGCCGCCCCGCTTCTCGGTGAGGTAGAGATTGCCGAACACCTCGTCACGCACCCGGACCGGCACCCCGAGGAACGTCCGCATCGGCGGATGGTGGGCGGGAAACCCGTAACTGCGCGGGTGGCGGGACAGATCGGTGAGCCGCAGCGGCTCGGGATGGCGGATGAGCTCACCGAGGATGCCCCGGCCGCACGGTAACGGGCCGATCGACGCGATGAGCTCCTCGGACATCCCCACCGGCAGGAACTGCGAGAGCCGCTGCCCGTCACCGACCACGCCGAGCGCGCCGTACTCCGCGTCGGTGAGGGCGACCGCCGCCTCCACGATGCCCCCGAGCACCTGCGGCAGCTCCAGCCCCCGCCCCAGGCCCATCACCGCGTCGAGCAGACTGCGCATCCGCTCCTCCGGTGCGCGCAGGTGCGGCCAACGCGCCTCCGGCGCGGGCCACTTCGGATCGGACATGACCGCACTGCCCCCCACTGCCCCGAAACCCGTCCCTGATCAGCAGCGTACGCGAGCACCCCGGCCGGCCCGCCCGGAGACCGCGTCGACCGGCCATCCTCTCCCCCTCCCGCTGGGGCGTCGCGAGCCAGGCGGGACTTTGCGGACACGCCGTAGGGCCTCCCGGTCCGACGAGAGGGCTGTTCGGCCCTGGAGCCCCGGCACCCCCGGGCCCGAGCATGGTGCCACCGGGAAGGGCCGAGCCTCCCCCGTGCTCATGTCCCGGCCCTTCCCGGTCCATTGGCGGGTTTTGCGGGCCGGGACGCGCATGAACCAGCTCACCCCCGCAGGACGGCGGCCTCCTTCTCCGCCGGCAGCCCCACCACCGGCCGGTCCGGCCGCTGCGGCGCCACCCCGCCGATGCGCTGGAGCCAGGCCCAGGTGTCGGCGACCGTCTCCCCGACGGGACGGCAACGCAGCCCCGCCGCCAGGGCCTTGGACACATCGGAACCGTAGATCGCCGCATCCGGTTCGCCGGGCGCCAGCCAGACCGGCAGCTCGATCCAGGGCGAAATACCGGCGGCGAGGACATCCTCGGGAGCGGTCCAGCGCAGCTCCGCGTCCGCGCCGGTGACCGTCACACAACTCTCCAGGAATTCCTCCATCGTGGCGTGCCCGACCTCGCTCACCAGGTTGTACGCACCACCACGCCCCGCCTCCAGCGCCTCGACCGTCCATGCGGCCAGATCCCGGACGTCGATGTACTGAAGCGCCAACTCCCGCGGCCCCGGCGCGAGGACCGGCCCACCGCGGGCGATCCGGTTCAGCCACCACGGCAGCCGCCCGATGTTCTCGTACGGCCCGAGGATCAGCCCCGCACGCAGCAGCAGCGCCCGGTCCCCGAACACCTCGGCCGCGGCCAGCTCACCACCCCGCTTGGCCTGCGCATAATCCTCGGCGTCCGTGGCATCGGGGGAGCCCGCCACCACCGGGGCCTGCTCGTCGAAGGGAGGCGTGGGCGGAAAGGCATACACCGAACCGCTGGAGACATACGCGTACCTCCCGACCCGCCCGGACAGCAGCCGCGCCGCGTCCCGCACCGCCGCCGGCGCACCGCTCCAGGTGTCGACGACGGCGTCCCACTCCCCCTCCTCCAGGGCCGCGAGCCCCGCCGCGCTCCCACGGTCACCGTGCAGCGCCGTCGCCCCCTCCGGCGGCGCATGCGTCCCCCGGTGGAACACCGTCACCTCCCACCCCCGCGCCAGCGCCGCCTCGGCAACCGCCCGCCCCACGAACTCCGTACCACCCAGCATCAGTAGCTTCATAACGGCGACTGTGCCGGACACCACCACCCACCACCAGCAACGCACGCTCTCAGCGGAATCCCTCTGGGCGGAATAAGGGGAGGGGGCGCTTCCGTGGGTTGGGGAGGGGCGCTTCCGCGCGTTGGGGCGGCCGGGGATCCGGCTGTGGGCGGGGCCGGTTGGAACGGGTCGGTGGTGGTCGGCTCCGACCGGTGGCGGGGGTGCTTCCGCGCCTTGGAGCGGCCGGGTATCCGGCTCGGGACAGTACCGGTCGGGGCCCGGCGTAGTGGTCGGAGCCGGGCGGCACTGGTCGGCTCCGACCGGTGCCGGTTGGAGCCATGCGCGGCCTCACCCCCGGGCCTCAGGCGGCAGCCTCAGCCGCCAGCCCTCAGCCCTCAGCCCTCAGCCCTCAGCCCTCAGCCCTCAGCCCTCAGCCCTCAGCCAGGACGAACGTCGTACGGGCCGCCTCCAGACCCGGCACCTTCGCCTCGATCTCATACCTGCCGGCGGGCACCTTGGCCGAACTCGGCGTGGCGCACTGCGGGCCGCTGGCCCGGCGGTCCCACTCGATGGTGCGCTGCACGGACCCCTTGGCCGGCACCTGCAACAGCGCGGGCGCGGTGCCCGACGGGCAGTCGTTCGAGGCCCACACCCGTTCGTCGCCCGCGGCATCGCTGATGGTGAGCACCGCGGCCTTCTGCCCGAGATCCACCTTGCAGGCCGCCCCGGCCGCATTCTCGATCGTCAGCTCGAACTTCGGCCGGGTACCGGGCGCGTAGGAGTGCTTGACGCTACGAAGATCCAACTCCGCCTTGCCGGAAACACAGTTGGGGAGGGAGGAACCGGTCGCGACGGCGTTCTTACCGGAACCCTGACCGATCGGCCCGCTCCCGGAACCGGAACCACCGGATCCTCCGCTACCGCCGGAACTTCCACTGCCGCCACCCGCGGCGCCCGACCCGCCGGAACCGGAACCCGATCCCCCGTCGTCGCCCGACTCATCGCGCCCGCCCGGCTTTTGGTCGTTCACCGGCCCGCTGGCGGAAGGGCCCGGCGTGATGGACGTCGCGGGGCCCTTGCCGTGCGACCCCTTGCCCTCATCGCCGCTCCCGCCGCCGCCCCCGCCCCAGTTGACGGCCCACACCACCAGGAGGGCGAGCAGGACGACGATGGCCAGCGCAACGGCCCTCCGCCGCCAGTAGATGGAGGAGGGAAGCGGCCCGATCGGATTGCGCAGTGATCCCACGCGGAAACTCTACGAGAGATCGGCCCCCGCACCGGCCAGTACCCGCCGCTTCCGACTGCAACTTTTCCCATGATCGGCCCGGAGCCGCCCCGGACCCGGCCGGAAGCCGCCACCCGGCCGCGTCCCGGTCCCAACGAGCCTGACACCCCGCTAGCCCCCGACCTGCCCCACCCGGCCTTACTTTCGGCCGACTACGCCGCCCCTGCCGATCGTCAGCAGCGGCACAACCAGACCGGCCCACACGGCCGTTGATCATGAACAGCCCCCACTCTCTACCGCGCCCTCACCGCCCTCACCACGCCCCCGACCGGCTCCGCCCCCTGACCGAACCCGGCACCGAGGGCGGACTCCTGCTCCTGCTGGCGGCGGCGTTGCCCGTGTGCTGGTGAGGCCCACAGCCGCCCCCGGACCTCACCACCCGCCGAGCTCCGCGCCCGGGAGGCTCAGCCCCGCGCCCCTGGGACTCACCCCCGCGCCCCAGAGGCTCAGCCCCGCGACCACTCCTCCTTGTGGCCGAAGCCCTGGCCGTTGTCGATCAGCCGCAGCCAGTCGGGGCGCAGCTCCCAGAGCGTGGTCCGCTCCAGGGCGGCGCGCAGCCGGTCGCTCGCCGCGACGAACGGAAAGCGCTCGACGTAGACCTGCCAGCCGGCCGCCCGCTCTGCGCCGGTCAGCGGACGACAGCGCCCCCGGCCCTGAAGCCCCGTCAGGCCGCTCCACTCTTGACCATCCCGCTGCGCCGTGAACGCGACCCGCGCGCCGGGCTCCGCGAGGGCCCGGCCGTGCCGCGTCGTGGTCGCGGTGACGAAGTACAGCGCGGGCCCTGCACCGGCCTCCAGGCCGCCCGTCACATCGACAGCCCCGCCGACCCCCACACCCGATACACCGGGCGTACCCAACACGCCGGACGCACCCGACTCACCGGCCTCGTCGACCTCGTCGGCCTCGTCGATCGCGCCGGGCGCCTTGGCCGTGCCGGCCGCGGCGGTCCCCTCGGCCCAGTCGGTGACCGGCACCCCGGTCGCGTACAGCACCGCGCATGCCTGCGGCCCGTCCTCATCCACGTACGCGAGCGTCATCGTCGTATGCGCGGCCAGCGCCCGCAGGATCACCTCCGGGCAGACCGGCCCGGCCGCAGTGTCAGCCCCCTCCGCGTCGCCCGCGTGGCTCGCGTCGCCCGTCTGGCCCGTGTCGCCGGCCTGGCTCGCGTGGCCCGCCTGGCTCGCGTGGCCCGCGAAGCCCGTGCCTTCCGCCCCACCCGCGCCGTCCGCGCGGGCCTCACCATCCGCGCCGTCCGCTCCGCTCATCTCCGCCATGCCCGCATCCTCGCTTGTTGTCTCCTTGGCCTCGCTTGCCGCCTCCTTCTATTCCAGCAACGATTACGGAGAGTAGCTAGTTCCTGGCGGGGCGTGGCCGCCGAGGCGCCACGCCGGTCCCCCGCATCGCACGCCCCCCCACCCACCGCCGGGCCACCGGACCACCGGGCCGCCTGGACCACCGGGCCGCCGGGCACCGGGCAACCGCCCCCCAGCCGATCACCCCACCCCAACACCGGGCCACCACCCCCATGCCCCATCCCACCCCTCCCTACCCTCCAGTAGCACCCGCTCGTGAGTGGTTGGTCGTCCTGCGTGTGGGTGGGCGTGCGGCGGGGCGGGCCCGGTGCGTTTCCTGGGCGAGGCCGGACGTGCCAGGATCGGCATGCCATGACTTCGACGCCTGTCACCACCACTGCCACGACCGCCGCCGCCGAGACCGCTTCCGCCGCCGACGCGGCCGCGGAAGCCGCCGACGGGACCGCGCTGCACGGCCCGGTCACCGACTGGTTCGACGAGCACGCCCGCGATCTGCCCTGGCGCCGCCCCGAAGCGGGCGCCTGGGGTGTGATGGTGAGCGAGTTCATGTTGCAGCAGACCCCGGTCAGCAGAGTGCTGCCGGTGTACGAGCAGTGGCTGGCCCGCTGGCCGCGCCCCGCCGACCTGGCCGCCGAGGCGCCGGGCGAGGCGGTCCGGGCCTGGGGCCGGCTCGGCTATCCGCGCCGCGCGCTGCGGCTGCACGCCGCCGCGTCCGCGATACAGGAGCGGCACGGCGGCGACGTACCGCGTGAGCACGGCCAGTTGCTGGCGCTGCCCGGCGTCGGTGAGTACACGGCCGCCGCGGTCGCGTCCTTCGCGTACGGGCAGCGGCACGCGGTGCTGGACACCAATGTGCGCCGGGTGTTCGCCCGCGCGGTGGCCGGCCGCCAGTTCCCGCCGAACGCCACCACCGCGGCCGAGCGCAAGCTCGCGCGTGCGCTGCTGCCCGAGGACGAGCAGCTCGCGGCGCGCTGGGCGGCGGCCACGATGGAGCTGGGTGCGCTGCTGTGCACGGCGCGTACGCCGGAGTGTCACCGTTGTCCGATCGCGGCGCAGTGCGCGTGGCGGCAGGCCGGGTCGCCGGCGCACGACGGTCCGCCCCGTCGTACGCAGACCTACGCCGGTACCGACCGGCAGGTCCGCGGCAAGCTGCTGGCCGTGCTGCGTGAGGCGGTCGCGCCGGTGCCGCAGCAGGTGCTGGACGCGGTGTGGGACGAGCCGGTGCAGCGGGCGCGGGCGCTGGACGGGCTGGTCTCGGACGGTCTGGTCGAGCCGCTGGGCGGCGGCCGGTACCGGCTGCCGCTGACGTAGCCGGGCCGCCATCCGCGCAGGAGCACGGCTGCCGACGACACCTGTGCACGGCTGCCGCTGACACCTGCGCACGGCTGCCGTGACCTGGCCCGGCTGTCACCCACGCGGAAACGCGACCGTCACACGTACCGGACCACAGCCGTCACACACGCAAGCCCGCGGCCGTCAGACACGCAGGCCCGAGGCCGTCACACGTACAAGACCGCGCCCCTCACCCACGCAGGCCCGAGGCCGTCACACAACCAAGACCGTGGCCGTCACACACAAGCCCCCGGCCCCCACCCCCACCGGACCACGCCCGCCCCCAGCCCTCACACCTCACACGCACAGCAAATAAGGAGGCGCGACCGCTTCGGCGGCCGCGCCTCCCGGTATGACGGCGGGCTGTCTGATGCGTTATCACTTTTAGGGCAGCGTGACCGAAAGGTGCTGCGATACGGCCTGAAGAAGGCCCTCGCCGGGCACGGTTGCCGTCGTGTCACGGCCGATAGGTCCTGTGGCGGGGGTGCTTCTCCCCCCGGAGTATGACGTGCAGAGGTCTGCCGTCCGTCCGAAGTAGGACCCCTGGCGCGCTGTTACACAACCGAGTGTTTTCCGTGCACTCGCTGTGGGGCCGACGCACATTACGTCGCAACACCCCCTCCGTAGCGTCTTCCTCGTGCTGGAGATGACCGCCGGCACGGCCAACGTGGGGAAACGAAAGCGGATCGGAGGCGTCGAGATGGCGACCAGCGGCGGCAAGGTACTGGACTTCGAAGAGTACGTTCGTACGCGGCAGGAGGCCCTGCTGCGGAGCGCCCGGCGCCTCGTGCCCGATCCGGTCGACGCTCAGGATCTGTTGCAGACCGCTCTGGTCCGCACCTACGGCCGCTGGGACGGCATCGCGGACAAGTCGCTGGCCGACGCCTACCTCCGCCGCGTCATGATCAACACCCGGACGGAGTGGTGGCGGGCGCGCAAGCTGGAGGAGGTGCCCACCGAGCAGCTTCCGGACGCGAGCGTGGACGACGGCACCGAGCAGCGCGCGGACCGGGCCCTGCTGATGGACATCCTGGGGGTGCTCGCTCCGAAGCAGCGCAGCGTCGTGGTGCTGCGACACTGGGAGCAGATGAGCACGGAGGAGACCGCGGCGGCGCTCGGGATGTCGACGGGTACCGTCAAGAGCACGCTGCACCGTGCGCTGGCGCGGCTGCGTCAGGAGCTTCAGATGCGCGACATAGACGCCCGGATGCTGGAGCGCGGCGAGCGGGAGCGGGAGCGGTGCGCGGCCTGACGGCCGGCGCACGGCACGCGGGACACGGCACGACGCACGACATCACACCAGTTACCAGACGAAAACTATCCTTACCGGTGAAAACGGGCAGAACGACGGGCGCCTTACGGCTCCGGGCTCGACGCGCGACAATCACTTCAGGAACAGCAGCGGGATCAGCGGCTGTGCGAGCAGCACGGTGAGCGGGAGCGGATTGTCCAGGTACAGGTTGACCAGATGCGGGTTGACCAGAGGCGGCGCGGCCACGGCAGGAGTGGCCGCCGTCGGCCTTTTGCTGGCCGGATGCAATCCGGGGGGCGAGGGCGTCCGCAGCGAGGGCTCCGCGACCAGCACCCCCGTGCCCCCCAAGGGCCCGGTGAGCAGCACTCCCAGCCCGGCCTCGACCACGGACTACAAGAAGGTCGACGCGGTCCAGCTGCTGAAGGACGACCCGAAGGTCGGCGCGTTCGTGAAGAAGTCCCTGGCCAAGCCGTGCGCCGCCGACGAGTACCCGGTCGAGGTGACCTATGCGTCGCTGACCGGCAGCAAGTCCCCCGATGTCATCGTCAACGTCATGACCTGCGCGGATTCCGTCGGGATCGGCTCGTACGTCTACCGCAAGCACAGCGGCACGAAGCTCGGGTATGACAACGTGTACACGAACGAACAGCCGTCGGTCTCCGCCGGGGTCAACAAGGGCGAGCTGGAGGTCTCCAAGCAGACCTATGACACCGGCGACAAGGTGTGCTGCCCCTCCGGTGAGGATGTGATGCCCTACCGCTGGTCGGGTGGCCGCTTCGTCGAGTACCACGGCTATCACACCGACTACAGCAAGACCACCGTCGACGGCGCCACGCCGGACGGCGGCACGGGATCGGAGGGTTGAGACAACCGCATGGCCGAGACCCATGTGCTCTTCGTCGAGGACGATGACGTCATCCGCGAGGCCACTCAGCTCGCTCTGGAGCGGGACGGCTTCGTGGTCACCGCGATGCCCGACGGGCTCGCGGGGCTGGAGGCGTTCCGTGCCAACCGTCCGGACATCGCCCTGCTCGATGTGATGGTGCCGGGGCTCGACGGTGTCAGCCTGTGCCGGCGGATCCGCGACGAGTCGACGGTTCCCGTGATCATGCTGTCGGCGCGTGCCGATTCCATCGATGTGGTGCTCGGTCTGGAGGCCGGCGCCGACGACTACGTCACCAAGCCGTTCGACGGTGCGGTGCTGGTCGCCCGGATCCGTGCCGTGCTGCGCCGCTTCGGTCACGCCAGCGGGCCGGAGCGCGGCGGTGCCGCGGCGGCCGAGGCGGACGATCCCGCCGAGGCGGTGCTGCGGTTCGGTGATCTGGAGGTCGACACCGAGGGCATGGAGGTGCGCAAGGGCGGCCGGAACGTCGCGCTGACGCCCACCGAGATGCGGCTGCTGCTGGAGTTCTCGAACGCGCCGGGTACGGTCCTGTCGCGGGACCGGCTGCTGGAGCGGGTCTGGGACTACGGCTGGGGTGGTGACACCCGGGTGGTGGACGTCCATGTCCAGCGGCTGCGCGGCAAGATCGGCCAGGACCGGATCGAGACGGTTCGCGGCTTCGGATACAAGCTGAGAGGCTGACACCTCCGGTGGTCAGGCTGGCCCTGCGGACGGGCCTGAGATGGAAGCTCAGCGCCGCGATCGCGCTCGTCGGAGCGCTGGTCGCGATCGCGCTGAGCCTTGTCGTACACAACGCCGCCCGGCATTCCATGCTCGACAACAGCCGGGATGTGCAGATCGAGCGGCTCAACTTCACGCAGAAGATCTTCGAGTCCACCAACCGGCTCCAGTTCGGCGCGAAGATCAATGATCCGTCGCTGCCGCAGCCGCTGCGTGACGAGGTCGCCAAGAACAAGCGCGCCACCTATCTCCAGGACACCGGGCAGACCGCCCCCGAGGTGTGGGCGGCCTCCCCGCTCAGCAACAACCGGGTGCTGTCCATCCACGACAGTTTCCCGGACCGCTTCGCCGTCCTGGACGATCTGGACCAGGCGCTGGTGATCGGCTCGACCGCGGTGGTGGTCGGCGGCTGTGCGCTGGGGGTGCTGGTCGGCGGGCGGCTCTCCAAGCGGCTGCGGAAGGCGGCCGCGGCGGCCGGCAAGCTCGCCGACGGCGACACCTCGGTCCGTATCCGCGACGAGGTCGGCAGCGGCCGGGTGCGGGACGAGACCGACGATCTGGCGTGGGCCGTGGATGCCATGTCGGACGCCCTACAGGAGCGGATCGAGGCCGAGCGGCGGGTCACCGCCGATATCGCGCATGAGCTGCGCACTCCGGTCACCGGTCTGCTGACCGCCGCCGAGCTGCTGCCGCCGGGCCGCCCGTCCGAGCTGGTGCGCGACCGGGCGCAGGCGCTGCGGACCCTGGTCGAGGATGTGCTGGAGGTGGCGCGGCTCGACGGCCATGCGGAGCGGGCCGAGCTCCAGGACGTGGTGCTCGGGGAGTTCGTCGCCCGCCGGGTGCGGGCCCTGGACCCGGACATCGTCGTCGACGTCGTACGGGACGCCGATGTCACCACCGATCCGCGCCGGCTGGAGCGGATCCTCGGCAATCTCATCGCCAATGCGGCCCGGCACGGCCGGCCGCCGATCGAGGTCACCGTCGAGGGCCGGGTGCTGCGGGTACGGGACCACGGTCCGGGTTTCCCCGAGGCGTTGTTGCGGGAGGGTCCGAGCCGCTTCCGTACGGGCAGCAGCGACCGGGCGGGCCGCGGCCACGGGCTGGGGCTGACGATCGCGGCGGGCCAGGCGCGGGTGCTGGGTGCCCGCCTCACGTTCCGCAACGCGGATGAGCTCACGGATGGTTCGAGCGGGGCGGTGTCGGTTCTCTGGCTGCCGGAGAATGCTCCTACTAATACGGGGAGCTTTCCGGTTATTCAGCTACCGGAGCGCTAGGGGCGCGCTTCCCACGTTTTCGGCTTTCCCGCCGTGGTCGTTGCTCACCGTTTGTTGCCCGCTGCGCGGTGCCGCCCGCTGCGCTTTGCCTTCGGCCCACGTTTTTGGCTGTCCCGCCGTGGTCGTTGCTCACCGTTTGTTGCCCGCTGCGCGGTGCACCCGCCGTTGCGCCTGCGGCGGGCGGGGTCCGCTGCGCGGGGCTGTGGGTGCGGTGACGGGCCTCCGGGGCCTGGTGTGTGGACTGCTTCGCTTTACGTCCACACACCAGGCC
>NZ_JBHXFI010000094.1:0-20343 GCF_042724075.1 Streptomyces sp. NPDC127097 | reverse complement strand
GAGGGGGCGGGGCCCACCGGGCCGCCCGTTGGTTCCCGGACACCCCCCGCCTCCCGGCCCCCCCGCCCCGCCCCCGGGCGGGGGCCCCCTCCGCGCCGCGACCCGGGCACCCCGTGCCCGAGCCGCGTCAGCGCTCCGTTACTTCTTGCGGCGGCGCCCGGCGCTCTTCTGCGCCTTGCGCCGCTCGGCGCGGGTCAGACCGTCCGCCTCGGAACGGGCCGGGCCCGCCTCCTCGTCGCTGATGAAGTCGCCCTCGATGACACTGCCGTCGCCGTCCACCTTGGGCGCGGTGAAGTGCAGCCGGTCCGGACGCTGCGGCGCCTCCAGGCCCTTGGCGTGGATCTCCGGGCGTACCGCGGCGGCGGGCACGCCCTCGCCGGCGCCCTTGTCCAGCGCGGCCGGCTCCACCGCTTCCTGCACCGGGACCTCCTCGACCTGCTGCTCGACCTGGACCTCCAGGTTGAACAGGTAGCCGACGGACTCCTCCTTGATGCCCTCCATCATCGCGGTGAACATGTCGAAGCCCTCGCGCTGGTACTCGACCAGCGGGTCCTTCTGGGCCATCGCCCGCAGGCCGATGCCCTCCTGGAGGTAGTCCATCTCGTAGAGGTGCTCACGCCACTTGCGGTCCAGGACGGACAGCACGACCCGGCGCTCCAGCTCCCGCATCACATCCGAGCTGAGCTGCTCCTCACGGGCGGCGTACTGCTTGCGGATGTCGTCCTTGATGGCCTCGGCGATGAACTCGGCGGTGATGCCGGCCCGGTCGCCGGCCTCCTCCTCCAGCTCCTCGATGGTCACCTTGACGGGGTAGAGCTGCTTGAACGCGCCCCACAGGCGGTCCAGGTCCCACTCCTCGGCGAAGCCCTCGACGGTCTCCGCGTGGATGTAGGCGTCGATGGTGTCCTCCATGAAGTGCGTGACCTGCTCCTGCAAGTCCTCGCCCTCCAGGACACGGCGGCGCTCGCCGTAGATGACCTCGCGCTGGCGGTTGAGCACCTCGTCGTACTTCAGGACGTTCTTCCGCGTCTCGAAGTTCTGCTGCTCGACCTGCGACTGGGCGGAGGCGATCGCCCGGGTCACCATCTTGTTCTCGATCGGCACGTCGTCGGGGACGTTGGCCATCGCCATGACGCGCTCGACCATCTGCGCCTTGAACAGCCGCATCAGGTCGTCGCCCAGGGACAGGTAGAACCGCGATTCGCCGGGGTCACCCTGACGGCCGGAACGACCGCGCAGCTGGTTGTCGATCCGCCGCGACTCATGCCGCTCGGTGCCCAGGACGTAGAGCCCGCCGAGCTCCTTGACCTCCTCGAACTCCGCCTTGACCGCGGCCTCCGCGCGCTCCAGGGCGGCGGGCAGCGCGGCCGCCCACTCCTCGACGTGCTCGACCGGGTCCATGCCGCGCTGGCGCAGCTCCGCCTCGGCGAGGTCGTCGGGGTTGCCGCCGAGCTTGATGTCGGTACCACGGCCGGCCATGTTCGTGGCGACCGTCACCGCGCCCTTGCGGCCGGCCTGCGCGATGATCGGCGCCTCACGGTCGTGCTGCTTGGCGTTGAGCACCTCATGGGCGACACCGCGCTTGTTGAGCTGCTGGGAGAGGTACTCGGACTTCTCGACCGAGGTGGTGCCGACCAGGATCGGCTGGCCCTTCCCGTGCTTCTCGACGATGTCCTCGACGACCGCGTCGAACTTCGCGGTCTCGGTGCGGTAGATCAGGTCCGCCTGGTCCACACGGACCATCGGGCGGTTCGTCGGGATCGGGACGACACCGAGCTTGTAGATCTGGTGGAACTCGGCGGCCTCGGTCATGGCCGTACCGGTCATGCCGGAGAGCTTGTCGTAGAGACGGAAGAAGTTCTGGAGGGTGATCGTGGCGAGCGTCTGGTTCTCGTCCTTGATCTCCACCCCTTCCTTCGCCTCGATGGCCTGGTGCATGCCCTCGTTGTAGCGGCGGCCGGCGAGGATACGGCCGGTGTGCTCGTCGACGATCATGACTTCGCCGTCGATGACGACATAGTCCTTGTCGTTCTTGAAGAGCTCCTTGGCCTTGATCGCGTTGTTGAGGTAACCGACGAGCGGGGTGTTCACCGACTCGTACAGGTTGTCGATACCGAGCCAGTCCTCGACCTTGCTGACGCCGGACTCATGGATGCCGACGGTGCGCTTCTTCTCGTCGACGTCGTAGTCGCCGGTCTCCTCGATGCCGCGCTGCGGGTTGGCGGCCTCGCCCCGCTTCAGGCGGCGCACCAACTTGGCGAAGTCGCCGTACCACTTGGTGGCCGAGTCCGCCGGGCCGGAGATGATCAGCGGCGTACGGGCCTCGTCGACGAGGATCGAGTCGACCTCGTCGACGACCGCGAAGTTGTGGCCCCGCTGGACGAGTTCGTCCTGCGACCAGGCCATGTTGTCACGCAGGTAGTCGAAGCCGAACTCGTTGTTCGTGCCGTAGGTGATGTCGCAGTTGTACTGCTCGCGGCGCTGGGCCGGCGTCATGTCGGCGAGGATGCAACCGACGGTCAGGCCCAGGAACTTGTGGACCCGGCCCATCATCTCGGAGTCGCGCTCGGCCAGGTAGTCGTTGACCGTGATCAGGTGGACGCCCTTGCCGGACAGCGCGTTCAGATACGTCGGGAGGGTACCGACCAGGGTCTTGCCCTCACCGGTCTTCATCTCGGCGACGTACCCGAGGTGAAGGGCCGCGCCACCCATCAGCTGGACGTCGTAGTGCCGCTGGCCGAGCACGCGCTTGGCGGCCTCACGGACCGTGGCGAACGCCTCGGGCAGCAGGTCGTCGAGGCTCTCGCCGTCCGCGTAGCGCTCCTTGTACTCATCCGTAAGGGCACGCAGCTCCGCGTCGGAGAGCGCCGCGAAGTCTTCCTCGATGGAATTGACCTGGCCCGCGATGCGGTGCAGTTTGCGCAGGATCTTTCCTTCGCCTGCACGCATGATCTTCGTCAAGACGGACACTTGGGCTGGTCTCCTTGCCGGTCGGGCCTGCACGGTCGAGTGCGCGGGCGCGGCATTTTTCCAAGGGGGCAGGCCCCGCCGCAACGGCCATCGTAAAGGAGGACGCTGCCGGGCCGGGAGGTACGCCGCAGCGAACCCCGCTGTCCCTTCCCCACGTGAACGCACGACGCCGCGAGAAGGTGCCGGACCGGTGCCGGAATCACGCCGAAAACCCGTCGCCATGACTTCGGCGAGCCAGCAGACTCACGTCATGGAGCCCGTCACCCTCACCACCGAGCGCCTCGTGCTGCGCCCTTTCGAACCCTCCGACGCGCCGGCGGTGCACGCCGCGTGCCAGGAGCCCGACATCCCGCGCTGGACGAGCGTCCCCTCACCGTACGGCGTCGCGGATGCGGAACACTTCGTCGGCACGATCGTGCCCGACGGCTGGCGCGACAACACCACCTACAACTTCGCCGTGGTCTCCCGGGCGGACGGCTCCCTGGTGGGCGCGATGGGCCTGGTAAGCCTCGGCCGGCTCCACACCCCCGAACGGCAGGCCGAGCTGGGCTACTGGACCGCCAAGGAGCAGCGCGGCCGCGGGTACACCGTCGAAGCGGGCCGCGCGGTGCTGCGCTGGGCCTTCCGCGAGCTGGGGGTGGAGCGCCTGGAGTGGCACGCGGAGGCCGGCAACGAAGGCTCCCGGGCGGTGGCTCGCAGACTCGGCTTCCATATGGAGGGCACCCTGCGCGCCCATCTGGTGCGCGGAGGCACCCGCCGGGACGTCTGGATCGGCTCCCTGCTCCCGTCCGACCTCGCCGACCTGGCCGGGCAGCCCGGCCCGTCCGGCTCCCTGGGTCCGGCCGCCCGGGACACGACCCCGTATCTGCCGTACCCCGGCTGAGCACCGTCCGGGCACGGGCCGCGCCACGCCCTCCACACCCGCCGCGCCCCCTCCGGCCGGGCCGGGCCACCGTCGCCACCACCAGTCCTCGCAGGTCAGGGGCCATTGTCAGTGCCCACCCCTACGCTTTCCCGCATGACCGCCGTGACGCAGCGAGCACCGCAGCCCCCGCCCGTGACCGCCCTGTCCCGCGACGACGCCCGGCGCATGGCGCTGCGCGCCCAGGGCCTGCTCGGTGCCCCGGACCGCCGGGCGGGGGTGCGCGGGGTGCTGCGGCATCTGGGCGCGGTGCAGCTCGACACCATCTCGGTGCTGGCCCGCTCCCATGAGCTGGTGCCGTACGCCCGGCTCGGTGCCGTCGGCCGCCCCGCCGTCGAGGCCGCCTACTGGACCACGGCTCCTGCCGGCGCGCCTGCGGCACGGCCCCACAGCTTCGAGTACTGGTCGCACGCCGCCTGCATCCTGCCCATCGAGGAGTGGCCGCACTTCGCCTTCCGCCGCCGCGCCCGGCGCGCCAAGGGTCACCGCTGGCATGTCATGGAGGACTCCGAGCGCTCCTGCGCCGCCGTCCTGGACCGCCTGACGGCCGACGGCCCGCTGACCACCTCGGAGCTGGGCGGCGGCCGCAACGGAGGGGAGTGGTGGGACTGGTCCGAGACCAAGATCGCAGTGGAGTGGCTGCTCGACACCGGCCAGGTGGTCTGTACGGAACGCCGCGCCTGGAAGCGCGTCTACGACCTCGCCGAGCGCGCCGTCCCGGATGCCCTGCTGCACGACGATCTGGACGACGCCGAGTGCCTCCGCCGCCTGGTCGCCCAGGCCGGGGCCGCCATGGGCGTCGCCACCCGCGCCGACCTCGCCGACTACCACCGCCTCAAGGCCGAGCAGGTCGATGCCGTCGTCGCGGACTCCGGACTGGTCCCGGTCGAGGTCGAGGGCTGGGGAAAGCCCGCCTGGGCCGACCCCGCCGCACTGGCCGCCCCGCCCCGCGGCCGGCACCGCACGACCCTGCTGTCGCCCTTCGACTCGCTGATCTGGGACCGGCCGCGCACGGAACGGATCTTCGGATTCACCCACCGCCTGGAGGCGTATGTCCCCCGTCCCCGGCGGATACACGGCTATTTCGCGATGCCCCTGCTGGCGGGCGGCCGGCTGATGGGCCGGGTGGACCCGGCCCGCGAGGGCACCACCCTCGTGGCCCGCCAGGTCTCGATGCAGGGCCCCAAGGCGGTCGCCCCGATGGCCCGGGCCCTCCGGGAGGCCGCGGACTGGGTCGGCTGTGACTCCGTACGCGTCGACCGCTGCGACGACGGGAAGCTGGCCGCCGCCCTGCGCTCAGAACTCACCCACATGGGTGACTAGATACCGCCGGCCGACGGCTCCGGGGGCGCACACCGCCCCCGGCCACCGGCACACCGGAGGGCCCGGCGCCGGATCACTCACCCCGGCCGGCCCGCTCAACGGATCTCGAGGATCTTCTCCCGCATCGCGTAGACCACCGCCTCCATCCGGGAGTGCAGCTGAAGCTTCTCCAGGATGTTGCGGACGTGGTTCTTCACCGTGTTCTCGGAGATGAAGAGTTCCTTGGCGATATCGCGGTTGTTCATGCCCGTGGCGACCAGCTTGAGGACCTCCAGCTCACGGTCGGTGAGCCGGGGCGCGGGCACCAGCCTGCGCTCGTCCGTCCGCTGGATCATCGACTTGAACTCCGTCAGGAGCTTGGACGCCATCGACGGGCTGATCTGCGACTGGCCGTCCGCCACGGCGCGGATCGCGGTCGCCACCTCGTCGGTGGAGATCTCCTTGAGGAGATAGCCGGTGGCGCCGGCCTTGATCGCATCGTAGAGATCGGCCTCTTCGTCGCTGATCGTGAGCATGATGATCTTGGCGCTGGGAGCCACTTCCTTGATGGAGGTGCACGCCTCGATCCCACCGCGCTTGGGCATCCGGACATCCATCAGCACGATGTCGGGCAGCAGATCCGCGGCCTTGTCGACCGCCTCCGCGCCGTCCCCCGCCTCGCCGACGACCTGGATGTCCTCCTCCTGGGCCAGAACGATCTCCAGGCCCCGCCGGAAGAGTGCGTGATCATCCACGACCAGGACCCGGATCGGCTCCTTGCGCGGCACGCTTACGGCCCGGCCGGCCCCGTCATCGCCCCCGGCCCCGCTGTGGTCATCATCCGCGGCGTCGCGCACGGGCCCGAAACTGTCCCCCATTGATCCTCCCCGTCAACTACTCGGCCGAGAGGCCGGAGCTTGGAAATAAGGCTGGTTGACAACAGCCCCGTGCGGCCGGCCCGATCAATGCCATACGACTGTCTCCCCGGCTCGTCGCCGTTTCGCGTCCCCGTACTCCCTGGCCGGCACAAACACTATACGGCTTCAACTCCTGCTCTCTCCGGGCACGATGGTGCCCCCGGCGTACGCCGGGGGCACCGAGCGGGTGGGGCTCAGCCGCCCAGCGCGCCGCCTGCGCCGCCGGGCTCCTCCTCCCCGAACAAGTCGGGGTTCAAGTGGATGACTCCGTAGTCGTATGCGTGCCGCCGGTAGACGACGCTCGGCAGCTTGGTGTCGGCGTCGACGAAGAGGTAGAAGTCGTGTCCGACCAACTCCATCTCGTTGAGCGCCTGGTCGAGATGCATCGGCGCGGCCGAGTGGGTCTTCTCGCGGACGATCAGGGGCCCTTCACCCTGGACGTCGATCGACCCCATCCTGGTGGTCGGCACCTTCTGCTCGGCCTCGGCGGCGAGTTCGCCGTTGGTGTTCAGGCTTGCGGCGTCGGGCACGGTGACCGCGACTTCACTCGCCGGAATGCGGCCGTTGCCGCGACGCGAGTAGCGCTTGTCGTGCTGCTTCCGCAGACGCGCCTCGAGCTTGGCGGTTGCCAGATCCAGCGCGGCGTACGGGTCGGCTGCGGCCGCCTCGGCCCGGACCACCGGGCCACGGGAGCGAAGGGTGATCTCCACTCGGTCGGAACGGTCGGCCTGCCGCGGGTTGGGCTCCTTGGACACCTCGACGTCCAGGCTGATCACCTTGGCGTCGAGCTTCTGGACTTTGTCCAGCTTCAGCTTCTCGGCCACGTGCTTGCGGAACCGCTCGGGCACCTCGGTCTTGCGGCCCTTGACGACGATGTCCACGCAGAACTCCGTTCCCGGATCGCTCCGCTCTTCAAGCGGAGCAATTCCTTCTTGCACCAGGCTCCGGTGGTTGCCGAAGCCTCGGACTTGGCGACTTTCACCTCCTCCTCCCCCGACGACAAGCTCTCCACTCCCCCCGTTTTCAGGGTCGCCGAAAAAGCCCCTGAACGCATTGATCGCGACATTCGAGGCAAAACACTCGCCAAGTCCTCACAACCGAACATAGCTCTCCCGGACGGATGTCGGCACCCCCTCGGAGCCGTCGGCTCCATTTGGGTGACTTTTCCTCCCCGGCTACCTGCGTCGTGGTAATGCCTCGCTTCGCGCCCCGTTGAACTCGAAAGCACTGCTCGGCGCCGCCACCACCGCGGCTCCGGCCACCCGTCCGCCGGCCGCCGTGACCGCCCGCGCCGCCTCGGCGAGCGTGGCCCCCGTCGTCACCAGGTCGTCCACCAGCACCGCTGGCTGCGCCGTCAGCAGCCTTTCCGCCCCGGCCCGCACCTCCAGTGCACCGGCGACATTCGCCAGCCGCTGCCGGGCGCTCAGCCCCGCCTGGTCGGCCACCGCGCGACGCTGCCGCAGCACCGCCAGCACCCGGGCACCCCGTCCCGCCCGCCGCAGCTCCCCGGCCGCCGCCAGCGCGATCCTGCGCACCGGATCGTGCCCGCGCCCCGCCACCGATCTTCGTGCCGACGGCACGGGCACCAGCAGCAGCGGTCCGCCGCCGGCCCGCAGCCCCCGCACGGCCCCGGCCAGCACCGCCCCCAGCGGCCCGGCCAGCCGCAGGGCACCCCGCTCCTTGTGTGCCAGCAGCACCGCCCGCGCCTCGTCGGCGTACGGCGTCGCCGCCCGCACCCGGGGCAGTCCCACGGGCTCCGGCCACGGTCGTACCCGCCGCGCCCCGCGCCCGTCCCGCGCCAGCACCCGACGGCATTCGGCACACAGTTCCGTACGCGGCCGACCACACCCCGCACAGTCGACCGGCAGCACGAGACCGGCCAGTTCGCGCCACACCCCCTGCATGACTCCACTGTCCCGCCGTTCCCGCCCGGCCACCACCCCTGTGGATAACCGCGGCCGCGGTCCACGTGGATCAGCCGCACGGAGGCGTCACGGCAGGCCGGGCCCGCCGCACTCCCCGGCCCCGCGCTCACCTCGTCCGCGGCGTACCGGGGCCCGCGCCCTCCGCGTCACCCGGGATAGACCGGCGCCGTCCCGTCCTTCGCCACGGTCTTCCAGTTCGCGTCCAGGGGCAGCCGCACGATGCCCTCCGTGGCGTCGGCGATCAGTGGCCTGGCCTCGTCCTCCGAAGCGGCCACCGACTTGACACCGTTGACGCCGGGCAGCGTCTGCGCGTTGGACGCCGAACCATCGGTCTCCATGAACCGCATCTGCTGCACCCCGCCGGACTCCCGTCCGACCACCACCAGCCGGCTGCCGCCGGCCCAGGACGCGGCCACCACGTCCTCCAACTGCGGTGCGATCGGACGCAGTTCCTGCACGGAGAGCTCCGGATGCGCCGAACTTCCGCCCCGCTCCACCCGGCCGAGCTGGAGCGTCGTACGCCCCTTGTCCTCCACCAGGAGCGCGATCCGGATCCCGTCCGCGGCCACCTTGATCGCCTTGATCCGCCGCCCGTCGAGGCCGGGCACCGCCACCTCTTCGGGGTCGCCCTTGCCCTCGCGCATCCGCAGCAGCCGCGAGCCGTGCGCGGCGCCGTCCGCGATCCACAGATCGCCCAGCCCGTCCCAGCTCGGCGCGGTCAGTCCCCCGTCGGCGCCCTTGGCCGGGCCGGAGCTGGTCAGCAGCGGCTCACCGCGTTTGACCTCGTCCTCCATACCGGCCACATACAGCGACCGGCCGTCGCTCGACACCCCGGCCACGGTGTCCTCACCGCGCGAGACGGCGATCGAGCGCAGCGGGGTGTGGCCCGTTCCGAACGGTCCGCGCACCGGCGTCGGTTCGGTCGCGGAGTCCGACATGGCGACGACCTTGTTATCGGCGTCGATGAAGTACTCCTTGTCGGCGCGTCCGGTGCCGGGGGACGGGGAGAAGTCGCGCTCGGCCTGCTCCTGGGACAGCTCACACAGCGAGTTGCCGCTGTTGTCCTGGAGCTCCACCTCGCTGACCTTCGAAGCCCGCGTCTTGTCCTGGACGGTGAAGAAGAGCTGAGCCGCCATCCGCTTGCACTGGGCGGTGTCCGTGCTCACCGCCTGCTTGCTGAGCTTGACCCGCAGCGCGTTGGAGTCGTCCAGCGCCAGATCGCTCGCGGCGAGCCGGGTGCCGGACGGGAACGCCGAAGTCGTCACCTGATTCAGCCAGTCGGTGGGCCCGGACAGCAGCGCCTCCACACTGGCCGTGATCGGCTTTATCCGCTGCCGCAGATAGACCGGGTCCGCGACGAGCACGTTCCGGCTCGCCTTCGGCTCCTGCGACTCCGACTGGTAGGAGGCGAAGTAGTACTTGTTGACCGAACGGTAGATGCGCTGGAAGTCGGACAGCCCGAGCACCAGCCCGTTGGGCAGCCGGTCGATACGCCACTGTCCGCCCTCCTTGATGAGGTGGATCGTCCGGCGGTACGGCTTCTCCTCCGGCGTATAGGCGTGGCTGTCGTCCACCGTCGCCACCTGGCTGCCGGAGAGCGTGACCGTGTAGCCGTTGGCGTCCTCGCGGTTGGGCTGCGTCTTCGGCTCCGCCTTCGGACGCTCCTGGAGCACATTGGTGGCCTGGAACGGCCGCCAGGTCCGCTTCGCCGACTTGGCCAGATACTGGGTGGCCGTACGGAAATCCGCCTCGTCGCTGGTGGTCGCGTCGAGGAAGCTGCGCACGATGTTCGTGGGCTGGGCCCCGTCCTGCGGGGGCACGCCGTAGACCCGGACCTGCGACTCCCCTTCGGAGCGCGGCGACTGGTCGACCGAGGTGACCTCCCCGCCGTCCGGCATCGACGCGCAGCCGGCCAGCAGCACCGCCGCACAGCCGAGCAGCAGAAACTTCCGCGCCGGCCCGGCTCCCCTGCGCGCACGGGGGCGGGACCCGGTGCCCTCCCCGCGCTCGCCTCCGCGCTCAGTGTCCACGCAGCCCGCCTTCCCGCTCCACGCCCTGTCCTGCTTCCTGCTCGGCCCCGCTCTCGCGGACCGACTCGTCGGTGCGCGCGCTGTCGCCACGCGCCGCCGCTTCGCTCCGTACGCCCCCGGTCTGCGGCACCACCCGGGAACCACTGCCGGGCA
This sequence comes from Streptomyces sp. NPDC127097, assembly GCF_042724075.1. NCBI lineage: Bacteria > Bacillati > Actinomycetota > Actinomycetes > Kitasatosporales > Streptomycetaceae > Streptomyces > Streptomyces sp. NPDC127097. The sequence goes on along the minus strand of NZ_JBHXFI010000094.1, from coordinate 10,124 downwards.
GCGCCGTCGGATCGGCCTCCGGGCGGGCCGCCTTGGGCTCCGGTACGGGGGAGGCCGCGTCACCCTGCGCGGCACGTGTCTGCACGGGGATCGTGGACGCCTTGCGGCCCGATCCGGCACGCGGCTGCCCGCTCTCGTCCAGTCCGCGGTGGCGCCGCGAGTCCTCCGGCTCCAGCGGGATCGGGGATCCGCGCAGCGTCTCGCCGGCCGTCCGCGGCAGCGTCAGCCGGAACTGCGAGCCACCGCCCGGCTCGCCCCATGCCTGGAGCCAGCCGCCGTGCAGCCGGGCGTCCTCGACGGCGATCGACAGGCCGAGTCCGGTACCGCCGGTCGTACGGGCCCGGGCCGGATCCGCGCGCCAGAAACGGTTGAAGACCCGGGTGGCCTCGCCGGGCTTGAGGCCGACACCGTAGTCACGTACGGCGACGGCCACCGCGCCGCCGCTCTTGCCGCCCGCGGACGCCAGCCGCACGACCACATCGCGGCCCTCGCCGTGCTCGACGGCGTTGACGACGAGATTGCGCAGCACCCGCTCCACCCGGCGGGGATCGGCCTCGGCGATGACGGGCTGTTCGGCGCCGCGCACCAGGATGCGGGTGCCCTTGCGCTCGGCGAGCGGCTCGGCGCCTTCGATGACGCGGTGCACCACATCGCGCAGATCGACCGGCTCGGCCTCCAGCGCGGCCGCACCGGCGTCGAACCGGCTGATCTCCAGCAGCTCCGCGAGCAGCGATTCGAAGCGGTCGAGCTGGCCGCGCAGCAGCTCGGCGGAGCGCGCGGTGGCGGGATCGAACTCGTCCCGCGCGTCATGGATGACGTCTGCCGCCATCCGTACGGTCGTCAGCGGCGTCCGCAGCTCGTGCGAGACATCGGAGACGAAGCGGCGCTGCATCCGGGACAGCTCCTCCAGCTGCTGGATCTTGACCTGGAGGTTCTGCGCCATCTTGTTGAAGGACTCACCGAGCCGGGCGATGTCGTCCTCGCCGGTGACCTTCATCCGTTCCTGGAGCAGGCCGGCGGCCAGCCGCTCGGAGATCCCCGCGGCCATCCGTACGGGCGTGACGACCTGCCGGACCACCAGCCAGGCGATCGCGCCGAGCAGGATCACGACGAACACCCCGGCGGTCGCGAGGGTCCCCGTCACGAGCTTGAGCGACTCCTCTTCCTGGGTGAACGGGAAGAGGTAGTAGAGCTGGTACTGATTGCTGTTCGCGTCGTTGAGCCGCTTGCCGATGATGAGCGCCGAATCACCGTCGTCCGACCCGATGCGCTTGATCTGGGTGTACTGGCGGAAGGTCCCGGCCTTGGTGTCCAGCTTCCGCCGCAGGTCGGCGGGCACACTCCGCTCGGGATCGACATCACCGGAGGCGCGCGGCCCACGGGTGCCGGGGCTGGAGTCGCCGAACGGTTCGTCGGAGTCGGAGCTGAGCGCCACGACGGAGAAGACGCCCTGGCCACCACTGGCGAGCTGTTCGACCAGGCCGGTCAGCCAGGTCGCGGAGTCCTGGGTGCCGCGGTTGCCGGTGCGGGCGCCCTCGTCGGACCGGGTGTCGTCGGCGCCGTCCGCCATCTTCTGGGCGACGCTGAAGCCGCCCGCGGCCTGGCTCTGCGCGGCCTGGGCCTTGGCCGTGAGCAGGCCGTTACGGACCTGCCCGACGACCACGACACCGAGCAGCAGCACCACGGCGAGCGACATCAGCAGGGTGGTCGCCACCACGCGCAGCTGGATGTTGCGGCGCCACAGCCGCAGGGCGGGCAGCAGCGGCCGCCGCACCCAGCGGCTGAAGAGCCGCAGCAGGGGGTGGACCGGCCCGCTCACCGCGCCGTCGGGCAGCAACTGCCCACCGCGCAGCAACCAGGCCAGCAACCTACCCGAAAAGGACATATCACCCGCCGGGCCGACGGTGCGCCCCCGCTTTCCCTCCGGGGTCGAACCGTCCCGGGTCATCTCAGCTGGGCCCGGCCTTGTAGCCGACCCCGCGCACGGTCACCACGATCTCCGGCCGCTCCGGGTCCTTCTCGACCTTGGAGCGCAGCCGCTGCACATGGACATTGACCAGCCGGGTGTCGGCGGCGTGCCGATAGCCCCAGACCTGCTCGAGCAGCACCTCACGCGTGAACACCTGCCACGGCTTACGCGCCAGCGCCACCAGCAGATCGAACTCCAGCGGGGTCAGCGCGATCGACTGCCCGTCCCGCTTCACCGAGTGGCCGGCCACGTCGATGACCAGGTCACCGATCGCCAGCTGCTCGGGTGTGGGCTCCTCCGAACGCCGCAGCCGCGCCCGGATCCGGGCCACCAGCTCCTTGGGCTTGAACGGCTTGACGATGTAGTCGTCCGCGCCCGACTCGAGCCCGACCACCACATCCACGGTGTCGCTCTTGGCGGTCAGCATGACGATCGGCACCCCGGACTCGGCCCGGATCAGCCGACAGACCTCGATACCGTCCCGTCCGGGCAGCATCAGGTCGAGCAGCACAAGATCGGGCTTGGTCTCACGGAAGGCCGCAAGGGCCTTGTCACCGTCCGACACGAACGACGGCTCAAAACCTTCGCCGCGCAGCACGATGCCGAGCATCTCTGCCAGTGCGGTGTCGTCGTCGACGACCAGGACGCGTCCCTTCATTCGGCCATCATCCCATTACCTGATCGTGACTTACTCCATCGTGACGTGGAACACACCTCTGCCAGCCCGTCCCGGGTCACCGGACACACCACTCCCGCCTCCGTGACGATCGCCGTCACCAGCTCCGGCGGAGTGACGTCGAAGGCCGGGTTGTAGGCCAGTGAGCCCAGCGGCGCCACCGGTATGCCGGTGCCGGCCTCCGCCCCGGGCCCCTGCGCAAACGGCAACGAGAACTCCGTCACTTCCTGGCCCGGACGCTGCTCCACCTCGATATCCGCCCCCTCCTCGGTCTCCAGATCCACCGTGCTGGTCGGTGCCACCACCACGAACGGAACGTGGTGGTACCGCGCCAGCACCGCCAGCGGATAGCTGCCGATCTTGTTGGCCACCGACCCGTCCGCCGCGATCCGGTCCGCACCGATCAGCACCGCGTCCACCTCACCCCCGGCGAACAGCGAACCCGCCGCACCGTCCGAGAGCACGGTGTACGCCATACCCGCCCGCGACGCCTCGTAGGCGGTCAGCCGCGCGCCCTGCAACAGCGGCCGCGTCTCGTCCACCCACAGCCGGCGCAGCTCACCGGACCGGTGTGCCGCCAGCGCCACGGCCAGGGCGGTGCCCTCGCCCCCGGACACCAGGGCACCCGTATTGCAGTGCGTGAGGATCCGGTGACCGCCGCCCGGCAGCAGCTCGCCCAGCAGCGCCAGCCCGTGCTGCGCCATCCGGGTGCTGGCCTCGATGTCCTCGGCGTGCACGGCCCGCGCCTCGGCCAGCGCCGCGGCCGCCCCGGCCTGAGCCCCGCCCTCGGCGAACGCCGCGCGGTACGCGCCGCCCGCCCGCCGCACGCCGTACCCCAGATTGACCGCGGTCGGCCGCGCCTGCGCCAGCGCCTCCACCGCCTCCTCCACGTCGAAGCCGCGTGCCGCGGCCAGCGCGACGCCATACGCACCCGCGATGCCCAGCAGCGGCGCCCCGCGCACGGCCAGCGTCCGGATCGCCTGCACCAGCGCCGGAACGTCCGTGCAGACCAGCTCGACCTCCTCCGCCGGCAGCCGCGTCTGATCAAGCAGGACCAATACGGGCCCCTCCGGCGGCTCCTCCCAACGCAACGACGGAATCGTGAGCGCCCCGGCGCCCGTCTCGGATACCTCGTACTGATCGCCCATTCACTCAGTCTGACGCCGATCGCCCCTCGAACAGAAGGTCCCCTCGTACTCCGGGCCCTGGTACACAACGCCGGTGGCCATGACACGATGACTGCCACCGCGGACCCCGGATCCCCGCCGCCCCGGCGGACGGGCAGCAAGAAGGAGCGACGATGAACAACTCTCCGGGCTGGGCCTCGCCCGGATCCACTCCCTCCGACGAGCCGGCCCGCGGCACCCAGGAGCAGCCCGCCCAGGCAGACCCGGCCGGCCCGGCCGGGCAGTCCTCCCCACCGAACTGGTCCAAGGAACAGCCGCCCGCCGGCCAGTGGTCGGCCCCCGCCGGCATCCCCGCTCAGAGCGGCCCGCACGGACGGCCTGACCAGGGCACGCCCGGCGACCGCACCCGTGCCACCGGGCCCGGATACGGCGGGCCCGGCTGGGGCGGCGCTCCGGGCCCGGGCACGCAGCCTCCCTGGGGCGGCGCCTGGGTCCCGACGCCCCAGGCCGCCAAGCCCGGCGTCATCCCCCTGCGTCCCCTCGCCGTCGGCGAGATACTCGACGGCGCGGTCGCCACCATGCGCGCCCACTGGCGCACCGTCCTCGGCATCTCGCTGATCGTCGCGGTGGTCGCACAGACCGCCGTCACCGTGGTCACCGGCCTGTGGTTCCAGGACGCCGGCCGCGAGCCCGCCCTGTCGCGCGAAAACCTGCCGCCGCTCCGCGAATCCATGCGTCAGCTGGGCAATTCGCTCGCCGCCACCGGCATCACCTCGGTGATCGGTCTGCTCGCCACCCTCATCGCCACGGGGCTGCTCACCATGGTCGTGAGCCGTGCCGTCCTGGGCCGCTCGGTGACCGCCGGGGATGCCTGGCGCGACGCACGCCCCCAACTCCCGCGCCTGCTCGGCCTGCTCGTCCTGCTCCCCTTGGCCCTCACGGCCATCCTCGCGGTCGGTGTGGCGCCCGGCGTCCTCCTCATCGCCTCGGGCTCCGCGGAGGCAGGGCTGCTTCTCACCCTGTTCGGCGGAATGGCCGCCGCCGTGGTGACCATCTGGCTGTGGGTCCGCTACAGCCTCGCCTCCCCCGCGCTGATGCTGGAGAAGCAGGGCGTCATCACCGCGCTGCGCCGGTCCGCGAAGCTCGTACGGGGCGCCTGGTGGCGAGTGCTGGGCACCCAGCTCCTCACCTACCTCCTGATCGGCATCGTCGAGTTCATCATCCAGATCCCGGCCACCCTCGTCGCCTTCCTGGTCGGTGGCGAGAGCCTCATGGACTGGGCGAACGGCACCAGCAGCACCACCGGCTGGTCGTTCCTGATCGTGCTGGGCATCGGAGCCGTCATCAGCTCCACCATCACCTTCCCGATCAGCGCCGGCATCACCGCGCTCCTGTACATGGACCAGCGCATCCGCCGCGAGGCACTCGACCTCGAACTCGCCCGCGCCGCGGGCCTCCCCGGCTACGGCGCCGACGCCCCCACCCCGCACCCGGCACCCCCCGCTCCCGCTGCCACGGGTCCGGCCCAGGGTTACGCACCGGCGGCGGCCGCCCCGACCGCCACTGACACACCGGCAGACAGCGCGCCGTCCGACAGCTCCGCCACGGACAACACCGCGGCAGCCAGCTCCGAGACGGGCGACGCCGGCACGGAGACCACCGAGCCAGGCACCACGCCCACGGCCGCCACGGACGCCCCGGCCAAGACCACCAAGGCCGAAGGCCCCGGGCAAGACCCCGACAACGCCACTCCGGGAAGCTGATGCGGTGACCACAGGGGGGAACGGGGCCGCGCTCGAACGACTCATGGCGCGCCCCGACGACGACATACCGGTGCGGACTCCGCGCCTCCCCGCCCGGGAGGCGGCCGAGCGCGAGCTGTCCGATCCGCGGTACCACCAGCACGACCCCAACCCGGTCCAGCGTGCCCTCGACTGGCTCTGGCAACGCGTCAACGAACTCTTCAGCGCGGCCGCCGACGCCACACCGGGTGGCTGGATCGGGATCCTCGTCATCGCGGCCTTCGTCCTGCTGCTCCTGGTCGCCCTCCGGCTTCGGCTCGGCGCGGTGCGCCGCACCCCGACCACCAGCGGCGCGCTCTTCTCCGACACCCCCCGCACCGCCGCCGCACACCGAGCGGCCGCCGACCGGCACGCCGCCGAGGGCCACTGGAACCAGGCGATCCAGGACCGCATGCGCGCCCTCGTCCTCGCCCTCGAAGAACGGACCCTGCTCACCCCCGGCCCGGGCCGCACCGCCGACGAGGCGGCCACCGAGGCGGGTTGGGCACTTCCCGCGTACGCCGGCCGGCTGCGTACCGCGGCACGCACCTTCGACGACGTCACATACGGCGGCCGCCCCGGCACGGAACCGGCGTACGCCCTTCTGACCAGCCTCGACACCGACCTGCAACACGCCAAGCCCGACCTGGCCACCACCCCGACCAGGAGCCGCGGATGACCACGGCAGCCCCGGACGCCTCCGCGCTCCCGCCCACCGTTCGCAGCCTGTGGACCCGGTCCCGCGGACCGCTGCTCGCGCTCCTGCTGCTCGTCATCAGCGGCATGGTGATCGCGGCCCTTCAGTCCGGCGAACAGCACGGGCGGCTCGACCCCCGATCCGCCGACCGGACCGGAAGCCGGGCCCTCGCCCAACTCCTGGCCTCTCACGGCGTCTCCACCCGGGTCGTGACCACTTCCGAGGAAGCCGCGGCGGCGGCCGGCCCCGGCACCACACTCCTCGTCACCCGCCCCGACATGCTGACGCAAGATCAGCTGACGGGCCTGCACACCGCGACCGCCCACACCCCCGGTCGCACCGTCCTCCTCACCCCCGACTCCTCGTCCCTCGAAACCTTCGCCCCCGGCGTCCGGACGGATTCGCCGGCCAGCCTCGCTGCCCGCCGGCCCGCGTGTTCCCTCCCGGAGGCCCGACGCGCGGGTAACGCCTTTCTGGGCGGCCGCAGTTACACCACGTCCGTCCAAGGCGCCGATCGCTGCTACCTCAGCGGCAACCAGCCCACTCTGCTGCGTCTGCCGGCCCCCCGCACCGGCCGCGACACCGTGCTCCTCGGCTCCCCCGACTTCCTCTACAACCACCACCTCGCCGAGCACGGCAACGCCTCGCTGGCCCTCCAACTCCTCGGTACGCACAAGCATCTGGTCTGGTACCTCCCCTCCATGAGCGACCCGTCCGCTGCTCAGGACAAAGAGCGCGGCTTCCTCGATCTCATCCCGTCCGGCTGGTACTGGGCCCTGCTCCAACTCACCTTCGCCGCCGTGCTCGCGGCCGTGTGGCGCGCCCGTCGTCTCGGCCCGCTGGTGCCGGAAAGGCTCCCGGTCACCGTCCCTGCCGCCGAGACCACCGAGGGCCACGCCCGCCTCTACGAGCAGGCCAATGCCCGCGACCGGGCCTCGGCCGTGCTGCGCTCCGCGACCCGCACACGACTCGCTCCCCTCATCGGCGTGTCCCCGACACACGCCCACACCCCCGACGTCCTTCTCCCGGCCCTTCACGCCCACTTGACCTCCGCCCCCGGCGTCGACGCAGACCTTCACCACCTGCTCTTTGGCCCGGCCCCCGCGGACGACAAGGCCCTGGTCCACCTGGCCGACCAACTCGACGCACTCGAATCCTCGATCGTTTCCCAAGAGAGGCACGCCCCTCGTGAGCACCCCGACCGCTGACCGCGCCCGAGCCTCCCTGGAGGAGCTGCGCACCGAGATAGCCAAGGCCGTTGTAGGCCAGGACCCCGCCGTCACCGGCTTGGTCGTCGCCCTCCTCTGCCGCGGTCACGTGCTGCTCGAAGGTGCCCCCGGAGTCGCCAAGACCCTGCTCGTTCGCGCCCTGTCGGCCGCTCTCGAACTCGACACCAAGCGCGTCCAGTTCACCCCTGACCTGATGCCGAGCGATGTCACCGGCTCGCTGGTCTACGACACCCGCAGCGCCGAGTTCTCCTTCCAGCCGGGTCCCGTCTTCACCAACCTGCTGCTCGCCGACGAGATCAACCGGACGCCTCCCAAAACCCAGGCGTCCCTGCTCGAAGCGATGGAAGAGCGCCAGGTGACCGTCGACGGCACAGCCCGTCCCCTCCCCGAGCCGTTCCTGGTGGCCGCCACCCAGAACCCCGTGGAATACGAGGGCACTTACCCGCTCCCCGAGGCCCAGCTCGACCGCTTCCTGCTGAAGCTGACCGTGCCGCTCCCCGCCCGCCACGACGAGATCGACATCCTCACCCGGCACGCGGCCGGCTTCAGTCCCCGCGACCTCGGTGCCGCGGGACTGCGCCCGGTCGCCTCCACCGCTGACCTCGACGCTGCGCGAGACGCGGTCGCCAAGACCACTGTCTCCCCCGAAGTAACCGGCTATATCGTCGATATCTGCCGTGCCACCCGCGAATCCCCCTCGCTCTCTCTCGGCGTCTCCCCCCGAGGCGCCACCGCCCTGCTCTCCACGTCACGAGCCTGGGCCTGGCTCACCGGCCGGGACTATGTCACCCCTGACGACGTCAAGGCGCTTGCTCTTCCCACGCTCCGACATCGCGTCCAGCTCCGCCCCGAAGCGGAGATGGAGGGAGTCACCGCAGACTCCGTGATCAACGCCGTGCTCGCTCATCTCCCCGTCCCCCGCTGAGACGACACCGTGGCCCTCACCGGACGCACCGCCCTCATCTCCGCATGCGGAGCCCTCTTCGTCGGCTTCGTGCTGCCCAGCTGGCTCGGCATCCTCACCGTCCAACTCGCCCTGCTGATAGCAATCTTGTGCGATCTCGCGCTCGCCGCGCCAGTGCGAAAGCTCCATTTCACCCGAACCGGTGACACAACTGTTCGACTAGCAGGCGAAGCCCACACACACCTCACGCTCACCAATCCGAGCCGCCGCACCCTGCGCGCCCAGATCCGTGACGCCTGGCCCCCGAGCACTTTCCACCCCGGTTCGGACATCCCCGCATCCCGCCACACCGTGCGCATCCCCGCCGCCGAACGCCGCCGCCTCACCACCAAGCTCCACCCCACCCGCCGCGGTGACCACCACGCGGTCCGCGTCACCGTCCGCTCCTATGGCCCGCTCGGCCTGGCAGCCCGGCAGGGAAGCCACCACGTCCCCTGGACGCTGCGCGTCCTCCCGCCCTTCACCAGCCGCAAGCACCTCCCCGCCAAGCTCGCCCGGCTCCGCGAACTCGACGGCCGCACCAGCATCCTGACCCGCGGCGAGGGCACCGAATTCGACAGCCTCCGCGACTACACGCACGGCGACGACACCCGCTCCATCGACTGGCGCGCCACCGCACGCCGGCAGAACCTCGCCGTACGCACCTGGCGCCCTGAGCGCGACCGCCGCATCCTGCTCGTCCTGGAGACCGGCCGTACCTCGGCGGGCCGCGTCGGCGACATCCCCCGCCTCGATGCCTCCATGGACGCCGCCCTGCTGCTCGGCGCCCTTGCCGCCCGAGCGGGTGACCGCGTGGATCTGCTCGCCTACGACCGCCGCATACGCGCTTCGGTCCAGGGCCGCACGGCCCGCGACCTCCTCCCGGCCCTGACCGAAGCCCTGGCTCCCCTCGAATCCGAACTGGTCGAGGCGGATGCCCGCGGCCTGGCCGCCACCATCCACCGCCGCACCCCGCGCCGGTCCCTGATCGTGCTCTTCACCGGCCTGGACGCGGCCCCCGTGGAGGAGGCCCTCCTGCCCGTCCTCCCCAGCCTCACCCAACGCAACGAACTCATCGTCGCGGCCGTGGCCGACCCCCGCATCGAGGAAATGGCCGCCGGCCGCCACACCCCCCAGGCCGTCTACGCAGCCGCCGCCGCGGAACAAACCCGCGCCGCCCGCCGCCGCACCGCAGACCGCCTCCGCCACCACGGCATCACGGTCATCGACTCCACCCCGTCCCGCCTGGCCCCCGACCTGGCCGACGCCTACCTCACCCTGAAGTCCTCCGGCCGTCTGTAGAGACCGGCTCCTTCCTCACCCTCGGCCCTCTACGTCCGAGACGGAGCCCGCAGGCATCTCTGCCGGATACATGGCATGGCAGGGGCATGCCGTCACACGGTGGGCGACAACGCCCTACTGGGGGCGACCAACACCTCAAGGCTCCACTACAGGCCGTGGAAGAACCCTGCTAGGGAATGCCAATGAAGGTCTGCTGCCGGCAGAGAGCGTCAGCCACGCCTCTCTGCCGGCAACCGATGGGGCTGACCAAGCCAGGGCCACCAGGCATCCCTCTCCCACCCACCAGTCGATTGACTTCCATCCCTCCGGAAACGCGAAAAAGCCCCCCGGGAACTTTCGTTCCCGAGGGGCTTCCTCTAAAAATTGTTCGGCGGCGTCCTACTCTCCCACAGGGTCCCCC